>NZ_CP019342.1:2520632-2835711 GCF_002117085.1 Nonlabens tegetincola | reverse complement strand
TGCTGAAGGAAACTACACAGATCGTACTAAATTTGGTATGATCTCAGTAATTATCCACGAGGTTGGTCACAACTTCTTCCCTATGATTGTAAATAGTGATGAGCGTCAATGGACATGGATGGACGAAGGTCTTAATACTTTTGTACAATACGTTGCCGAACAAGATTTTGGTGAAAATTATCCAGCCGCTATTGAAGGTTTAGATGCGTACCCATCTCGTCGTGGACCTGCTGCGAAAATTGTTCCTTATATGGCAGGTGATCAAAGATACATCGCCCCAATTATGAGTAAAGGTTTAAATACGTATCAATTTGGTTCAAACGCTTATAGTAAGCCTGCTACCGGTCTTAATATCTTAAGAGAAACCGTAATGGGTCGTGATCTTTTTGATTATGCATTCCGTACTTATTCTCAAAGATGGATGTTCAAGCATCCTACACCAGAGGACTTCTTCCGTTCTATGGAAGATGCAAGTGCTATGGATCTAGACTGGTTCTGGAGAGGATGGTTCTATACTACTCGTTTCAATGATATGGGACTTAAAGAGGTAAGCAAATATTATGTTTCAAATGAAATGAACCAAGCTATGAAGGATTATGCTAAAGAAAACGGCATTCCTGTTGAACGCATTAAAGAAGCTGGTCTCGTTTACATGGTAAAAGAAGATAGCGAAGACTTTGACGCTGCCTTGAAAGGTAAGCAACCAGGAGAAGTAGTAAGCGGTATAGATGATTACTTAAAAGAAAATTTCACTGCCGAAGAAAGAGCTAGAATGAAGGCTCCTAAATACTTCTATGAAATTACTGTTGAAAAACCAGGAGGATTAGTTATGCCTATTATCATTGAATACACGTTTGCAGATGGTACTAAAGAACGTGTCACTCATCCAGCAGAAATTTGGAGATACAATGATAAAGAAGTTGGTCTAAGTAAAGCAAGCGATAAAGAAATTGTAGGTATTACTATAGATCCAGACCTAGAAACAGCTGACATTGATGTGTCAAACAACAGCTGGCCACAACAGCCTAAAGTTGATAAGTTTGAAGAAATGAGAAAGCAATAATCTCTGTTTTATAAACGTTTAAAAAGCCAGTTTCAATAGAAACTGGCTTTTTGTTTTACCATAAATTGTACTTTTACTCTGTTGTAAAATTATCAATCCAATTCAATCGCTTTTACGTGAAATATTTATATACTCTATTAATTCTACTTTTGGTTTCTTGCGATGAGGATCCTACATTGTCAAATGATCAAAATCAAGGAGATGACAATATTACCACTATTGACGATAACGTAAGACTTAGTTCAATTCAAATAGCAGAAAACACAGCTAGCAATATTGTAACAAACATTGATATAGTATACGATAATGATAATCTTATATCTGAGATCGTATTCTCTGGTCAACAATCAAAAACATATCAATTTCAATACGCACCAAACAACCAAGTAATCAATTATACAAAGATTGAAAATCAAAGTACTAGTTCTTACAGTATAGAATACGATGAAAATATCATTACAAGCAGCAATGTTTCAAACCCTAATCAAATACAACAATTTGAAATAGATAATTTTAATCGTGTAGATGAAATTCTTTCTATAACAACCAGCTCTAATGGTTCAGTGATACAAGAAAATAGCGAGGTGTTTGATATCAATGCAAACTTTAATATTGAAAGAATCACCTATCTAGAAAATAACAACACGACAGGATTTAGCGATTTCACCTATGAACTAAATGACAATCCTTTTAAGGATATGAATGATATAATAAGGTTACTTGTTTTTAAAGATTTTATTCCTTCATCAAGATTTTTACCATTAACTCAAGAAGAGTACGATACGAGTAGTGGCTCAATACAGCTCGTTCAAGAAATGATTTACACCTACAACTTAAATTCTGAAGGCATGCCAGTGAGTAGAGAAATTTTTACCACTAATAATGGTATTTCTAGCACTAGTTATAACCTATTCTCTTATTTATAAAATTAGAAAATTAATTACTCAAGAAGCGTACTGCATTAACATTATGTAATTGCACACGATATACTATAAATGTATCTTTGTCGCATGATTCATCATGTACTTTTTATAAGCACACCAGAACTATTCTTAGTAGGATTAGTAGTGTTATTAGTATTTGGAAGTGACAAGCTTCCAGAAATAGCTCGTGGTCTGGGAAAAGCCATAAAAACAGTTCGCAATGCAACTGATGACATTAAACATGAAATCACTAAAACTGCTACTGATGACTTTAGTTCCAAAGAAGTAGAACATTTTAAAAAACAAATCGAAGAAGTAAAGGACAAAATTGAAGAAACCGGTTCCATTAAACGTAAACTTTAATGTGGGAATCTCTTCTAGAAATTGATCGAGAATTACTCAAACTGCTCAATAATTCTTTTCTTAACAACATACCAGAATTTTGGGAGTTCATAACGCATCCAGAACGATCTATACCTATCTTTCTTTTTTTTAGTTTCTTGTTGTACAAACAATATAACAAACCTGTGAGTTACTACCTCATCGTTTGTTTGCCAGTAATAGCGGGAATAACTCTTTTCATTACTAACCTGGTAAAAAATGCCGTAGAAAGATTGCGACCAAGCAATGAACCCGTTTTACTAGATAGTATTTTAATAAGTCAACGTCCAGAAAACTTTAGCTTTTGGTCAGGACACAGCGCAGTGAGTTTTGCTGTCACATTTTTTGTTTATTCATTATTATTTAGCCCTACAAAAAATCACCTTTTGAAACTCTTGTTTCTATGGCCTATTTTATTTGCACTGTCTAGAATAATGGTTGGTGTACATTATCCTGCCGATGTTATTGTAGGTGCTATCGCAGGTAGTATTTTAGGTTGTCTAGGTTATAAACTAGCTCTTTATTACACGAGAAAGAGTAAGACCATCACGCACCGACAATAGAACAGTTTGCAATCTAGGATCTTCCTTCAACAACTTATTATATTCGAGAAGCACAGGTGTCGATAGATCTTTTTTCTTTACAGTTTCAACCACTTTACCGTGCCACAAAACATTATCAGAAATTATTAAAGAACCAGGCCGCACTTTCTTCATAATTTGATGAAAGTAGTTTACATAGTTTGGCTTATCAGCATCAATAAATACTAAATCAAAATAGTCTTCTAATTCGGGTATAATATCCAGGGCTGGACCTATTTTTTGAATGAAATTAATTTTCTTTACGCTTTCGCGAAAGCGTAAAAAATACCTGCTACATAAGGATTCTAACTCTTCATTGATATCTATGGTAACTAGATCGCTATTTTCTGGCATACCTTCGGCAAGACATAGTGCAGAATAACCTGTGAAAGTACCAACTTCTAGCACACGTTTGGGGCTTATCAAACTAGAAATCATACTTAACACTCGACCTTGATAAGGACCAGAAAGCATAATGGGCTGAAGCACTTTTTGATAAGTTTCTCGACTAAGATCTTTTAAAATTTGAGGTTCATTTTGAGAATGAGCTACTATATAATCATCTAGATCTTGAGGTAAAAAAAACATGCTTATACTTTGGAATTATATTCACGCAAAAGTACCGATTACACTTAAGAGTTTTGCAGCAACATTAAAATCGTTTGTTAATCCAAGTCGCCATGGTTTCTAAGACTACTGGCGCTATTGTCTCCTCGATTTCAAAATATTCTGATCCTGCACCGGTAGTAGCATTCTGGAACAAATGATTTAAACCAGGAAAAATTTTAACTGTAACATCGTTGTTTCCAGATTCTTTTAAAGCCTTTTCAACTGGCGGCACATTAATTTCAGGGATTACTTGGAAATCTATCGAGCCATTCATTATTAAAGTTGGTACCTTAATTTTTGCAACGTCGTCAACAGGATTATAATTCATGAAATACACAAACCAATCAGTGCTGAATTGATCGGCAAGAGATTGTGCTGTTTGATCAGAGTATTCTGCAGCAATCAAAGGATCAACCTGACTCCTTTTAGTCTCAATCGTTTTAAGGATGATCTTCTTTCTTTGATCAATAGATAAATCCTTTACTCCTTCTTTAGCCATTTCATCAATGACAGCATCCATTATTTTCATTCCTTCTTCAACAGCTGCTTCAGGTTGACCTTGTAACAGTGCCGATTTACGTATTTGTGTTTTTAGAACTTGTACACCAGTGGTTCCTGTTCCTGCCATCGATATGAAAAATGCAATGTCTTTAGGATGATCGGCTATAACCATAGGCGCTATCATACCACCTTCACTGTGACCTATCAATCCTATTTGTGAGGTATTTATATCCTTTCTCTTCTTAAGAAATGCTACTGCAGCGTATACATCTGTGGCAAAATCGGCGCTAGTGGCAGTACTGTGATCACCTTGAGATTTGGCCGTACCGCGATCGTCATAACGTAAAACTGCGATTCCATTTTTTGCAAAATAATCTGCAATAACCGCAAACGGTTTGTGATCTAACAACGTTTCATCACGATCCTGTGGACCTGATCCTGAAATTAAAATTGCAACAGGAGGATTTTTAACTTTTTTGGGTAATGTAAGCGTGCCTGATAACTTAATATCACCTGCTGTTTTATTTTTAAAATAAACTTCTTCAATCTTGTAATCAAAGGGTGCTTTGGGTGTTTGAGGCCTTGAGACTTGATTTAAATACAATCCTTTTTTTAAGCTTAGTGCATTTGACATTCCTCCTTGTGTAAAGGTACCTTCGATTAAATCACCTTTTTTTATTCCTTTGTACACGATTTGAAAAGCACTTAATTTGAATGAGATACTATCACCGTTTATTTTGACCTCATCTAACGAAGCGTAATTTTTAGATTGTTTAGGGCTTTGTAATTTACCTACATATCCTAACTCCACCTGCTCAAAATTTAGGTTAAGGGGTAATGGCCCTAGTTGCCCATTCCAGTTACCCGCAAACTCTTGTGCGTTCCCTATCAATATAGATAATAATCCTAAAAGAAGTACTTTATTTTTCATAGCAGGTTTTTGATTAGTTCATTGATAGGTAGCTTTTTAGATTAAAAAGTTACAATAAATTTAATTCATGTATTTGGCTAATTGACTTTTAAGCTCGTGTAACGGTTGCACACCACTACCGCGCCATTGCTGGGTTCCATTTTTAAATATCATAAAGGCAGGCACTCCTCGTACTTGAAATTGTGCTGCAAGGGCTTGATTTTTATCAACATCAATCTTTAGGATTGTCACTTTCTCTCCTAGATCCTTTTTAAGTTGATCTAGCACTGGCATCATGGTTTGACATGGTCCACACCAAGTGGCATAAAAATCTATAAGTACCGGTGTATCTTTATTAATGAGTTCAGAAAATTTTGCCATGTTTATTCTTTTATTTAAAGGTACTATATACTATTTATTGAATTCTTGAAATTATCTTAAAGGTGGCTCCATAAGTAGGACATTGTAGGCTTAAAGTTTTAATAAAAATTGTGGTTTTTACGCTTTCGCGAAAGCGAAATTTTAAAAAGATAGTACCTTTACCTAGCTATGAATAGTGCTCCCTTAGAAGTTCAGATTAAAACATTACCGCTATCACCAGGTGTTTATCTTTATTACGATAAAAAAGATAAGCTGCTTTATGTGGGTAAGGCAAAAAAACTTAAAAAAAGAGTACAATCTTATTTTACAAAAAATCATGATAGCCACCGCATACGCACTCTGGTTAAAAACATAGCTCGTATCGAGCACATTGTTGTTCAAACTGAAACAGATGCGCTCTTACTAGAAAATAGTTTGATTAAATCTCGTAATCCACGATACAACATCATGCTACGAGATGACAAGACTTACCCGTGGCTATGTATCAAAAAAGAGAGGTTTCCTAGAGTTTTCCTTACTCGTAAAATGATAAAAGATGGTAGTGAATACTTTGGGCCTTTTACCAGTGTGCGCACAGTAAAAACATTACTCGAACTAGTTAAATCATTATATCCCATACGTACTTGTAATTATGATTTGCAGCAAGACAAGATAGATGCTGGCAAATTCAAATTATGCTTGGAATATCACATAGGTAATTGTAAAGGACCCTGTACAGGTCTACAGTCAGAAGTAGCCTACAACCGAAATATTGAGGCGATTAGACAGATCGTGAAAGGAGATTTTAAACAAGCTGTAAAATATTTTGAAGAACTCATGATGGAATACGCTGAGGCTATGGAGTTTGAAGAAGCACAGCGTATAAAAGAAAAATTAGATGTGCTAACTAGATATCAAGCAAAATCAACTATTGTGAACCCTAATATATCTAATGTGGATGTATTTACCATTATTAGTGATGAAAGTGCTGGATATGTAAATTACCTACAAATAAATCACGGTGCCATTACTCGTTCACATACTATGGAGCTTAAAAAGCAGTTAGATGAAACCGATAAAGAATTACTCGAGCTCGCTGTTGTTGAAATACGTAATCGATTTGATTCTCAATCCAGAGAAATCTATACACACCTAAATATTGATGTAGGAGAAGAACTTAAAATAACCATCCCAAAATTAGGAGACAAGAAACGAATAGTTGAATTAAGTCAACGTAATGCTAAGTTCTATCGACAGGAGCAATTCAAAACCATTAAAATTGTAGATCCAGAACGACATGTAAAAAGATTGATGGCTCAAATGAAGGCTGATTTAAGGTTAGATGAAGAACCACGTCATATGGAATGTTTTGACAATTCAAATATTCAAGGAACTAATCCAGTTGCAGCTTGCGTAGTGTTTAAAAACGGGAAGCCTAGCAAGAAAGATTACAGGCACTTCAATATTAAAACTGTTGAAGGACCTGATGATTTTGCTAGTATGGAAGAAGTGGTTTATAGACGCTATCGCCGACTGTTAGAAGAAGACGAACCGCTACCACAACTTGTAATTGTTGATGGTGGTAAAGGTCAATTGTCTAGTGGTGTAAAAGCCTTGGACAGATTAGGGTTAAGAGGGAAAGTCCCAATTATAGGAATTGCAAAACGACTAGAAGAATTGTTTTACCCAAACGATCCTGTACCTTTATACCTAGATAAAAGATCTGAATCATTAAAAGTGATTCAACAAATGAGAAATGAAGCTCACCGCTTTGGGATTACTCACCACCGTAACAAAAGAAGTAAAGGTGCGATAGAAACCGAACTGGATAACATACCTGGTATAGGAGAAAAAACTGTGGTTGAGTTATTGAAACATTTTAGAAGTACAAAAAGAGTTAAAAAGGCTACTAAAAAGGAATTAGAAGAAGTAATAGGATTGTCAAAAGCTCAAAAAATTATTGATTATTACAAAAAACATGAAGATTAGCGTTACTTTTTTATGTTCCTTGCTTTTGCTCGTAGCTCCCATTTTAACCAAAGGTCAAAATGCTATTCCTGCAGACTCTATATTGAAATCTACTCAATCAACTAAAGTTGATAGCATTCTACAAAAAGTAGAAAATCCCAAAATAGGGCTTGTCCTTTCTGGTGGCGGAGCTAAAGGACTTGCGCACATAGGCACACTTAAAGTAATTGATAGTTTAGGTATTAAAATAGATTATATAGCAGGAACATCTATGGGAGCTATTATAGGTTCTCTTTACGCTTCTGGATATTCAGGTAAACAACTAGACTCGATTTTTTACGCTACCGATTTTGATAAAATTATAAGTGACGATATCCCAAGACGTGCAGAAACTTTTTACGAACGTAAGGACCGGGAAAGATATGCAGTGACTTTACCCTTTAAAGATTTTCAGGTAAGTCTTCCTAGCTCGTTGAGTAAAGGTCAAAACATATACAATTTCTTATCCAAGTTGATGGGTCCAGTGAATCAGATTGATGACTTTTCAAAACTTCCTATTCCATTCTTCTGTATTGCCACCAATGTAGTCACAGGTGAAGAAGTAGTTCTAGATAAAGGTAGCCTGCCTAAGGCTGTAAATGCAAGTGGTGCATTACCTAGCTTGTTTGCACCTGTACAAATCGATAATATGTTATTAATTGATGGTGGTGTAATCGATAATTATCCTATTGAAAAGTTAAGGGAAAAGGGAATGAACATAATCATAGGAGTAGATGTTCAAGATGATAAAAAGGAAGAAGAGGAATTACAAAATGCACTTGACATATTATCACAGATAAATAATTTCCGCACGATTAGTGATATGGAAATAAAACGTCCCAAGACAGATATTTATATTCAACCTGATATCGAACAATTCAATGTAATTTCTTTTGACGAAGGTCAGGCCATAATTACAAAAGGAAAAGAAGCCTCCTTACAAAAAATTGATGACCTTTTAAAAGTCGCAACAGGTTATAAAAGACCTGATTTAAAAAATATTGCAAGTGATAGTTTATACTTAACTCGTATAGAAATAAAGGGAAATAAACAATATTCAAGAGCTTTTATAAGTGGGCGATTCAAATTGAATGCTCCAGAAATGATAGCTTATGATGATATTTCTAACGGGATTAACAACTTACAAGCGACTAACAATTTTAAAAAAATAAACTACTCATTAATCCCCGAGTTATTAGGTTATGCACTAGAGATTGAAGTTGTTGAATCTGATGTACGTAATTATTTAAGACTAGGAATTCACTACGATGAATTATTGCGCAGTAGTGCCTTGATTAATCTGAGTAGAAAAGGTGTTCTAGTGAGCAACGATGTCATAAGTGCCGATGTTATCGTTGGTGACAATATTAGATACAATTTAGATTACTACATAGACAAAGGACGTTATTGGTCAATTGGCGTTAATAGCAATTATGTTCAATTTGACCAAGATATTCAAGCTGATTTTGTAGCAGATGTGGACAATACTAATTTAGGAGTAAACAGTATTGAAGTAAAATATAAAGATTGGACCAATCAGGTGTTCATGCGTTCTAGATTTAATAAAAACCTGTATTTAACTGCTGGATTAGAATTTAAATACCTTGATATTTTTACGAGTACAATTTCAGATCCTAACAGACCGAATGAGGATCTTACTTTTGATGATAGTTTGTACACTAGCTTGTACGGAGAAATCCTGGTAGACAGTATGGATAATATGTTTTTTCCAAATGAAGGTTGGCGTATTAACGGTGATTTTCATGTATATCTAGCAAACTCTGAACAACAAGAAAATTTTAGTAGTTTCAGCATTGCTCAATTACAAGTACAAAGAGCTTTTAGCTTTGATAAATTAAGTTTTATTGGAGACGCTCAGGTGGGAATCGCAATAGGAAATCCAGCAAATAGTAGTCTTGATTTCTTTTTAGGCGGCTATGGATCGAGGCCCATAAATAATTTTGTGTCATTTTACGGATATGACTTTGTCAGTATAAGTGGTGATACCATGATTAAATTTGGGATCACCGCAGACTATGAAATATTCAAAAAAAACCACATTAACTTCACCGCTAATTATGCCAATGTAGATGATGAACTTTTTGAACAAGATGACTGGTTTAGTCAAGCAAGATATACTGGTTATGCAATTGGCTATGGAATAGAAACCTTTCTGGGACCAATCGAAATCAAGTATAGCTTCTCTCCACAACTTGATGACGATCAATTTTTTGTTTCTTTAGGTTATCGTTTCTAAATAATTCTAGAAAGACATTCAGATTCAAAAAAGATCCATATATCTATGGAATGGTCTGAAGAATTTCCGAAATTTAGGGCAGAAAAGTTAAACGCATGCCCTTTTATCACAAACTAGGAAAAATTCCACCTAAAAGACACACTATTTTTAGGAAAGAAAATGGTGAATTATATTACGAACAATTGTTTGGAACTATTGGATTTGATGGAATGTCAACAAATTCATATCACGTTTACCGCCCGACAATGGTGAAGGAAATTTCGGGTCAATATTCTGTAAAGCCAGAAATAGCAATTCCCAATAATATGAAAAGCTATCGTTTTAGAGGATTTGAAGTGGCACCAGAGTTAGACTATTTAGATTCTAGGAAGATTGTATTAACAAATAGCGATTGTAATATTACTCTTGCTTCACCGCAAAACAAAACTCAGGACTATTTTTATAAAAACACCGATGCTGATGAACTCCTATTCATTCATAAGGGATCTGGGAAATTGCGTACTCATTTAGGAAATTTGGATTTTAAATACGGTGATTACTTGCTAATCCCAAGAGGGATTATTTACAAAATTGATTTTGATACCACTGACAACAGGTTGTTTATTGTTGAAAGTCGAAGACCTATTTATACCCCAAAACGATATAGAAATTGGTTTGGACAATTATTAGAACATTCTCCTTTTTGTGAAAGAGACCTTAGACAACCACAAGAGCTAGAAACTCATGATGAAAAAGGTGAGTTTTTAATAAAAGTGCGCAAGCAAGATGAGATTTTTGATATGGTGTATGCATCACACCCATTTGACGTTGTAGGATACGATGGCTATAATTATCCGTACGCCTTTTCAATACATGATTTTGAACCAATCACTGGACGTATTCATCAACCACCACCAGTTCATCAAACCTTTGAAACTGATGCATTTGTTGTATGCAGCTTTGTTCCTAGATTATACGATTATCACCCGCAAAGTATTCCTGCACCATATAATCACAGTAACATCGATAGTGACGAGGTACTATATTATGTAGATGGTGATTTTATGAGTAGGAACGATATTGCTCCTGGGCACATAAGCTTGCATCCTGCTGGAATTCCACACGGACCACATCCTGGCGCTGCCGAGCGTAGTATAGGGCAAACGGTTACAGAAGAACTCGCAGTTATGGTAGATACCTTTAAACCATTGCAAGTAACTAAGGAAGCAATGAAAGTTGCAGATGAGAGTTATCACAAAAGTTGGTTAGAATAACCGACTATATTTGTCTATAATTTAAATAAACCTTTACATTGGAAAATAATAACGACTCGCAGAATCCTTTTGGAAATCAACAATCATCATCTGGTTACGAAAGTACACCTACACATCATCAACAATCCTATTCTGATGGAGGATTTGATAATAGGATACAACAATCTGTCCCTGGTGATCCTGCAGCACTTGTTATTGGGATAATTTCTATTGTCTTTTTCTTTATTTCATGTTGCTTATACGGTATAGGAGCACCATTATCCTTAATAGGTGGAATCATAGGTTTAGTGATAGCCAATAAAGGAGTAAGAGCCTATAAGTCGGATCCTAGATCCTATTCACAATCATCATATAAATCAGTTAATGCAGGGAAAATAATTAATATAATTACCATTGCAATATCTGGAATAACCACTCTTATCATCATCTTATTTGTTGCTATTATAGGTCTTTCTTTAAGTGAACTTGCCGATGGAGATTTTAGCAATTTTGGACAAGAGTATGAATATGAAAAGGAAGAAACTATAGAAGATGATTGGTATTATTATGAGGAAGATATTGACACATTAGATCAAAAAGTAGACTCTTTAAATACAGAAGGAATAATTGAGATAGAAGAGTTAATTGAAGAAGAAAATGAGCAAGATCAATAACAGTAAATTAGAATGTGCTGCACACATGAGAGCCATGTGGTAATTATTTTTATAACAGCCACAATTAAAAATTAATTATCAAAAAACAACATCATGCCAGCAGAAATAAAAAATCTAAAAGACTTAAAAAACACAGAATACTCGCTCAAAAAATTATTTAAAGAAGCAGAAGATTTTCTACCTCTATTAGGGACAGACTATGTAGAACTATATGTAGGTAATGCAAAACAAAGTGCACACTTCTATAAAACAGCCTTTGGTTTCCAATCAGAAGCCTATGCAGGACTTGAAACAGGTTTAAAAGACCGTGTTTCATATGTACTTAAGCAAGATAAAATACGACTAGTTCTTACATCACCACTACAGAAAGACGGACCAATCAACGACCACGTAAACTTACACGGTGATGGTGTTAAAGTGGTTGCGTTATGGGTAGAAGATGCTCGTAAAGCTTTTGAAGAAACAACCAAAAGAGGTGCAAAACCCTACCTAGAACCTACTGTTGAAAGCGACGAACATGGTGAGGTAGTGAGGTCTGGAATCTATACTTATGGTGAGACCGTTCATATATTCGTAGAACGTAAAAATTACAATGGTGTTTTCTTACCAGGATTTGAAAAGTGGGAATCACACTACAATCCAGAACCAGTTGGACTTAAATTTATTGATCACATGGTGGGTAACGTAGGTTGGGACCAAATGAATACATGGTGTAAATTTTACGGAGAAGTAATGGGCTTTGCTCAAATCATATCTTTTGCCGATGATGATATCTCTACCGAATTCACTGCTCTCATGAGTAAAGTTATGAGCAATGGTAATGGTCGTATAAAGTTCCCAATCAATGAACCAGCAGAAGGAAAGAAAAAATCTCAAATTGAGGAGTATCTAGACTTCTATAACGGTCCAGGTGTACAGCACATTGCAGTCGCAACCGATGATATTGTAGCAACTGTAAGCGCTATGAGAGATCGTGGAGTAGAGTTCCTTTACGTCCCAGACACGTACTATGATGATATTTTAGAAAGAGTAGGTGATATAGATGAAGACGTTGAACTCCTTAAAAAACATGGAATTCTTATTGATCGAGACGAAGAAGGTTACCTTTTACAACTATTTACAAAAACAGTTGTAGATAGACCAACCATGTTTATAGAAGTAATACAACGTAAGGGCGCACAGTCTTTCGGAGTTGGTAATTTTAAAGCCTTATTTGAAGCTATAGAAAGAGAACAAGCAAGAAGAGGAACCTTATAACAAAATGGTATAACCTTTGTAATACATCATGTGAAACGATTAATCCTTAAATCATGAGACATATTCTTTCTTTATCATTAGTAGTTGTTTTGTTTTTGAGTACCGCTTTTACTAGTGCTACCTATAACAATTCTCTACAACAAACATTTCAAGAAGGAGAATGGTTTAAGTTTAGAATTCACTACGGTATTTTCAATGCAAGTTATGCAGAACTAGAGGTCATCGACAGTCAACTTGAAGGTAAGGATGTATACCATATTAAAGGACATGGTAGATCAACAGGACTACTAGATCTCTTTTTTACGGTAGACGATCATTACGAATCTTATATTGACAAAAACGAGGTTAAACCCTATAGATTCATAAGAGACATCAATGAAGGTGGTTATAAAAAGGACATTGTAATAGATTTTGATCACGAAAAAAATGAAGCACTAGTTCACGATAAAAAACGTAACACAAAAAGTACCGAAAAAATAAAACCTGGTACACAGGATATGGTGAGCGCTTTCTATCATTTACGAGATCAAATAGACACTAAAACTCTTAAAAAAGGCGACGAATTTATTTTACCCATGTTCTTTGACAAGGAGAATTATGACTTTAAACTGAAGTTTTTAAAACGCACTACAGTAAAAACTAAATTTGGTAAAGTTCCTGCTTTAAAATTCAAACCTTACGTTCAATCTGGTCGTGTTTTTAAAGAACAAGAAAGCCTTACCGTATGGATATCTGATGATGAAAATAAAATCCCACTGCGCATTAAAGCAAAGTTGGCTGTAGGCTCACTAACCGCAGATTTAGAAGCTTTCAAAGGATTAAAACACAGTTTTAAAATTATCCCATAATTAGTTAAAACTAATTAACACTTAAGCCGTATAAACATTGAACAGTTTATACGGCTTTGTTATTTTTGTAAATCCACCAAGATTCAATCTATGTCACAAGAAATTAGTCCAGAAATCGCAAAGCGTATCGAACTTCTTCAGGAGAAGTTCAAAAATTCTGGACAGGATATGTTATCCTACCTCGATGGTTTGTTATACGACCAGTACATTACTTACTGGGATTACATAAGACTAGACACACTTTTGAGCCTACAAGTTCCCGCTACACATTTTCCCGATGAAATGATATTTATCGGTTATCATCAAATAACTGAACTGTATTTTAAGCTTATCATTCACGAGCAGAAACAAATTATAGAAAATGAGCAGTTGACAGGTGCTTTTTTTGCTGAAAAGGCAAAGCGAATTAATCGTTACTTCACAGTCTTGATCAATTCATTTGATGTGATGGTACGAGGAATGGAACGCGAGCAGTTTTTAAAATTCCGTATGTCTCTACTTCCTGCAAGCGGTTTCCAAAGCGCTCAATTTAGAATGATTGAATTTTACAGCACTGATCTTATCAACCTGGTCCATCCTACCGTGCGTGATAACTATCGCAATAAAGATAATGTGCAGGATTACGCTTTCGCGAAAGCAGAATCAGTAACAAATCAAGAACTATACGAAAACATCTACTGGAAAAAAGGCGGTATTGACATGCATACAGGTGAAAAAACACTTACCTTAAAACAGTTTGAAAAAAGATATACCCCACGCTTTTTAAGAATCGCAGGTGAAGTTCAAAACACTAATTTAAATCAGCAATTTTTACAATTACCAGATGAAGAAAAAACAGAGGACCTTATAGAGGCCTTGCGCATGCTAGATCAAAATGCAAATATCAACTGGTTACTCATGCACATGGGTGCAGCGCACAGGTATTTACGCAAAGAAGGACAAGCTGTTCAAGCAACTGGTGGCACAAACTGGAAACAGTTCTTACCGCCTAGTTTTCAGAAAATTAGTTTCTTCCCATCGTTATGGACACAGCAAGAACACGACGAATGGGGTAAGCAATGGGTTACACACGCACTTAATACAAAATAATACATGAAAAAGTATCTTATAGGTTGTTTATCTGTTTTATTACTATTTATTTCTTGTGACAAGAAAAAACAGAAGCAAATACCTGTTAATCAAATAACACCAGTAGCGCCAAAACCGATAATGAAATATGGGTTTAACCTTACTGATTTTGAAGTAGTGGAAGACACAGTAAAGTCAGGTGACACCTTTGGTGATCTATTAGACGATTATTTAGTTGAAGGTCAAAGTACCTTTAAAGCAGCCCAAGAATTCAATGAAGTATTTGACGTGCGTCGTATACAAACCGGCAAACCATTTAAAATTTTAAGAAAAAAAGACAGTATAGGAACTCCTGCCGCCTTTGTATACGAGCCTACCAGACTAGATTATGTGGTTGTAGAATTAACAGACAGTCTTAATGCTTATCGAGACAAACACCCTATTTCATTCAAACGTAAAACCGCTAGTGGAGTAATAACCTCTACACTTTCAGAAGCAATGGAAGAAGAAGGTTTAGGATTGAGTGCAATCTATGAATTATCTGATATCTATAGATGGTCCATCGATTTCTTTAGATTACAAAAAGGCGATCGTTTTAAAATGATTTATAACGAACGTTACATAAACGACAGCATTTTTGCAGGTATTGAATCTATAGAAGCAGCAGTGTTTGAAACTGATGGCAATCCTTACTATGCCTTTGATTACCAAACTGATTCTATTGCAAACATTCATGATTATTACGACGAGACTGGTAAAACATTGCGCAGTTTCTTCTTAAAGGCACCAGTAAATTACACCCGAATTTCTAGTAGATTCACAAAACGTAGATTTCATCCAGTACAAAAGCGATGGAAAGCACACAAGGGAACAGATTATGCAGCACCGCGAGGAACACCTATCGTTGCAACCGCAAATGGTGTCGTTACTAAATCCAGCTACACACGAGGTAATGGTAATTACGTAAAAATTAAGCACAATGGCACCTACTCAACTCAATACCTACACATGACTAAGCGCAAGGTAAAGGTAGGTCAACGAGTTAAACAAGGTCAGGTAATAGGTACTGTAGGTAGTACCGGTCTTGCAACAGGTCCACACGTATGTTATCGTTTTTGGGTAAACGGCGTACAGGTTGACCCTTACAAACAAAAACTACCTGCTGCTGACCCATTGCCAAAAGAAAAAATTAATAACTACCTAGAGTTCATCGCCCCATTAAAGGAGGAAATAGATCAGCTAGCTTTTAAAAATGACGACATTTTATAACAGCCGCCATTACTATGAAAAACATCAATCCTACTCAAACTGAAGCTTGGAAAAAGCTAGAAGAACATTATAATAACAACCAAGGTTTAAACCTGAAACAGGCTTTTAAAGACAATAGCAATAGAGCTCAAGAATTCACCACTATTTTTGAAGATTTCTATGTTGACTTTTCAAAAAACTTATGGGATTCAACTACAAAAGATCTATTAGTTCAACTTGCTCGTGAAACTCATCTAGATGCAGCCATAGAAGCGTATTTTTCTGGTAAGCCTATTAATGCAACTGAAGGAAGGTCGGTCCTTCACACTGCTCTACGAGCACAACAAGCTCATGAAGGAGCACAACAGTTCGTTGATGCTGCTGTTACAAGCAAACAGAAAATGTTTGAATTTGTAGACAAAGTAATAAGCGGCGAATTTAAAACTGCTAGTGGAGCAGCTTTTGATACTGTTGTGAATATAGGAATAGGTGGTAGCGATCTAGGGCCAGTAATGATTACTGAGGCTTTACAAGCCTATAAGAATCACCTCAATCTTCATTTTGTTTCTAATGTTGAAGGTGATCACGTAGAAGAAGTTTTAAAAACGATTAATCCTAGTACCACACTCTTTGTAATAGTTTCAAAATCCTTTGGAACTCAGGAAACCTTATCCAATGCCACTACTATACGTAATTGGTTTACACAACAAGTGAATCAAGATGCTGTAGGAACACATTTTATAGCAGTAAGCAGTAATATAAATAGAGCTGTAGATTTTGGCATAGAGGAAGAAAATATTTTTCCAATGTTTGATTGGGTAGGTGGTAGATTTTCTTTGTGGAGCACGGTAGGAATGAGTATAGCATTGAGTGTGGGGACTCACAACTTCCAACAACTACTTGATGGAGCATCACAAATGGATGAACATTTTAAAACAGCTTCATTTGAAAATAACATACCTGTTCAATTAGCTTTATTGACTATTTGGTACAACAACTTTTATAAGGCTCAAAGCGAGGCAGTAATTCCATACACTCAATATTTACATCGATTACCAGCCTACCTACAACAGGCTATAATGGAAAGTAATGGTAAAACTATAGATCGTAACGGTTCTAGAGTGAATTATGAAACTGGAAATATCGTTTGGGGAGAACCTGGAACAAATTCCCAACATGCCTTTTTCCAACTTATTCATCAAGGATCAAAACTGATTCCTGCTCATTTTATCGCTTTCGCGAAAGCGAAATACCAACATCAAGATCATCACAACAAGCTTATGGCAAACTTTATTGCTCAAACAGAAGCATTAATGAATGGTAAGACAAAAGAAGAAGCCTTTGACGATCTAAAAACTGCAGGAAAAAACCAAGACGAGATAGAATTTCTATTACCATACAAAGTTTTTGAAGGAAACAAACCTACTACTACCCTACTTATAGATGAGCTTACACCAGCTAGCCTAGGGAAATTAATAGCGATGTATGAACACAAAATCTTTACAGAAGGTGTTATATGGAACATTTATAGCTATGACCAATGGGGTGTAGAATTAGGCAAAGTTCTAGCTGATGCTGTTTTACAAGACATAGAGAACGGCTCGACTGGCCAGCACGATGCTAGCACACAACAAATCTTGAGTAGATTTTACCAATTTCAATAACATAATTAATTAGAACCAGAAAAAATAAGTGTTAAAAAGTGTAATTTAATGTTAGCTTAATATTGGAAAGGGATTTAGTACGGACATTTGCAAAAATTTTAACTCAAGCTAATTCATACCCAAATGAAGAAACAATTACAATTTTTAGCAACGCTAGCAATGTTTTTTGTTGCTCTAGTGGCCACTGCTCAGGTTACAACCTCGAGTATTAATGGTCGAGTTCTAGAAGCTGGTGACGAACCTCTTTTAGGCGCTACAATCGTTGCTGTGCACGGACCTACAGGTACAAACTACGGTTCTGCTACAGACATCAATGGTTACTACCGC
This sequence comes from Nonlabens tegetincola, assembly GCF_002117085.1. GTDB lineage: Bacteria > Bacteroidota > Bacteroidia > Flavobacteriales > Flavobacteriaceae > Nonlabens > Nonlabens tegetincola. The sequence goes on along the minus strand of NZ_CP019342.1, from coordinate 2,817,801 downwards.
ATAACAAACATGCGTGTAGGTGGTCCTTACACCATTACTTTCTCTTACGTTGGAAAGAAGGATGAAGTTTTTGAAAATATTTTCCTACAGTTAGGTGAATCAGAAACTTTTAATGTAACCTTATCTGATGAGGCTAATGCTCTAGACGAAGTTGTTATTAAAGCAATACGTGATGGTATTTTTGATTCAAACAATACAGGTCCAGAAACAAACATCTCTACTCGTGAAATCAACACGTTACCTACAGTAACTCGTGGTATTGATGACATTTTGAGAAAAACTCCACAGGCTCAAGTTGGTGAAGGTGGAGCTATTTCAATTGCTGGTCAAAACAATCGTTACAACTCTATCTTTATTGATGGTGCCGTGAACAATGACGTTTTTGGTCTTGCAGGTACAGGTACTAATGGTGGACAGATTGGTATCAATCCAATTTCTCTAGATGCTATTGAATCATTCCAAGTAAACATTGCTCCTTTTGATGTAAGACAATCAGGTTTTACTGGTGGTGCTATCAACGCAATTACTCGTTCTGGTACTAACAACTGGGAAGGTAGTGCTTACTGGTTTAATAGAAATGAAAAACTTGCAGGTAAAACACCTCAGGCGGTTATCGATGAAATAGACGATAGAAACGGTAGTGACCCAGCTCCAGATAGAGAAAGATTAGATGAATTCTCTACTAACCTTTACGGTTTTAGAGTAGGTGGTCCTATTATCAAGAACAAACTTTTCATGTTTGTTAATGCTGAAATTGAAAGAGAAGAAACTCCTAGACCTTTTGATTTTAACCAATATGTAGGTGACTCAAGAAATGCTTCAGGTGACACTAACTTACCAGCAGACCCAACAAGGATTAACAACTTAAGAGATAACCTAATAAACTTATTCGGTTACAATCCTGGTGGTTATGAAAACACGAACAGAACATTAGATACTGATAGATTTACTATTCGTTTAGATTACAACGTTAATGATAAGAACACTCTTGTACTTAAGCACAACTATGTACGTGGTGAGTCTACTTCACCAAGTACAAGTAGCGCTACTTCTATTAACTTTGCTAACGCAGGTATTTTCTTCCCTTCTGAAACTAATTTCACTACTCTGGAATGGAACAGTCAAATCAACAATAAATTATCTAACAATTTAATTGCTAGTTATACTACTGTAAGAGATGACCGTGACCCAATAGGTGGTGCATTCCCTAGAGTAACAATCAATGACGGTGCTGGTAGCATAACATTTGGTTCTGAGGCTTTCTCTACAGGAAACATTCTTGATCAAGACGTATTCACTATCACAAATAACTTCCAAATTGCTGCTGGTGCTCACAACATCACTTTAGGTGGTAACTTTGAATCTTATGATATACGTAATGTATTCATTCGTCAAAATTTTGGACAGTATAGATTTAATTCTTTATCTGATTTTGAATCTTATTTTGACAATGATCCTTCAAACGACGTTGCTCCTACTGATTACGACTACTCTTATTCTTTACTAGATCCAGCAGGAACAACAGGAGATGATGCGACAGCAGCAGCTGCACAATTCAATTACTCTCAGTTAGGTCTTTATGCTCAGGATGAGTGGAAATTAACTAAGGACTTTAAATTATCGTACGGTGTAAGAGTTGATGTACCATTCTTTGAAGAAGGTACTGCAAACGATGACTTCAACACAAGAACAGTTGCTTTATTAGAAGCTGCTGGTAAAGATCTTCAAGGTGCTAGAGTTGGTAAGAAAATAAAAAGCCAGATTCATGTTTCTCCACGTTTAGGATTTAACTGGGATGCTTTTGGTGACAAAACAACTCAAGTACGTGGTGGATTAGGAATCTTTACTTCACGTATCCCATTAGTATGGCCAGGTGGTGCTTACAACAACAATGGTATCTCTGTAGGTGGAGTTAATGAGAACGACTTTGATTCAGGAACATTATTCTTTGAAGCAGATCCATTTAATCAACCTATTGGAAATGGTCCAGCACCAGGTAGTGGTACAATCGGTGGTCAAATCGATTTATTTGCACCAGACTTTAAATTACCTCAGGTAGCAAAATACAGTCTAGGTGTTGACCAAAAATTAGGTGTATGGGGATTAATTGCTAGTGCAGACTTCCTTTACAATGAAACAATCAACAATGTACTTTACCAAAACTTAAACATTGGTGAACCTGTAGGATCTCTTAACGGTGCAGATACTCGTCCACTTTGGAATGACAGTCAGCGTATAGATAGCGAGTATTCTCGTATTATCTTAGGAACAAATACAAATGAAGGTTGGTCATACAACGCATCATTCGTATTAACAAAGCCATTTGACAATGGATTCTCTGGACAGATCGCTTATACATACGGACAAGGTAAATCTATCTTTGAAGGTACTTCTTCACAAAACAGTTCTCAATGGAGAAACGTAGTTACAGTAAACGGTAAAAACCGTGCAACTATTGGAAACTCACAGTTTGCATTAGGTCACAGAATTACTGCAAACGCTTCTTACCAAATGGAATGGAGTGAAAACTTTGCTACTACAGTAAGTTTATTCTATAACGGACAACAAGGTGGTACTTTAAGTTACATCTATGATGAAGGAGCTGATCTTTTAAACGACGACTCTCGTGATAATGCTTTATTCTACATTCCTAGAAACCAGAGCGAGATTAACCTAGTAGATGCAAACGGTGTATCGGCTGCAGATCAATGGGCTGCTCTTGATGCATTTATTGAAGGTAATGATTACCTAAGAGAAAGAAGAGGACAATATGCAGAGCGTAATGGTGACCGTGGACCATGGAACCACGTTGTAGACTTAAAAGTTCTTCAAGACTTTAAATTAGACTTTGGTGGTAAAAAGCACACTTTCCAAGCTTCATTAGACATCTTCAACTTCTTCAACTTCTTAAACAAAGATTGGGGTGTTCAAAAGAGAATCACAGGAAGCTTTGGTGAAGTTGAAATCGTAGAAACTGAAAGAGGTGGACCAGACCCAGAATTCTCATTTGATCCTGATTTTGCAGAAGGATTTGAGCAAATTGATGATGCTGGTATACGTTCTTCAAGATGGCAAGCTCAAATAGGACTTAGATACATCTTTAACTAAGAACTATTAAATAAATTGTTTTACAATAACCCTATCTAGAGAGATAGGGTTATTTTTTTGCCTTATTTTTGATTTCAAATTAAGAGATCTATGTACAATATTATTCAACATGCACATTCCGGTTGGGCTTATCTATTACTATTAGTATTAGGGATCGCAACGATCAATTCACTAATCGGTTGGTTAGGAAAAAAAGAATTTGGAAATAAAGATTTCAGTCTGGCATTAGTAGGATTAATTGTAACTCATATTCAATTACTTCTGGGGATTGTTCTTTGGATAGTTTCTCCATATTCCAGCATGCTTTTTAATAACACAAGTGAAGTGATGGGCAACAGTGGACTGCGATTACTAGCCCTAGAACATCCTTTAATGATGATAATAGGTGTTACACTTTTAACCATAGGTTATTCCAAACACAAGAAAAAAGTTATAAGCAGTGGCAAGTTCAAAATGCTAGGTATATTTTATACCTTGGCGTTTGTTGTTGTTCTTAGTCGTCTACCATGGAGTCAATGGTTGGCCTAGAAGATAACCTCTATATTATAAGCCAGATCTTTTTGATCTGGCTTTTTTGTTTCTACGCTTTCGCGAAAGCGTAAAATCAAATATCATAATCAAACTGGAAATCACTCACTGCCTCAATCATCTAAATACCTTATATTCAAATCATAGCCCTTTTAATAGACTCTATGTAATATCTTTGTTGCTATGAGAACAGCGCTTTTTTCATTTATTGTTTTATTAACTACAACAACATTTCGAGCTCAACAACCAGATTGGATATTTAGAACTCCTATAAAAAACATTTCTGAAATTACGGAAGTTGAAGTATCACCAGATGGTAGTATATTCTTGTTTGATGAAGTCAACCTTCTTAACCGTATGTATATAAGTGAAAACGATGGTAATTCTTATAGACTAGAAGGTAATGGACAAGGTTTTGATCTACAGGTCCTGCGTAATGACCTCGCTTACATAGTAAATAGAAATCGAGTTATAAAATCAAATGATAAATTTAGAAGTACTATCAATTATAATCTACCCAGCAGCGGATTTTCTACTTTATATTTTTTGAACGAAAATGAAGGCTATGTTGCTGGTGGTAATGGTAAACTTATCAAAACTATCGATGGTGGTACTAATTGGACTACTCTCAATGTAGGAACAACTGAAACGATAAGAGACATTCACTTTATTGATAGTAATACCGGATTTATAGTAGGCGACGATATCACCTTCTATAGAACCGACGATGGCGGTACCACATGGACTAGTATAGCATTACCTATTCAAAATTTTTGGACCCTAACTAAAATTGATTTTAGAGATTCTCTCAATGGGATAGTTATCGCATCAGGCGGTTTTATTTTTTACACTAACGATGCAGGATTAACCTGGAACCAATCTACATCTGGAACTAACGAGCGACTTAATGACCTGGTTTTTCATAATAATACCTATTACGTTGTGGGCAACGATGGTAATATATTAAGTTCAAATGATCAGGGCCTTTCATGGAACCTACAAGATATAGGACGAGATGATCTTTTAAGCATTGATGCCAGCGCAACTAAATTGTATATTGGATTAGAAGGAGCTGTACTAGAATCTATAGATGGAACTACATGGAACAGTCATTTAAATGATTTTATACCGAGCTCATTAGAACAAGCCTCATTTGGTAATAATGCTACAGGATTAGTAGTAGGTCTAGGTAATAATGGTAGTGCGGTATTTAGGGATGTTATGTATCGTACTACAGATTATGGCGTAACATGGGACCGCAAGACAGTTTCTGGCGGCTATAATGCCGTTCACCTAAAGCCTAATGGTGAAGCACTTACTACACGTGGAAATATAAGTCGAGTAAGTTATTCTGATGATTATGGTGACACCTGGATTAACATTACGGGACCTAATATTACCCAACAGTTTATTGCAAAAGACGTTTGGTTAAAATCTAGAGATGACTTTTTTGTGGTAGGTGGTAACTTCTTTGCAAGCGATGGAATTTATCGTTACCAAACTGGTTCTGGATGGAGCCATATTACTACTACAGGTAATACTGAATACATCGTTTTCCTCGATGATTTGATAGGTATTGCGACTAATACCAGTAACCAAGCTTTTAAGACAATTGATGGTGGTGCATCCTGGAATCCTATCAATTACACAGGTGGGAATTTTGAAGGAATACAATTGATTGATGCAAACACATTTTACGTAGGTCAACAGGTTTCTTATGATGGCGGACAAACCTTTCAGTACAATAATTTCCCAGGATTTATAGGAACCTTCAAATTCTTTACTCCATCTTACGGAATAGGAATTACAACCTCAACTGGAGATTTATATCTCACAACAGATGCAGGTACCACCTGGCAATTGTTACTGAATACCATTGAGGATGGTGCTGGAAATTACTTTATCACCGAAGAAACGATCTATGGTTTTGGATCTAATAGCGACATTGTCACATTAGATATAAGTGGTTTATTAAACTTTGAAAATGTTCCAAACACGCGATCTAAAATCGAACTTTACCCAAATCCCGCAAGTGACCAGATTAATATAGCGTGTTTGAATAACACTATAACCAGACTAGAAATCTACAACCTACAAGGTAAGCTTGTGAAAAATTGCAAGCTTAATGCCGATCAATTGAACAACATATCCATTCAAGAATTAGGAAAAGGCGTTTATTTTTTCAGATTATTAAACGATCAACAGGTAATTGAAATACACAAATTGATAAAGAAATAATTTGGTTTAAAGCTTCTGCTTTTATTAAGCTTTTTCATTGACAGGCAATGGTAATATTTTATTTAAAGCTTCAAATGCTTTATCAACTGTTTTAATATCTGGTATAGTGAGTAATAAACGTAATCCAGCTCTTGTTTGTTTCTCCTTCATCTTAAATTGTCTAGGATGAGATTGAACTGCTTGTAACACCTTTCCAAATGCTGGTGATTGATAAAAATCACTTTGTTGATCACTTACAAAGTAGCCTACAAATTTTCCATTTTTCATGACGATTTTTTCAAGCCCCATATTAGCAGCAATCCACTTTATACGAATACTTGTAAGTAAGTCTTCTGCTTCATCTGGTAATTCTCCAAAACGATCTACTAATTCTTTTCGATAATTTTCTAACTCATCCTCGTTTTCCACCTCATTCAATTTTGAATAAAGCGATAATCTTTCTGTAATGGAGTTGATATAATCATCTGGAAATAATAATTCAAAATCAGTATCTATATTGACATCAGTAACATGTTTTTTATCTACTTCATCCTCAATATAAAGATCCTTGAATTCATTTTCTTTTAATTCAGAAATAGCTTCGGCAAGGATTTTTTGATAGGTATCAAAACCAATTTCATTCATAAAACCGCTTTGTTCACCACCTAAAATGTCTCCAGCTCCACGTATTTCAAGATCTTTCATTGCGATATTGAAACCACTTCCTAAATCAGAAAATGTTTCAATTGCCTGAATACGTTTACGTGCGTCATCAGTCATAACCTCATAGGGTGGCGTTATGAAGTAACAAAAGGCTTTTTTATTACTACGCCCTACTCTACCTCTCATTTGATGTAGATCAGACAAGCCAAAGTTATTAGCGTTATTTATAAAAATCGTATTAGCATTTGGGACATCCAGACCACTTTCAATTATGGTTGTTGAAACAAGAACATCAAACTCACCGTTCATAAATGAAAGCATGAGTTCCTCTAATTTTTTACCATCCATTTGACCATGACCTATACCAATTTTTGCATCGGGTACAGATCTTTGAATCATTCCTGCTACTTCCTTTATATTCTCGATTCGATTATGGACAAAAAACACTTGTCCGCCTCTTGAGATTTCATAACTCACAGCATCACGAATTACCTCTTCACTAAAACGAACCACCTTTGTTTCGACAGGATGTCTATTAGGCGGTGGTGTTTTTATAACACTTAAATCACGAGCAGCCATTAATGAGAACTGAAGTGTTCTAGGAATAGGTGTCGCTGTTAACGTGAGCGTATCGATATTTTCTTTAAGGGTCTTTAATTTATCTTTTACTGCAACTCCAAATTTTTGCTCCTCATCAATAATTAAAAGTCCGAGATCCTTAAAACGAACAGATTTATTTACCAGTTGATGGGTTCCTATTACGATATCGATACTTCCATCGGCTAGTCCATCAAGAACCGCCCGACGTTCTTTTGCTGTTCTGAAACGGTTTAAGTAATCTACCGTAACAGGTAAATCTGACAATCGTTCTTTAAAAGATTTAGCATGCTGAAAAGCTAAAATAGTTGTAGGTACAAGAACAGCGACTTGTTTTCCATTAACCGCTGCTTTAAAGGCAGCTCTTATAGCTACCTCTGTCTTACCAAAACCTACATCACCACAAACCAATCTATCCATTGGCTTATCGCTTTCCATGTCAGCCTTTACATCGGCGGTGGCTGCACTTTGATCTGGTGTATCTTCATAGATAAAACTAGCCTCGAGTTCATTTTGCAAATAACCATCTGGAGCATACTGAAATCCTTTTTTTGATTTACGTTTTGCGTAAAGTTTGATAAGATCAAAAGCAATTTCCTTTACCTTTTTCTTAGTTTTTTGTTTCAGTTTCTTCCAGGCTGGACTACCTAATTTGTAAATTTTTGGTGGTTTACCATCTTTACTTGAAAATCGGGTAATTTTATGTAAGGAATGAATTGATACATACAAGATATCTCGTTCACCGTAAATTAATTTAATGGCCTCTTGTTGTTTACCATTTTGATCGACCTTTTGTAATCCACCAAATTTCCCTATTCCATGGTCAATATGAGTAACATAATCTCCAATCTCAAGCGAGTTAAGTTCTTTTAAGGTAATCGCTTGTTTTTTTGCGTATCCATTTTTGAGATGAAACTTATGATATCGTTCAAATATTTGATGATCGGTATAACATGCAATACGCAAATCATAACTTATAAATCCACGATATAAAGGAGCTACTACGGTTTCATACTCAACGGTAGCATTCATGTCGTCAAAAATGTCATGAAAACGTTTTGCTTGTTGTGCAGTACCACAAAAGATATAGTTCTTGATACCATCTGCTTTGTTAGTTTCAAGATTTTCAATCAATAACTCAAACTGCTTGTTAAAAGATGGTTGTGGCTGTGTCTTGAATGCTATTTCTCCTTGATTGGCAACAAATTCAAAGTGATTATATTCTTTAAGCTGCTTTTTGATAAGCTCAGAATTTGCAAAAATTTCCTGTGGAGTTAATTGACGTATTTCGCCTTGCAAATTGTTATATTCTTGTTCCGCTTTCGCGAAAAGCGAGTCTAATCGACCGTAGAGTAGTTCTAAGTGAAACGCAAAAATACTGGTCTTATTAGACAGGTATTTAAGAAAACTCTCTCTAGTCTCTTCAAGTTTTTTGTGCTCAACATTTGGAATAATAGAGATTTTTCTAACCTGTTCCTTACTTAATTGGGTTTCAACATCAAAAACTCGAATGGAATCGATTTCATTTCCAAAAAACTCAATTCGATAGGGCTCGTCGTTACTAAAAGAGAACACATCTAATATTCCTCCTCTCAGGGAAAATTCTCCTGGCTCAGTCACAAAATCAACTCTTTTAAACTCGTACTCGAATAAAACTTCATTAGCAAAATCAACGGTGATTTGATCTCCAACCGAAATTTTAAGAGTATTTTTTTCAAGTTCTTTGCGAGTCACAACCTTTTCAAACAAAGCATCTGGATAAGTGACGATTACCGCTGGCTTTTTTCTTGAGTTTATCCTATTGAGAACCTCAGCTCGTAACAATACATTGGCATTGTCCGTCTCCTCAATTTGATAAGGCCTGCGATAACTACCTGGATAAAATAGCACGTGATCTTCTCCTATACTTTGTTCTAGATCATTTAAAAAATACGCTGCTTGTTCCTTATCATCACATATAAGTAAAAACGGTTTTTCTGCCTGATCAAAAAGAACCTTTATCAACATGGAATAACTACTACCATTTAATCCACTAATAGTATGATAGCCCTTTGCATCTTGAACTAGGTCATTTAAAACGTTGGTTTGTGATAAGCTTTTAAAACGCTCTAATATAGAAGTATAACTCAAAATCCTTGTATTGAGTCGCAAAGATAGGTCGCTCCCTGAGTTTTAGAAAAGCTTTGGATTGAGTTTAAGAGCATTTAACAGTATCTAGGTTTAACTTGCTTACTATGAAAACATATGATGTATTTGTAATAGGAACTGGAACTGCAGGACAGTTAGTAGCTACTCAATGTGCCAACTCTGGAAAAAAAGTAGGAGTAATCGATATAAGAGAATATGGAGGAACATGCGCCCAACGTGGCTGTGATCCCAAAAAAATTCTTCTTGCAGCAATTGAAGCTCAAAATTTAAGCGGTGACTTAAAGGGTAATGGGGTGTCTAGAACTGCTACAGCTTCTTGGGAGCAAATGCTAAATCAAGTTGAGTCTTATCGTGAAAACATACCGCAGCGTACCGAAAATAAATTTAAAGAAGCTGGGATAGATTGTTACCACGGTAATTCCTCTTTTGTAGATAAAAACACACTAGATATTGAAGGAGAGAAGATATACTCTAAAAAGTTTGTGATAGCAACTGGAATGAAAACTAGACCTCTAGATATTCCTGGTGCTGAATATACGTTGTCCAGTGGTGACTTTTTTTCAATGAAACAACTTCCTAAGAAAGTTCTTTTCATAGGTGGTGGATATATAGGAATGGAATTTGGTCACATTCTTCACAGATTAGGGTGCGAAGTAACCGTACTGCAAAGAGGTGAACGCATTCTAAATCCATTTGAAGAATATACGGCACATCATGCCCAACAGTTAAGTATAGAATTAGGAATTTCAATACAACTTAATTCTCAAGCCAGCTCCATTGAAAAGATAGATGATAAACATATTGTTTATTATCATCAAGATGGTGTTCAGCATCAAAAAACGGTCGATGTGGTTTTTAACACATCGGGTAGAGTGCCATCCATTGACGATTTAAAATTGGAAAATGCTGGTGTAGTGACAAATCGTAATGGTATCGTCGTAAACTCTAAATTACAAAGTGAGAGTCAAGAAAACTTTTACGCTTGTGGTGATGTAAGTATTAAAACCCTACCCTTAACTCCTTTAAGTGGTATTGAAGCACAAGTAGTAAGTGAAAACATACTAGGGAATAATAAAGAATTAAAAGTCCCAGCAATTCCTAGCGCTGTTTTTATGATTCCTACAATTGCTGGAATAGGTTTTACAGAAAAACAAGCTAAAGAAAACGGGTTAAACTATGAGGTTATTGAAAACGATGCTTCTTCCTGGTTTAATAACAGACGCTTACAAGGAATTAAGTATGCATACAAAATATTACTAGATAAAAGTAACAATGAGATTGTAGGAGCTCATATTATAGGTCCAGAGGCATCAGAACAAATAAACATGTTTGCAGTTGCCATGAATGCTGGAATGACATTTGAAAATTTAAAAAACACCATTTTCACGTATCCAAGTTGGGGTAATGATATACGCAGTTTTTAACTTATTATTTTCTTAGAGAATTATATTCCTTGTACTTCATTAATGGACTTGTTTCCTTATTTCTAGAACCATGAATTCCAGCAGCAATAAATAGAACAACTGCTCCTAGCAAAGAAGTATAAGCAATCCATGTAACCTCTTCAAAGTGTCTAACTGCAATAGCTATTAATGCCCATACTCCAACTAATGCAAACTCGCGCATATTACGTTTTACAATCATAAATAGATTGATAACAACTGCTACAGCAATCATTACAATGGTTATTGTAATTTGTTCATCAATAGTAAAATCAGTCACACTTACAAGATAGGATGCCACATTTGCAATAGTAGCAACACTTATCCATCCCGCGTACAAACATAGCGGCCACCATACAAAAGCAATTATGTGAATAGGAGCATCCCAAATTTCAAGATCCAAACGTTTTATACATATAAGTAGACTACTTAATAGTCCAAACATTATGAGAACGGATACTAAAATCATTTCTTCCAGCCAAAATGCTACCCATAAGGAACACAAGACGTTTGCTATAAAGAAAAATGGAGCGGTGGTTAGAATGAAGTCAGTTCGGTTTTCAAACTTTTTCTGATTGTTGCTTATCAAATCAGAACTACATAACCTCCTGAGTAAATCTCTATGTTTATCATTAAAAGCATAATAAAGACCATAAGCGCAAAATATCAATAGGGATAAAAAAATAAGGCCCCAAATAGAAAAGGCATAACTAGCAGGAGTAAACAGGTTATTATATTCTGCACTGAGGTCACCTACATTCTTTCCATTAAAATTACCCGAATTTGCATATCCATTCCAGCCTATTAAAACAACTACTATAATGGCATTAAGTATTGCGTAAAGTTTTCTTTTCATATTACTAAGGTACTAACAAGAAAACGATAAAGAAGTTTCTTTTGTAAAGGCTTAACGCATTTCAATCACTTCATTGTCGGCAACAACAAATACTCGATCTCCCTTTTTAGGCTGAATAGTATAGGTTCCAGTGAAATCGCCAAATGCTGGCAGGATCATTCCCGTCTCACATACATGAAAGCAAGGTAATTTCATAGATTGTTTTCCGGTGCCTTGTAATTTCACACTAGGGTGAATATGTCCAGCGATATTAAAAAAGCCTTGTTTAATTTCTGGATGATGTGTTAAGAAAATAGCATCCATTCTAATTGCCTCATAGGTCTTTAATCCTATACGGTTGAATTCTTTTTTTGAAATCACATCATGATTTCCCATAATAAGAGCTATATCAGCAGTTTGAAACCTCATCCATTGTTCAAAAAAATGCCATTCAGCATTTTGATATGAGTGAAATAAATCACCTAAAAACCACAACCTACTTGCCTTATATTTATGAATAAGATTGGTAAGCTTGTCGTATTCTTTATCATCGGCAGTAGCAGGAACTGCCATCCCATTTTTTCTAAAATGAGCACTTTTACCTAAATGGACATCGGCGATTAGCAACACGTCTTGTTCTACCCAATAAACCGCTCCAGTAGGATCTAATTCAAATCGCTGACCATATATAGAAGCCTGTGTACTCAATCCTTAAAAGTCAAATCTAAGTGCAACAATCAAATTGCGACCTGCAGCAGCAATACCACTAGAGTAAGTTCGATAACGTTGATCGGTTATATTTTCAATAATTACTGTTGCCGTTATATCGTCCTTTAATTGGTAATTACCTCGCACATTAAACGTGTACCATCTAGGTGAATAAGGATTACCATCTTCATCTAGAGCGTACAAATAAGGTCTATTGCGTTGTGTAGGATCTAGATCGTTAAATCCTAACTCTCCATTAAACATCAACCAAGCAGCTGCATTCCATCTAGAGCCAGTTTTCTCAATTTCAAGTCTTCCAAAATCTGGTGCAACATGCCTCACATTCTCTTTACTACCATCCTCTTCTGTTTGCTCACCATCTACATGAGTATAAGTTCCTTTAATGGACCAGTTATTCTCTAAACTCCATTTACCTGCAACTTCGATTCCCCAAATCCTAGCTTCTTGCCCATTTTGGATAGCAAATACATTTCTAGTTTCCCCTTGATAATCAATTTGATCTTGACCATTAAAAGAGAAAGGTCTAGGCACCAAAGCGTCTTTCAAGAAGGTATGATAGCCTGCTATCTCGAACTGTACGTTTTTCCACTTTCTTTTTACACCCAGTTCGGTATTATAGGAGTATTCAGATTCTACGTCAGGATTTGGTACAATAAGAGTTCCCGGATCTGGGTCAAATATTTTTCCAACATCATCTACGTTTGGAGCTCTAAATGCCGTACTAAAATTTGCTCGTAGTTCCCATGATGGATTAGGTAAGTATGTTAATCCAGCTGCACCGGTAAGTGCTCCTGTGTTAACTGTTGCGCTTTGAAAAGGGAAATCAAAGAACCTTTGATCAAAATCTGCATTAAGCCAGATGTGATTATAACGCAATCCAGATTGCAATGTTAGATTTTTTTTGATGCTCCATTGATAGTTAAAATAAGCAGCAAGCGAGCGCCATGAAGCACCATCAGGATATCTAGAGGCCGCAGCTTGGACCTCATTAGTTTCTATATTAACTTCACTACCCTTAGAATTTACGCGATTGTGAATAAACTCAACACCATAGAAAAGAACATTATTTTCTCTATCTCTTCGCTCGGCATCTACACTGGTGCTCCAAATATTTACTTGTTCTTTATTTCGGAATAACGAATTACTTTGGAACGATCTAGTATTACGACTTTCTTCAGCTTTTTGAAAGGACTGGCTGATAACCATTTTATCATACCATTTCCCATTACCTCTGTGCGTGGCAACTCCATGTGCGAGTAACCATTTTTGTGGCCCATAATACCATGCCGCATTTCTGGGCTCTTCGCTTTCGCGAAAGCGTGTCAATGCATCATACCTAGCATAGTCACTAGTAGCTGTGTAAATAAGACTGGCATCTAATCGCCATTTTAAACTAGGCTCATAACTTACTTTTTGTAGTAAATTGATTTGATCATAACCACTAGAAATTTGTACTCTGGGGTCTGGATTATCAACTACTACATCCTGCTGATTTGCTCTAGTTTGATATTGTAATCTTAAATAATCGTCGGGACCGTGTTCTCCCATGCGTAGATCATCAAAATAATTTAAGCTTATGCTAGTAGCAGTGGCCCATTGATCACCGTGATAATTAAACCTAGCATGAACGGTATTTTCATTATTTGCCGATGAATATCTTCCCATTACACGACCACTTACCATGGAAGAATCTTGAGCAAATTTAGGTTGTGCTGTATAAAAATTCATTACACCACCTATAGCATCACTACCATACACCACGCTGCCTGGACCTAGAATCACCTCGCTGCGATCAATGCTTAATGGGTCTATTGATATAATGTTTTGAAGGTTTCCTCCTCTAAAAATCGCATTGTTCATGCGCACTCCATCGACAGTAATCAACAATCTATTCGTAGAAAAGCCTCGTATCATAGGGCTACCACCACCTTGTTGAGATTTTTGCACAAATACTTGTCCTGTTTGCTCCAAAAAATCTGCTGTGGTTTGTGGTTGATACTCTTGAACTTTTAAACCTGGAATAGCTATTATTTTTTGAGGTATGTCTCTCTCTCGCTGTTCAAATTTTGAAGCAGAAATAACAATAGGATCTATAGTCTCTGATCTAGGTGTAAGTCCTACTAAATTACCATTTGCAATAATTTGATTTTTTGTCAATCGTATAGTCAAGTAAGAAATAGCTTGAAAATATAAATTTTCATCTAGATCAAATTTATCCAGTCTAGCTTTACCATCAATATTAGTATAGGTGCTTAACTTCTTTGATTTATTATAGATGGCTACGTTTACTGCAGGTTCACCGGTCTCACTATTAACAACAGTAACTGTTTGAGAAAAAGCATTAAATGCACTTAAAAAAACTAGTAAAAATATTATTCTAATCAAGAATCAAACAGCTGTTTTAATATCGCCAAGGACGATGGTTTTTTAAAGACTTGCAAATGTATTTGAAAATAGTCGATCACCAAACTAAGTAAGGAATTACGACTAGATCTATTCATTTTTATAGTACCTAGCTCATCAAATTTTATGCCCATAAATTGCTTTATGAGACTGGCCTCACTTTGAGTAGTGTGATGAGGTTGTAATCCATTATCATCAAAAACACCAGTAAGCAAATTAAGGTAGGGTTGATCATTTGAAGCCTGATCAATACCAAATCCCATTATAACACTTGTATCCAGAAGAACTTTGATAGAAAAATTTGCGACATGATCGGTCACGTCTAAAAATTCAAAAGCGTAGTTTAAATAATCAAAGAGAGATTCATCTGGTTGATCATTTATCAATAACTGACTGAGCACCTCGCTGAAAAACAAAGCAATACTGCCTTTGACAATATCAGTGTGAATATTTGAATACGGTACTCTTACTCGAGCTTCTTTAATATACTCTAAATTACCCTTTCCTTTATGATTGGTTTGAATCTCTAATTGTGTAAGTGGTTGAAAGAATGAAATACGTAACTTGCCTTTGCGCGATTTGCGCACTCCTTTTATCATATAGGATTGAACTCCTAATTCACGAGTGAATAATTTTGCTATGATATCGCTTTCACCATATTTGATCGTAGAAAGCACGAGTGCAGCAGTGTTTACTAGCATACTGGTTATCTAATAATCATCAATTTAGTAACCGTCGTTTCTATGTTATCATCGGTTGAAATGAGAAGTAAATAAACGCCACTTGCAACTTTTACTCCACCAAAATTGCGTTGATCCCAGGTAATGCTTCCACCTTGAGAAACTTCCTCGTATACTAGATTACCTTCTACATCGGTAATTTTTACGCGTGCACGATCTGTCAATCCATCAATAGTGACATTACCATTGAATCCTGGTCTAACCGGATTAGGGAAAACGAAAACATTTTCTAAATTTTCTCTAGGTTCACTAGAACGATCACCTTGGAAAGCTACAATTCCGTTATTCGTTGCAAAATATACTTTACCTGTAGCACCATCTATTGCAATATCATTAATCACATCACTAGGTAATGGAGAGTTTTCCTTGGTAAATTGAAAAATTGTTTCCCTACCACTAGGAGAAAACAGGAAAGCACCTGATCCTGCGGTAGCTATCCACTTTCTATTGTTTCCATCAATTTCTATGTCCAAAATGGTCACACCATCTAACAACTCTCTAGGAATATTGTTTGAATCCTCGATAACTATTGGTCTAGCATCAGTCACTTGATCTTCAAAAATACTATTAGCATTAAACAATACTCTTAAACCTAGATTTGAGCCTATCCAAAGTGCATTATTTTGATCCAGTCTTACAGCACTTACATAATTATTGACCAAGTTACCTTCTTGAATATTCTCATTTAAATTCCCGAAGGTTCCATCAGTTGGATTATAAGCATATAATCCGGCTCCTGTGGTACCAAAAAACAAATTACCTGTGCTAGACACATCAATTTTTGTAGCGCTGGTTAATTCTAATTCTCCAGGATAAGGCACCGAAAAATCAACGGCAGTCCAATTATCTGTAGGAGATTTTCTATTAATAGTAGTATTTGTAATAGAATTAAGAACCCATAAATCACCAGAATTATCAAATACACTGCTAGGAATTCTTGTACCGTTATTTGGGTTTCCTCCAATTTGAGTCATTGATGTATTACTCTCAGTAAATTGTTGTACCGCAACATCATCTGTAAATTCAATAAGGCCGTCAATCATTGAATTTAAATAGACTTGATTTGTATTTGACGGGTTTATTGTAATACTTGCGATAGAACGAGCGTTTAAAACATCGTCAAATTCATGATTAATCCAAGACTCATTCACTAGGTGAGAGACTCCAAAGGATTCTAGTGGAAACGGATTATAAAAAATATCATAGTCGCCATAAGCTACCCATAATTCATTAGGAACAGCACTTATCGAGAAAGCAGAATTTCTTGATGGTCCATCAGCAAGAACCTGTTGTGCGCTTATAATATTTGATCGGTCGAAAATCAACATACCGTTATTTTGTGTTCCTAAATAAAGTTGAGAAGTATCAATCACACCTGCATTATAATTAAATGATTCTCCATTTACCAGATCAACAGTACTTACTATATTCAAGTTAGTATCATAAAGAAACGATCTATTATTCCCTACAAATAAAATAGTAGAATCAGTAGTATCGACATCTTTAACCGGTTGAGGTACTCTAATTCCTGTAGATACTAATGAAGATCCGTTATATCTAAATATGAATCTACCTTCAGTCACGGCGTAAATTTCACTGTCAAACGGAAAAACCTCAACCCAAACATCACTGTTTGTCTGGGTCCAATTTGCAAAATCAATTAGAAAAGGATTTGTGATATTGGCAATTCTAAATCCTCCATCCTGTGTAGCTGCAAAAAGCGTGTTATTTGATACTGCTATAGAATTTACTTGTATTTGACTTCCATTATCTCCTATAAAGTATGTGTCATCAAACTCAAGGTCTTCAAGGTTATAAATTGCAATACCAAAGTTTGTCGCGATGTAAAGCAAATCACCTCGCTCAAGAAACTCATTGACTCTTTTATTTTCTTGAGAGATTATTGCTTTGTCTCTTATAGCTACCTCGGTAGTGATATCTCCAGTAGACTCTACAATCTGTAACAATCCATTTTCAAATGCGATCACTAGCACATCCTTATCCTCACTATAAAATATTTGACTAATTCGTTCACCACTCAAACCATTGATAGTAGTGATAGTAGAAATTTCTCCTGAAGCTATATTGTACGTAAAAATTGAATTGGAAGCAGCTGCATAGATGACTTCATCAGTACGTTCTAGATCTATAATTTCATTAAATGAGAAAAAGCCTTCCCATGAATTTTCGAAGTTTTGAGCCTGAAGCCTAAAAGACAATACAATCAGTAAACTAAAAAAGAAATATTTCATATAGAAAGGATAACGCTATTTTTAAACCTTGCGTATTTATTTATACAAAAATAGGTATAAGAAAAAAACCCTGAACCATTGCTGGTAAAGGGTTTTAAAATTTATGATTTGAATTACGCTTTCGCGAAAGCGTATTCCCTAAAAGCGATATTATTAAACCACGCCTTGTGCTAGCATTGCATCAGCAACTTTTACAAAACCTGCGATGTTTGCTCCTTTTACATAGTCTACAAAACCGTTTTCATCTTTACCGTATTCAACACATTGTTCGTGAATACTGTTCATGATGTCTTTAAGCTTGTTGTCTACCTCTTCTTTAGTCCAGTTGTATCTCATTGAATTTTGAGACATTTCTAGTCCTGAAGTTGCAACACCACCGGCGTTACTTGCTTTTCCTGGTGAAAAAAGGATTTTATTATCAAGAAATACCTCAATAGCTTCTGGAGTACAAGGCATGTTTGCACCTTCACCTACTGCTTTACATCCATTCTCAACAAGAGTTTTTGCCTCGTCACCATTTAACTCGTTTTGAGTAGCACATGGTAAGGCGATATCACACTTAACACTCCATGGACGATCTCCTTCATGGAAGGTAGCATTTGTGTACTTATCAGTATATTCTTTTATACGACCTCTCTTGTTATTTTTAAGGTCCATAATGAATTCTAGCTTTTCTGTATCTATACCGTCTTCATCGTAAATATATCCACCTGAATCTGACATAGCTACTACCTTACCACCTAATTCTAGAATCTTCTCGGCAGCAAACTGTGCTACATTTCCAGAACCAGAAATCACTACAGTTTTTCCTTCGATTTTATCATTTTGAGTGGCTAGCATGTTTTGAGTAAAATATACGTTACCGTATCCTGTAGCTTCTGGGCGCATAAGCGATCCACCATAAGACAAGCCTTTACCAGTAAGTACACCAGTAAACTCGTTACGTAATTTCTTATAGTATCCAAATAGGTAACCGATTTCTCGTGCTCCTACTCCAATATCTCCAGCAGGCACATCAGTATCTGCTCCTATAACGCGTTGTAGTTCTACCATAAAACTTTGACAAAAACGCATTACCTCACGGTCTGATTTTCCTTTTGGGTTAAAATCAGAACCACCTTTACCACCACCCATAGGCAATGTAGTAAGGCTATTTTTAAATACTTGTTCAAAAGCAAGGAACTTAAGTATACTAAGATTTACCGATGGGTGAAATCTTAATCCACCTTTATACGGTCCAATAGCACTATTCATTTGAATACGGTAACCACGGTTTACCTGTACATTACCTTGGTCATCGGTCCACGGCACTCTAAACATGGTTACACGCTCTGGCTCTGCCATACGTTCAAGCAAATTATCTACTTGGTACTTTGGATTTTTTTCGATGAATGGGATTACAGCCTCTGCAACTTCAGTAACAGCTTGAATGAATTCTGGCTCATTAGGATTTTTACTCTCTATAAGGTCAACAAATTCTTGAACTTTTTTTCCATTATTGATATATAAATACGTTTAAGAAAACGTTTTCGTTAACGATGCAAATATAGGATAGTCCATTTACGTGAATGCATTTTTAGGTTATTTTTAGGTATGCGAGCATAATAAAAAGTAATAAGGATTGTAGTTCGTCTATGGGATAGGTTATGTTTGATTGATATTTGCGCCGTGAAAGCCTAATTAACTCATAAAGTGGTATATATTTTTATATATTTGACGCTTTACAAAGTCTTCCTACATGACACCAAGTATTAAGAAAATTCTAGTCCTTCTTCTATTTGTAACATCATTGCAAAGTATAAATGCTCAATTGGGATTCTCTCACGAACTAGGTTTTATAACTGGACCTGTTGCTTTTCAAAGTGATTATGGAGAACGATATGATTTTGACACTAACTCAGGTAATGTAGGTATAGGTGTAGGACTGGTACATTACATAAATTTTGCATATCGAGCAGACTGTAATTGTTATAGTCGCGACACATACTGGAATGATCATTTTAAAATAAGAAGTGAGGCTGGTTATCACGTTACCACGCTTAACCACTTAAGTGAGCTTGCTGACAAACCATCAATAGGTGGTTTACAATTGCGTTCAATGGAAGGTAAAGCAAGAGTGTTTGAAATAGGCGCCCATTTAGAATGGTTTCCTTGGAGTATAAGAGATTTTCAATCTGGAAGCCCAAAGGTGGCTCCATATTTAGGTTTTGGTGCACATTATGTAAGTTATAGGCCAGAAGCTACAAGTTCCCTAGGACCCTTAAACAATCCTATTACAACGTATCCAACTTTTTTAGATCGTATAGACACATCGCAAGGTAGTGCTATTGCGCTAGTAGGTGATATAGGAATGAGATATAAACTTGGACCATTAAGTGACTTATTAATCTCTTCTAAATGGCATTATTATGTTAATGATAACTACGTTGACGGTCTAAGTCCTTTAAACGAGAACAACCGTGCCAATGATTGGATATGGTGGTTTAATGTTGGATATATTTTGTATCTATAATTTTAGATAACCTGTAATCTAAAAACGATTAACGCTCTAATTCAATATTAGGATCCCAAAACACCTCATCAAGGTTTTGGACTTGATCATCAATAATATCTAGCCCTTCATTTTCTAATAATTGTTGCATAAGGTTTGTACCAGGAAAATGGTGTTTACCTGTAAGAACACCGTTACGATTCACAACTCGTTGCGCTGGCACATCATCTTGTGTGTGACTGCTATTCATTGCATATCCAACTACTCTACTACTGCGAGGCGCTCCTAAAAATCTAGCAATAGCTCCATAACTAGTAACCCTACCTACTGGTATTTGTCTTACCACATCGTATACCTTGTTAAAAAAATCGTCTTTAGAAGATGTCATCTCTCATTTTAATAAGTGAAACCAGTGCTATCAAGAATGTCAATCCACTTAACAAATAATTGATATTTCTCGCAAAATTCACACTATCAAACCCGAACTTCTTGACATACTTCACATAGGCCAACAACATTAAAAAAGTCCCTAGACAGGCACCAAATATGAAAAAATGAGCAGTAGGTGATTCAAATTTGAATAAATCTCTATCAGCCAAAAAAGAACTAAACCCTATATAAAAAGGAATAGGAAATACATTAAGTGTAGAAAGAATAATACCATGACCTAATAACTTATAGCCAGATTTTTCAACTGCCTTTACTTCAGTAGCTGTATCTAATCTAGCTTTAATAAAAAAGAAAATAGATAAAGCAAAGAATGCAATAATAGCAAACCGTTCTAGAGCAATTAGCACTTGTTGATTATCCGTAAGAAGCTTTGAAAAAAACACACCTACATAGACCTGGGCCACAACAACTAGTGAAGCTCCTACACAAAATAGAACCGCAGCTCTACGACCTTGATTAACACTAATTTTTGCTGCAGTCAGATTTAATAATCCTGGTGGAATAACACCTATAAATCCAACTGAAAAACCAAAAACAAAGTGCCAAAATGAATCCATTACTTAATCTTAAATTTCAAATAAGTAATAGGCTTTCCTACTTCTAAATATTGTTTTTCATAAAAGGTTTGTGTAGATACTACTTCTTCAGGAGCCTCAGTATTTGAGTAAATATCATGATGAGCATAAAGAATTTCATCACCACGACCATGTAACAAACCTATGGTGTAGCCATGCATAAACTCTGAATCCGTTTTCAAGTGCATCACACCGTCTTCCTGTAAAACATGCTTGTACTTGGCTAGAAAAGCATCATTAGTCATGCGGTGCTTGGTGCGTTTGTATTTAATTTGAGGATCTGGAAATGTAATCCAGATTTCTGCTATTTCCGCTTTCGCGAAAGCGCAATCTACTAATTCAATTTGAGTACGTAAAAAAGCTACGTTATCTAATCCTTCTTCCAGAGCAGTCTTCGCACCACGCCAAAATCTAGCTCCTTTTATATCTATACCTATAAAATTACGATCTGGATATTTTCTTGCTAGTGCAAGAGTGTATTCACCTTTACCACAACCTAATTCAAGAGTTATGGGTTTATCATTACCGAAGTGTTCATTCCACCTTCCTTTAAGAGTAAAATTGTTTAACACTTCATCCCTAGTAGGCTGAATTACATTGTCAAAGGTCTCATTTTCTTTAAATCTCTTAAGCTTATTTTTACTTCCCAAATACAATAATTTAAAGGTTACTTAATGCCTACAAAGATATCAGATTCCAACTGTTAGGTATCTTTGATTCGTGCGAAATTACAAAAACATACTTGTTGCTCCACTTAATTGGGGATTAGGTCATGCCACTAGATGTATACCTATTATCAATGCGATTATTGATAATGGGGACAGACCAATTATAGCAAGTGATGGCGACGCACTTAATCTGCTGAAAAAGGAATTTCCGACTTTAACGTTTATCGAGTTACCTTCCTATGAGATATCCTATCAAAACGAGCGAGGATCTCTAAAGTTGAAGTTGATCAAGGATTCTCCTAGAATATGGCAAGCCATAAGATCTGAACATAAAGCACTGCAGCACCTGATTATCAAGTATAAACTAGACGGAATAATTTCAGACAATAGATTAGGGCTTTATACTAATCTAATTCCTACCGTATTTATCACTCATCAATTGCAGGTTTTATCTGGAGGAACCACTTGGTTAAGTACACAATTGCACTTACATTATATTAAGAAGTTTGATCAATGCTGGATTCCTGATGTTAAATCTTATCCTAATTTAAGTGGGAAATTAAGCTATAATGAGGATAGTGATTTAAAGAAAATCTATTTGGGTCCACTATCTCGTTTTGTACCAAACAACGTTCAAAGTCACACGTATGACTTAATGGTCTTACTATCTGGACCAGAACCACAGAAATCAATTCTAGAACGTCGTTTAAAAAAAGAATGTGAAAAGTTCAATGGTAAGGTTCTTTTTATTTCTGGTAAGGTAGAAAAAGAACAGACTATTATTAAAAGTGGACACATTACTTATTGCAACTATCTAGACACACAGGGATTACAGAAGGCCTTTGACAGAAGTAAATTAATTTTATCTCGTAGTGGTTATACTACCGTAATGGATTTACAAAAATTAAAAAAGAAGGCTTTTTTCATTCCAACACCAGGTCAATTTGAGCAAGAATACCTCGCAGAACATTTACAAAAAGCTGGATTTGCTCCTTATTGCAATCAGGATGAGTTTGACATCAATATGCTTAAAATGGTAGATGAATATAAAGGACTAGTTGAGAGTTATTCTTCAACTACCTCAATATCTTCTAGCCTGGAAGAAGCTTTTTCTAGAGTAAATGAAAACTCAGACCCGATACCTAATTCACTGTCAACGTAGATGCTTTCTCGATGAGCGTCGATAATATGTTTAACAATAGCAAGTCCTAAACCAGAGCCTCCTTCTTTACGAGAACCCGTGCGGTCAACCCTAAAGAAGCGCTCAAATAACCTAGGAACAAACTCCTTGTCAATACCTTCTCCATTATCAGTCACTCTAACAATCACCTTGTTATTTACTAGATCTTCTATAGCAATCTCAGTAGTTCCATTGTTTCTCCCATACTTGATGCTATTTACAATCAAATTAGCAATTACTTGCTGAATACGTTCTTGATCGGCTCTTACCATTATTGGTGAATCGTAATTCATATCTAGGGCAAGCGTAATATTTTTTTTACCTGCCTTCATTTCGAACTGATCAAAGACTTGTTTTATCAAGGCAACAATATCAAATTCTTTTTTATCCAACGACATATCACCGACCTCTAGTCGAGTGATCATATCCATGTCATTAATAATATAAGTAAGACGCTCTACTCCTTTTTGAGCTCTTTGCAGGTATTTTTTCCTAATTACCTTGTCTTTATGAGCACCATCCAAAAGAGTGTCAATATAGCCTTGAATAGTAAATAATGGAGTTTTAAGCTCGTGAGAGATATTACCTAGAAACTCTTTACGATAATTCTCACGCACCTTTAAAGTTTCGATTTCTATTTTTTTCTTACGAGCAAATTTTTCAACTTGATTTTTCAAGGTCCTCATATCGGTAGTCACTGGTTGCTCGATAAGAGAAGTAGATTCTAAAATACTTATCTCATCATATATTTTTTGAATACTCTTGTAAATGTATTGTTGTGCCCTGTATTGAACAACCAAAAAAGAAATTAGAAAAAGTAAAAATGGAAATACAATACAAAATACAAGAGGTAATTCTGGATGAAAGAGAAGCTCATATAAAAGAATAAGAATAGCTGCAATACTGCTTATAAATAAAGATGATCTAAAAGCAAACCTATAACTCTTTCTATTTTGAGAAATTGGATTGTTATTTGACATATTTATAGCCTACTCCTTTTACGGTTTTAAAGCTCTTCTCTCCTAGTTTTTCTCTTAATTTCCTAATGTGAACATCTATAGTGCGTCCTCCTACTACAACCTCATTTCCCCAAACGACATCAAGAATTTCTTCTCTTTTAAACACTTTACCCGGATTACTTGTAAGTAAAGACAATAATTCAAACTCCTTTCTAGGTAGAATCATTTCTTCCTTCTTGTAAAAGATTTTGTATTGATCTTTATCGATTACTAAATCACCAAGTTTTACCACATTTTCATCAGACTCAACTTCCTTTATTTTTCTTCTAAGTAATGACTTTACCTTACTTATGAGTAATCTAGGTTTAACAGGTTTTGTAATATAATCATCGGCACCTGCATCAAATCCAGCTATCATAGAGAAGTCCTCGCCTCGAGCAGTGAAAAAGGTAATGATAGAATTATCCAATTCAGGGATTTTTCTCATTTTTTCACAAGCTTCAATTCCATCCATAATAGGCATCATAACATCTAGTATGATAAGATCCGGCTTCTTTTTCTTGGCTTTTTTAACACCTTCATCGCCGTTCTCTGCCGTGTAAACCTGATATCCTTCATTTTTTAGATTATAACCAACAATCTCTAGGATATCTGGCTCATCATCTACTATTAAAATCTTCTCTTTTAAGTCTTTCATGTTGAATTGTAAGTAAAGTTCGAAATTATATCGAATGGTTTAAAAGCGTTTTAAGGTTGTGTTAGGTTTAGGTTAATTTAAACCACGTGGAAAATTACAATTATTATAGCAGACTTGAAATGAGGAAGTTTGGAAAGAATTTCTTTCAAATGTTATCTTAATATTAAATCCTAGATTATCAAACAGATACCTTAATTAATCGTGGTATCTTTGCACAAAATTTATATCAATTATGAAACAAATTTACTTTTTAGTAGCCTTATTTGCTGCTTCTTTTTCTTTTGCTCAACAACCTATTATTACATCAATAATGGACGGTACCTGTTCAGGTGGTACTCCTAAATTAATTGAGATCTATGCTGATGGAACAGTTGATTTCACACAGTATACTTTAGAAAAATCTGCAAATGGTGGTGCTTTCGGTTCACCTTTTGACCTAAGCGTTTTTGGAACTAGAACAGATTCATTTGTCTATGTGTACTCAGGTACCGAGGCTACCTTAAATTTAGAATTTCCAAATATTCCCGCAACTGATTATGCTAACGCCAGTGCGGCAAACAACAACGGAGATGATGCTATTCGTATTATTGAAACTGTAAGTACAAATGTGGTAGACACATACGGTACTATGGTTGATGGTACTGGAGAAACTTGGGAATATCTAGACTCTTATGCAAAAAGAGTTGATGGTACTGGTCCAGATGCTACTTTTAACCAAGCAAACTGGAATACTACTGCCCCTAATACTCTAGATAATCAGTGTGGTACAACAACTTTTGAATCTATCATTAATGCAGGGTCTTATACTACTACTGCAAACACTAACCCAACATTGAGTATTACTGCTCCTGCAAATGGAAGTACAGTAACTAGCAATGTAGATGTTTCATTTGTGGTAACCAATTTTAATGTAGCATCAGCTGGTGGTGATGGTTATGTTCAATATGAATTAGACAATAACGGCTTTGTAGATAAATTTGATACTACAGATATTTCATTTACAAGTTTAAGTCCTGCTACTTATACCGTAACAATTCAACTAGTAGATAATGTAGGTGCTCCTTTAAACCCTGCTGTTTCTCAATCAGTAAGCTTTACAGTTCCAGGTGCTCAACAAGTTCAAGACCTTGCTGCATTAAGAGCAATAAGCCTTCCTACTTCTGATGTTATTACTGTTGCCGGAGAAGTAATAATTACTCACACTGAAGGTTTCAGAAACCAAAAATGGATACAAGACGCGACTGCTGGTGTTTTAATTGATGATAATTCTGGAATTATTACAACTGCTCTAGTAAGAGGTGATGGAATCACAGGAGTTACTGGTACTCTTAGTGAATTCAATGGACTACTTCAATTCACTCCAACTGTAGACACTGGCGCTCCAACCAGCACAGGAAACACAGTTGCTCCAGAAATAGTTACTCTTGCTCAATTAAACGCAAACCCAGAAGACTACGAATCTGAAATTGTACAAATTGACAATGTTACTTTTGACAATGCAGATGGTACTCTAGCATTTTCAAACGGTGATGAGCAACCTATTTCTGTTGGAATGGACAGTTTTTCTCATAGAGCTCTTTTCAATGTAGATTACATAGGATCAATATATCCTACACAACCTACAAGCCTTATTGGTTTTATTACTCAAAGAAGTAATGGTTACCACATTCAAGCTAGAGATCTTACTGATATCACTATCCTTTCTAACGATACGATTGACTCAGTAGATTTCAACATTTATCCTAATCCTAACAGTACTGATAAATTATTTATCAATACTTCAAACGGACAACCAGTTAACGTAACTGTATACAGCACATTAGGACAACAGATCATTAATGTACAGAATGTTACAAGAGAATTAAACATTTCTAGCCTTGATGCTGGTCTTTATATCGTAAGAATTTCTCAAGATGAAGTTTCTCAAACTCGTAAATTAATCGTTAAGTAAACTACGGTCACATTATAGAATAAAAAGCACTGCGATACGCAGTGCTTTTTTATTTTTGCCTTTAATATGAATACTACAAGAAAAAATCCTTTTACTATAAAAGACCATAAGGAATTTAATGAACAATGTATTCATCAATTCAACTATCAGTACAACAACAATCCCGTTTATAAAAGGTACTGTAATTACCTCTTAGGAAACAAACAAGTTCACCAGATAGAGGAAATACCGTTTTTACCTATTGAATTTTTCAAAACTCATGATGTGGTAATTACAGGGAAACAAATACAACAAACATTTACAAGTTCTGGTACAACAGGCAGCACAGTCTCAAGACATCTAGTACATTCGATAGAAGATTATCACAGTAGTTTAGATCTATCTTTCAAAGAAGTATATGGTAATATTGAAGATTATGTAGTTCTAGGCCTCTTACCGCATTACCTTGATCGCACTGGCTCGTCTCTAGTACACATGGTTAACAGATGGATCCAACAAAGTAAACATGAGAAAAGCGGCTTCTATTTAAGAAACATGGAAGACCTCATTACAATCCTTCAAGAATTAAAGGATAAAAAAGTAATATTAATTGGTGTAACATTTGCTCTTTTACAACTCGCTGAAATGCGCCCGATGGATTTACCTAATACGATAATTATTGAGACTGGAGGAATGAAAGGCATGAGAAAGGAAATTATTAAGTCTGAACTTCATGACATACTAAAGAAATCATTCTCAAAGGCTCAAATTCACAGTGAGTATGGAATGACAGAATTGCTGTCACAAGCATATTCATTTGATGGTAGGCTATTTAAAACTCCAAATTGGATGCGTGTATCTGCCAGGCAACTCAATGATCCGTTGAGTAGTCAAGATTACGGCAAGACAGGTGGCTTAAACATTATCGACCTTGCTAATTATTATTCTTGTAGTTTTATTGCTACCCAAGATCTAGGAAAGGTGTACCAGGACGGTGCCTTTGAAGTTCTTGGTAGATTTGACCACAGCGATATTAGAGGCTGTAACCTTATGGCCACTACCTAACGATGAATAGGATTATAACCTAGGTATTTTGTTTCGCTTTCGCGAAAGCGAATATCATAAGACTCTAATTCTTTTAAAATTGGTTCGTAAACAGAACTGCAAATTGGAATTTGCACACCAGGATTTGTAATTTCTTTATCAAGTATTTTCAATGTAGCAATTGCAACTGGTAATCCCACTGTTTTGGCCATTGCCGTTTTATAGTCACCTTCACCCAGACAAACCATGGTACTATCTATTTGTTTGCGCTCACCATCAAGTTCATATCCAAATTTGTGATACATAACTATCATGTCCTTTTCACCTTCTTCCAAGGTCCAAGAATCCTGTAAGATATATTGAAGAATTTGTGCAGGAGTTGCATTTTTTAGACTTATCATTTTAGTAGAACTAAAAAGATCTAGCTCTAATAGTTTATCCCACATAATATCATCTTGATCAATTTTAAGCTCATTGCGCATTTTGAGCTCTACGCTATCAGTTGGTGAATACGGTAAAAAGCTATTTACAAAATCTCGATAAGACATATTTTCAGAACCTTCCATCACGTAAGTATCATCCGTCATTCCCAGTTGGACAAACATATTCCAAGCCCTACTAAATCCTACTCTTCTCATTGTACCACGATATAGAGTAAGAATGTCGTCTAAACCATAAATTTCACGATAATGCAAGCTATTGCGGTTTGCATAAGCTTCAAACCTTCCATAACCTTCTACATCAAGAAACTCGGTTCTCCTAAAAAGTCGGTTATAGGGTATGTATTTGTAAGTTCCTTCTTGTATAAATTTTGCAGCACCACCTTGACCAGCAGTGACCACATTTCTAGGATTCCACGTGAACTTGTAATTCCATAAATTATCATCATGTTCTGGCGCAACTAATCCACCAGTAAACGATTCAAAAAGTAACATTTTTCCACCTTGCTTTTTGATTTTATCGATAACCTGCATGGCGCTCATATGATCAATTCCTGGGTCAACACCAATCTCATTCATGAATACAAGTCCCTTTTTCACCACATCATCGTGAAGTTCTTGCATTTCTTCACTCACATAACTAGCGGTAACCATATTTTTATCGAGTTTCAAACAATCCTTTGCCACTTCAATATGAAATCTAGCTGGCAACATAGAAACAACGATATCAGCCTTTTCAATTTGCGTCTTTCTATCTGCAGCATTAAAAACATCTAGCGCTATCGCCTCACAGTTTTTATGCCCGTGAGTCAACCTCAATGCCTGGTCTATATCCTTATCACCTACAGTGATAAACAATTGATGAGTTTCAGATTTTTCTTTTAAATAATCTAATAGGACACCTGTTGATTTTCCTGCTCCGATTACTAAGATATGACGCATATGAGTTGTAATTTTAGACCAAAGTACATAGATAATAATCAAAAGAAAATTTTGTGAGAAAGAATTTTTTAGTCACAGGAAGTGTATTTATCCTTATCGGAGTGATACTAGGAGCATTAGGTGCGCATGCTTTAAAAGAAGCACTTACACAAGAACAATTGGCAAGTTTTGAAACAGGAGTTAGATATCAAATCTACCACGGATTTGCTTTATTAATTATGAGTTTAATCGATCAAGCAACCGCTACTCACAAAAAAACAGTTTATTATTTATTCACGGTAGGAACCATTTTCTTCTCATTGAGTATTTACTTACTTAGTTTACAGGAAATACTGGGAATTACATTAAAGTTTCTAGGACCAATTACACCGATTGGTGGGCTACTTTTAATCATAGGATGGGCTGTAAACGTGTACAATTTTTTAAAATTAAAACGTTAAAAAGGTTGTACTACAACGTTATAGTGCGTTACTTTTGCATCAAATTTTAACTCCCAAACCACACAACATGGGTTCAAATACACTAGCTATGAGAACTATCTCACTAGAAAAATGGGGAATCACAGATTCTCAATTACATTACCAACTTGCACCAAAAGATCTGCAAGAAATCTCCGTAGAGCGTTTCAATGGTAAGGAAACTAAAAACGGTACCCTAGCCGTAAACACAGGTGAATTTACAGGACGATCCCCAAAGGATCGTTTTATCGTTAAAGACGATGTAACATCTGACAAAATTTGGTGGGGTGACATCAATATTCCTTTTGAACCAGATCATTTTGATGCGTTATTAGAAAAAGTTACAGCGTACCTAAATGGAAAAGAGCTTTTTGTGAGAGATGCTTATGCATGTGCACATGATGACTATAGACTTAATCTACGAGTGATTAATGAATATCCATGGTCTAACATGTTTGCACACAATATGTTTTTAAGACCTGATGAAAGCGAATTAGACAACTTTGATCCAGAATGGACGGTAATTAACGCTCCAGGATTTATGGCTAATCCTGAGGTTGATCATACCAGACAACACAATTTTGCAATTTTGAATTTTTCAAGAAAAATTGCTTTAATAGGAGGAACAGGATATACAGGTGAAATTAAGAAAGGTATCTTCAGTGCCTTAAACTTTATTCTTCCTGTAGACAAAAACACATTACCTATGCACTGTAGTGCCAATGTAGGTAAGGATGGAAATACAGCAATATTCTTTGGTTTAAGTGGAACAGGAAAAACTACTTTATCGACCGATCCTAATCGAGCGCTTATCGGTGACGATGAACACGGTTGGACCTCAAACAATGAAGTTTTTAACTTTGAAGGTGGTTGTTATGCCAAAGTCATAAACCTAGACCCAAAGGGTGAACCTGAGATCTATAATGCGATTAAACCAGGAGCTATTTTAGAAAACGTGATTTTCAATGAGGATGGCACCGTTAATTTTGCAGATACTAGTATTACTCAAAACACCAGAGTAAGCTACCCTATTTATCATATTGAAAACATCAAGCAACCATCAAAAGGAAAGAATCCAAAAAATATATTCTTCCTTACAGCAGATGCTTTTGGTGTGTTACCTCCAATTTCAAAACTTACACCAGGACAAGCTGCATACCACTTTATTAGTGGATACACTGCAAAGGTAGCTGGTACTGAAGCTGGAGTAAATGAACCACAACCTAGTTTCTCAGCTTGTTTTGGAGCTCCTTTTATGCCTTTACATCCAACTAAGTATGCTGAAATGTTGAGCGCCAAAATGAAGGAAACTGGCACCAATGTTTGGCTAGTGAACACCGGATGGACTGGTGGTCCTTATGGAGTTGGCCACAGAATGAAGCTTAAATACACAAGAGCAATGATTACCGCAGCTCTTGACGGAAGTTTAGAAGAGGCAAATAAAGACAATTATCACATTCACTCTATGTTTGGCGTGGCTCAACCTAGAACATGCCCTAACGTGCCTGACGAAGTTTTAAGCCCGAGAAAATCATGGAACAATGATGAAGGTTATTATAAGACCGCACATAAATTAAGAGATTACTTTATGAATAACTTCAAAAAATTTGAAAGTTATGCTAGTGAAGAAATCCTTGCTGGTGGACCACCAGCAATTAGTGAATA
The DNA here is from genome assembly GCF_002117085.1 of Nonlabens tegetincola. GTDB lineage: Bacteria > Bacteroidota > Bacteroidia > Flavobacteriales > Flavobacteriaceae > Nonlabens > Nonlabens tegetincola. The sequence continues at coordinate 2,786,640 of NZ_CP019342.1, read as the reverse complement.
ACAATATTAAAAAAGGCTTCTCAATGAGAAGCCTTTTTTGTTTTTATTAATTTTCGCTTTCGCGAAAGCGAAAATTCTACCTTTTATTTTCCTTTAATATAATTCTCGATCGCCATTGACATAGAAGGCGATTCTGGAGTAGGCGCCTGAATATCTATTCGAAGGCCTTTTTCTTGCGCCGCTTTCATCGTAGTGTTACCAAAAACAGCAATACGAGTTTTATCCTGTACAAAGTCAGGGAAATTCTTGAACAAACTCTCTATACCACTAGGACTAAAAAATACCAGAACGTCGTATTTTACATCTGCAAGGTCAGAAAGATCACTAATTACTGTTCTAAAGAAAACAGCACTCTTCCAATTCACTCCTAGCGAATCAAGCTCTCTAGGTACGTCATCCTTTAATTTATCAGAACTAGGAACTAAAAAAGATTCGTTTTTATGCTTTTTGATAAGAGGAGTAAGCTCTGCAAAAGTCCTTTTACCTACATAAATTTTACGCTTTCTATAGACTACATATTTTTGCAAGTAATAAGCTACAGCCTCTGACTGACAAAAATACTTTAGAGAGTCTGGAATTTTAAAACGCATTTCTTCAGCAACGCGGAAAAAATGATCAACGGCATTTCTACTAGTAAGGATGATAGCACTAAACTTAGAAAGATCAATTTTTTGTTCTCTTACCTCCTTAGCACTCGCGCCTTCCACGTGAATGAAAGAGCGAAAATCAATCTTCACCTTAGTACGATCTACAAGATTTTGATAAGGTGAGGTTTCAGCCTTTGGTTGTGGCTGTGAAACCAGAATTGTTTTCACTTTATTGTCCATATGCAATTTCAATTATCCACCCTTAACATACTTATACAAAAGTAAGTAGGGTGCGATTTCAAGGGCGCAAAGGTACAAAATAAAATAAAACCAATTGTTCAAAAGCACCTTCTTTAACTTAACTATAATTAAAATACTGATAAGTATTTCAATGAATACCGCTGTAATTCCCGCTATAACAAGGGTATCGTGCTGCAAACTTTTAAACGCTGCTACAATAGCAAATAAAATGGCAACAATAGCAAACCCGTTTCTCATAAACCACCTATAGTGCCAGCCTAAATAAACAACATCCTCTGTCTTTGTTATTACAGAACAAATTTTTGACACAAAGTATTGAAAACTATAAAACAAGATGATTAAAAGCAGTTTCATTACCCATTCCTTACTTATAAGGTGGTTATCACCCCAAACCAGTTGGGCTATGGTTGTAAGAGCAACAAAATAACAAATGATTAAGGCTGCATGAATCCACCTGTAAGTTTTAGGCTCGTCCAAAGTTACTTTGATTATTTTGTCATTTATAAAAACAGATAAGTAATCGGTAATTTGAATACTAGACATGTAACGTGCAATCACCACAAAAACGAGTAATGTAGTAAGTACTATAAAAAACCAATCAAAATTTTGTGCGAGTGGACTCATAAGCAAGTGAACACAAAAATAAGCTATTCAACTAGTCGTTTAAAATAGGGTAGAATATTTGAGTATTTTTGCGCCTGCTATATGAAAAAGACATTAGTCATAATACCTACTTATAATGAGATTGAAAATATCTCATCCATTTGTAATGCAGTATTACTTTTAAATGATGATATTCATTTATTAGTCGTAGACGATAATTCACCAGACGGCACTGCAAATGAAGTAAAACAGATTCAAAAAAACTTTGACAATAGACTGCATTTAGAAATTAGAAAAAATAAAGCTGGTCTAGGAACGGCCTATATCCATGGGTTTAAATGGGCTTTAAAAAGAGAATATGACTTTATATTTGAAATGGATGCTGATTTCAGTCATAATCCAGCTGATCTTCCTATTCTTTATGAAGCATGTGCTACACATGGCGCAGACCTCGCTATAGGTAGCCGTTATGTCAAAGGTGTCAACGTGGTTAACTGGCCTATGAGTCGTATATTACTATCTTATTTTGCATCAAAATATGTGAGATTCATAACTGGTATGGATATCCATGACACGACAGCAGGATTCAAATGTTATAAATCAAGTTTATTAAGTAAAATTAATTTAGATAAGATTAAATTTGTGGGCTACGCTTTCCAAATTGAACTTAAGTTCAAAGCCTACTTACTGAAAGCAAAAATTGTAGAAATACCAGTCATTTTCACTGACCGCTCAAAAGGTGAATCTAAAATGTCGAAAGGAATAATAAGCGAGGCTATTATTGGTGTAATAGCTATGAAAATAAAGAGTGTACTAGGGAAATTAGAAATATGAAAAAGACTTTAATTAAGAATGCTAAAATTGTCAATGAAGGAACCATTTTTGAAGGAGACATATTCATTGAAGGTGATACTATTCTTGAAATCGATGAATCAATAAGTGCCAAAGATCCTAACACCATTATTATTGATGCCGAAGGAAAATATGTTCTACCAGGTGTAATTGATGATCAAGTACATTTTAGAGAACCAGGTCTTACTCATAAAGGTAACATCGCTTCAGAAAGTGCTGCTGCTGTAGCTGGCGGAATAACCACCTTTATGGAACAACCTAATACAAAACCACAAACCACCACTATTCCAGAGTGGGAAAATAAAATGGCTATTGCAGCAGCAACTAGTCATGCTAATTATGGTTTCATGTTTGGTGGTACTAATAACAACCTTGATGAAATACTCAAAGTGGACATTAATAGAGTACCTGGTATTAAATTATTCTTAGGATCATCAACAGGGAACATGCTGGTGAATGACGAGGAAGTTCTTAAAGAAATTTTTTCTAAAGTAAAGCTTAGAATATCGCTACACTGTGAAGATGAAGACACCATAAAAGCAAATTTACAAGAGGCTCTAAATGCATATGGTGAAGAAATTCCAATAACCGAACATCCAAAAATACGCAGTGCAGAAGCCTGTTATAAAAGTAGCTCAAAGGCCGTTGAGCTTGCTAAACAAACTGGTGGTAGAATTCACGTTTTTCATTTGTCAACCGGTAAGGAAACCGAGCTTTTTGATAATAAATTACCTATAGAGCAAAAACAAATCACTGCCGAGGTTTGTATACATCACTTGTGGTTTAGTGACGAGGATTACAAAGAAAAAGGAGCGTTTATAAAATGGAATCCTGCGGTAAAAACAAAAAGTGATAGAGATCAATTATGGGAAGCGCTATTGGATGATAGGATTGACGTAATAGCTACAGACCATGCGCCACATACTATTGAAGAAAAATCAAACACTTATACAAGTTGTCCTAGTGGTGGTCCTTTAGTCCAACATGCTTTACCAGCCATGTTACAATTTGTACATGAAGGAAAAATCTCTATTGAAAAGGTGGTTGAAAAAATGTGTCACAATCCAGCGAGATTATTTGACATCGAAAAACGTGGCTATATAAGAAAAGGATATAAGGCAGATCTAGTTATTGTAGACACCAATAACCCATGGACTGTTACCAAAGATAACATTCTTGCGAGCTGTGGATGGTCTCCTTTTGAAGGTGTTACCTTTAAAAGTAGAATTTCACATACTATCGTTAATGGTCACATAGCCTATCACAACTTTAAAGTAAGTGCAGAAAGAAATGCCCAAGAATTAAGTTTCAATCGATGAAAAAAATAATTTTCATACTCTTTATCACAATTGTAGGTTGTGTTAACATCAATAAAGTGGAACGTCCAGAATCCTTTCTTGATATTGAGAAGATGTCTGATGTTTTTGCGGACTTGTATTTGATTGAAGGTGCGATAGGAACAAATCGTGATAATTTTATGAAAACGGGCACTCTTCCTACTTCCTATATTTATAAGAAGCATCAAATCGACAGTCTTGTATTTAAAGAGAATTTGGAATACTACAACCAAAGACCTGATGAATATTTGGAAATGATTGAGCTCACTCAATCAAAATTAAATACCATCAAGGATAGCATTGCAGCACGTCAACAACGTGAAAATAAATTAGGTGAATTAAAAACACCCTTAAACACACTGTTAGAAAGGGATAGTATTAATAATTTAAAAGAAGAAAATTAATTTAGATTCTTATAAAAAGTTGTAACCCTTTGTATGGTTTGATCAAAATGCTCGGTCTCATAATTCGGTAAGACAGCTTTTATTTTATCGTTACTATAATACGTTTCACTAGTGAGACTCTTAACTGTGGGACTAGTTAAACTTGAACCTCCTAACCAGCCTATAGGTTGAGATAGTATAGATAGAAAATGTAAAAACCATGCGCTTAATTTGATACTAGGCTTTTTCACCTTTAAATGACCTGCTATTTGATCAAGAACAGTTTTGTAATTAAGATTGTTAGACACTAGGATAAAACGCTCATTTTCCACATCACTTTCCATGAGATTTACCATGTAATGCACAACATCACGTACATCTATAAAACCACTACCACCCGTAGTATAAAATTTATTCCCGCCAGCTGTTCTAGATATTAACTTACCCGATCCTGAATTAAAATCACCTTCGCCTAGTATAACTCCAGGATTGACAATTATAACCTTCATACCTTCTTGAGTAGCGCGCCAGGCTTCCATTTCGGCACCATATTTTGTAATGGCATAATCACTATTAAGTGCGTCCAAATTAAAAAAGTCTTCCTCGCTAGTTGGTTTTCCTGCTGGAGCATCTCCTAAAGCCGCTATACTACTTACGTGACAAAATTTTTCTACATTGTGGTGCAATGCTGTATTAATAACATTAGCAGTTCCAGTGACATTTATTTTTTCAAGTTCTTCAAAATTATTTGCTTCAATGGCCGCTGCACAGTGATATACTTGTTTTACATTGTTAAAGACAAGGTTTAAACTAGGCACGTCCAAAATATCAGCCTTTACCCAATTAAAATTTTCAATAAGATGTCCACTTTCTTTGTCGTACGATTCAAAAATGCGGCGTACTTTATCCTTGCTACTCTCTGTTCTAAAAATGGCGATTATTTGTGTTGCGCTTTCGCGAAAGCGATATAACAAATGTCCTCCTAATAATCCAGTTGCTCCTGTGATAAGAATCATGTTGTAAAAGTAATGAATACATCACGATCACAGTGCTACAAAACTGCCAAAACCCCATATATTTGCAGGTCAAAACACAAGCTTATGTCCTACGATTTTGTAAATGAATTGAGATGGAGAGGAATGATACATGATATCATGCCCGATACTGAAGAACTACTTAACAAGGAAACTGTTACTGGTTATATAGGCTTTGACCCTACTGCAGATTCTCTTCACATAGGAAGTCTAGTACAAATCATTTTACTCATGCACCTACAACGATCTGGTCACAGACCGGTTGCACTTGTAGGTGGAGCCACTGGTATGATAGGTGATCCAAGTGGTAAAAGCAGTGAGCGTAACTTACTTACCCAAGAGATTCTGGATAAAAATATAAAAGGTGTCAAAAACGTAATATCTAGATTTATTGATTTTGAATCTGGTGATGAAAGTACTCGTGCTGTTCTAGTGAATAATTACGACTGGATGAAAGAATTTAGCCTGATCGATTTTGCTAGAGATATTGGTAAACACATTACTGTAAACTACATGATGGCCAAGGATAGCGTGAAAAAACGCTTTACGGGTGAAGTGGATGGGATGAGCTTTACAGAATTCACCTACCAGCTGTTTCAGGGATATGATTTCTTACATCTTTATGAAACAATGGGTTGTAAACTGCAAATAGGTGGTAGTGATCAATGGGGAAATATCACCACAGGTACAGAGTTAATACGACGTAAGGCTGGTGGAAAAGCTTATGCACTTACTACTCCTTTAGTTACTAAGGCTGATGGTACGAAATTCGGTAAAACAGAATCGGGAAATATATGGTTAGATGCAGACAAAACAAGTGTTTATCAATTTTACCAATTCTGGTTTAATGCAACGGATGCCGATGCTGAAAACTGGATTAAAATTTTCACTTTTCTAGACAAGGAAACATGTGAACAATTAATCGAAGAACACAATCAGGATGCAGGCCGAAGATCTCTTCAAAAACGCCTAGCTGAAGAAGTAACCGTTATGGTCCATGGTAAAGAAGCTTACGAAACAGCTGTAGAAGCTTCACAAATTCTATTTAGTAAAACGGTAACACCAGAGCAATGGAACAAATTTGACAAAGCTACTTTACTCGAGATTTTTGAAGGTGTTCCACAAGTAGAAGTAGATCGCAAAGTGGTTGCAAATGGGATAGACCTAGTTCAATTCTTTGCAGAGACTACTGGATTCCTAAAATCTAATAGTGAAGTAAGAAGAGCTCTTAAAGAAAATAGTTTATCAATAAATAAAAACAAGATAACCGAGGAAAGAGCTATAAATGAAGACGATATTATTGCTGGTGACTTAATGCTTTTACAGCGAGGTAAGCGTAATAAGTTTCTAGTTATTTTAAATAAAAACTTCTTTAACCCAATCAAAAAAAGCCTCTGAAATATCAGAGGCTTTTTTTGATTTGAGAATCTTTAATCTCTTCTTCCTAAATATATAGACAAGAAGTATAAAAGTGTGGCGAGTGAACCTACAGCCGCAACCAGATAGGTACGTGCTGCCCATTTTAAGGCATCCTTGGCGCCTTCATGTTCTTCTCTAGTAAGCATATTGTTACCTTCTAACCAAGCTAGAGCACGATTACTAGCATCATACTCAACTGGCAAGGTGATAAAAGAAAACAAGGTTCCTGTAGCATACATTAGAATACCTATTAATAGTAGAGTGTTTCCAAATTGAGTAGTCGCGGCTAGTGTGATCCCACCGATAATAACCCATTGTGAAAATCGTGATGCGATGCTTACTACAGGCACTAGTTTTGACCTCATTCCTAACCATGAGTAAGCTGTAGCATGTTGTATCGCATGACCTACCTCATGAGCCGCAACAGCAGCGGCTGCTGCGTTACGTTGAGAGTACACCACGTCACTCAAATTAACCGTTTTATTAGCCGGATTGTAGTGATCTGTTAATTGACCTTTTACAGAAATTACTTTTACATCCGTTATGCCATTATCGTCTAGCATTTTTTGAGCTATTTCTGCCCCAGACATTCCATTACGTAAATGAATTTTTGAATAGTGCTTGAATTTAGATTTCAATTTATTACTTACATACATACTTACCAGCATTACCAATCCTCCGATAATGTAGTACCCCATTAAACCCATTCTTTTTATGTTTTAAATTATTAAATAAAAGTAGTTTTTTATTCTTAATTACAAGAACCGCACCATTATGAAATGATTATTTTTACCCTATAATTTGCCCTATGAAGGTTTTACATCTAGACGAGAACCACCCTATTTTGATTCAGAAGCTGTCCGATTTTGGATTTCAAAATGAATGTGATTTTAACTCTTCAAAAGAAGAAGTTGAAAAAACAGTTGAACAGTACGATGGATTAATCGTACGTAGTAGATTCCCTATTGATCAAACCTTTCTAAAAAAGGCCAAAAATCTTAAGTTTATAGGAAGAATAGGTGCTGGATTAGAAAACATAGATCTTGAAACCGCAAGCAAGTTGGGAATAGTATGCTATAACGCACCTGAAGGTAACCGCAATGCAGTAGGCGAGCACTCACTAGGAATGTTACTAGCCCTTTTTAATAAACTACATACAGCAGATCATGAGGTGCGCAACGGCCTTTGGCAAAGAGAAGAAAATCGCGGCATCGAGGTAGATGGAAAAACCATTGGATTAATAGGTTACGGAAATATGGGTAAAGCATTTGCTAAAAAACTTAAAGGGTTTGACTGCAAGGTGATTTTTCATGATTTAAAGTCAGGTTTACAAGATGAAAATGCCAGCCAGGTAACTCTTGAGGAATTACAGCAACAGGCAGATGTTCTCTCATTGCACACACCACAAACTGATCTAACGATAGGAATGGTGAATGAAGATTTTATTAACGCTTTCGCGAAAGCGTTCTATCTAATTAACACTGCAAGAGGAAAGGCGGTTGTAACTAAGGATTTAGTCACGGCCTTGAGGAATAAAAAGATATTAGGAGCTGGATTAGACGTACTAGAATTTGAAAAGAGTAGTTTTACATCATTATTTGAAAATGATACCATGCCACCAGAGTTTAATGAGCTTATAAGTATGAAAAATGTGATATTGAGTCCTCACGTGGCTGGATGGACGATTGAATCAAAGTATAAATTGGCAGAAGTTATTGCCGATAAAATCATTAAGAATCATGGCTAAAGTAACCGGATTAGGAGGAATATTTTTTGTTTGTAACGATCCTGAAAGAACGAAACAATGGTATCAAAAACATTTGGGATTAAATACTGATCAATATGGATGTACTTTTTTTATGTCAGAAGAAGTAAAAAGAGAACCCAAAGCTACTCAACAGTGGAGTCCTTTTCCTGCGGATACTACTTACTACCCAATAGATCAAAAATTCATGATTAATTATCGTGTTGATGATCTCGAAGAATTATTAGCAGACTTACAAAATTCTGGCATTCAACAAGAAGGAGACATGCAGGAATTTGATTATGGTAAATTTGCTTGGATCATAGATTGTGATGGTAGGAAAGTTGAATTGTGGGAACCTAAGCAAGAAGAATTATTTGAAAAACAGTAATATTGTAACATTAACAACCTTAATAACCAATAATTATGAGCGAGGAAAACAATCCCTTTGACAAGGCAAAAGAATCTGCATCGGATGCCTATGACAGCACAAAAGAAACATTTAATGAAGCCGCTGATGCTGCAAAAGAAAGTGCACGAGACTTTCAACGTGGCTTAAATGACACGGTAAACAATGGAGATAATAAAAAATTACTTGCAGGACTTCTAGGAATTTTCTTAGGTAGTTTTGGGGTACACAAGTTTATTCTAGGTTATCAAAAAGAAGGGTTCATTCTTGCTGGACTCACAGTGATAGGATGGATTACGACCTGTCTGTTTTTTGGTATATTCATAGTTATGGCTACTTATGCAGTAGGTTTAATAGAAGGTATTATTTATCTAACCAAGTCAGATGAAGAGTTCTACAACACATATCAAGCTGGTAGAAAACCTTGGTTCTAACAAATAAAATTATTTAAATTAAAAACCGCCATTTTAAAAATGGCGGTTTTTTTATTCAGAATAGGTAGATTTTGAATCTCCGTTTTTAAAATATTTAGACTCCATTTCTGCTTGAAATTCCTCCATCACAGGTTTTACTGTACTTTCTGGCAAATCAGCAATTCGTATATACATAAGACCATCAATAGCGTCATTAAATAAAGGATCTACATTAAAAGCTACGACCTTAGCATTTTGCTTTACATATTTTTTAATGAGTACTGGCAACCTTAATTCATTAGGCTCTAGCTCATCAATAAGCTTATCAAATTTATTTAAATCAGCCTGAGATTCGTCAAAAATGAAATCCTTATCAGCATCGGCCAACTTAACTTTAAATTCTTTTTTAGGCTTTATATATTGTGCGATATAAGGATCGTAATAATTACTTCTCATAAATTCAATCATCAATGATTTTGAAAAATTTGAGAATTTATTGCTAATACTCACTCCGCCAATTAAGTACTTGTGCGACGGGAAACGTAGTGTACAATGCACAATTCCTTTCCATAACAAAAACAATGGCATAGGCTTTTGTTGATAGTCCGATGTAATGAATGCTCGTCCCATCTCTATACTCTCGCTCATCATTTTATGTAGCTCATTGTCAAACCTGAAGAGTTCATTTAGGTAAAAACCTTCAATACCATATTTCTTGTAAATCTGTTGCCCCATTCCCATACGATAAGCACCAGCGATACATTTTGCATCCTTGTCCCAGAGGAACATTTGATGGTAATAGGAATCGTATTTGTCTAAATCAATAGATTTATTAGTCCCTTCACCTATTTTTCTAAAAGTAATTTCACGCAGCCTACCAATTTCATGTAAAATCTTTGGAATAGATTTACTTTCAGCTAGAAATACCTCATAGTTTTTAGAGATCAATAACCTCTTGTCGTTCTCTCTTAGGTATTCAATTTCCTTTTCCATATCTTCAGGCTTAACGTGACCTACGATACGCTCAGGAGCTTTGGGAAGTTTTATGCTTTTAGGTAAATCAGTAAACTTTTTACCTGATTCATCGTATGCTCTAGAAAGCATGTACGTTTTTTTTCTAAGAAAATCAGTAAACTCTCCTAGATCGGTATACTCTTGCTGATGTTTTACGTGGATTGCATTTCCTACTCTTACTTTTATAACTCTCTTTTTCTGAGTTAATAATTCACTAGGAAGCTTTGCCGTACGCAATGTGTCAGAAATCTTTGCAAGTCTGTAAAAGAACCTGCTGTTCTTTGCATGAAAATAGATTGGAATAACAGGTACTTGAGCACGATGTATAAGTTTCATTGCCGCCTCTTCCCATTCTTTATCTACCACCAATTTACCATCTCTATAAGTTGAAACCTCACCAGCAGGAAAAATCCCTAGAGGTTGATCTGCTTTTAAATGCCTGATGGCTTGCATAAAACCTGCTGTGCTGCTTTTTGCATCCTTATGATTTTCAAAAGGGTTTACAGGCATTACATAGGGCTTTAAAGGCTCTATACGATGTAATAAAAAATTTGCAACAATTTTAAAATCGGGTCTTCTGTCTAGAAGTAATTTAAGTAATAATATACCGTCAATTCCACCCAAGGGATGATTGGAAATAGTTATAAACGGTCCTGTTTTTGGTATACGTCTTAAATCCTCTTCTGGAATCTCAAAGGAAATTTGTAAATCATCCAGTAAGGCATTCAAAAATTCTGAACCTTGCAGATGTTTAAATTTATCATACTTTCTATTTAAAGCAGAAAGTCTCAAGATTTTCATCAACGTCCAACCGCCTAAAGTACCTAATGCACCGTATTTATCAATATTTATCGCTTTTGCGACCTCTTTGGCAGTTACAAGTCCCATAAAATAAAGTCCTGGTCAATTAATAGATTGACTCACAAATATACTATAAATGTTAAGTCACTATTGTTTAACGACAACCTGCAGGGTTTCTTGTGTGCGTTGTTTTAGTAATACCTGCTGCTCATTTTCAATACTAGCTACTTTTTCACCGTTATAATGTCTAATCGTATATAAAGCAACATTCTTTACCACACTTACGTCGTAACGTTCTTGTAATCTAGACAATAGAACATTTATTAGACTGTATTTATCTTCAACACAAATTGAAAAACTTATTGCCGAATTTTGTAATAAACCTACCTGCATTTTAGCCTCGCTCAACTCGTGAAATATTTCCGAAATATTTCCTTCACCTATAAAGCTAAAATCTCTAGAAGAAACTCTTAAAAAGATCAAATTCTTACGCACGATATAGCAAGGAATTTCAGGTAATAAGGTTTTTGAGTGAGTAATCGTTGACCCGTTTTCTTTAGGATTTAAAAAGGACTTCACACGTAATGGTATACTCTTTCTTTGTAAAGGCTGTAAAGTTTTAGGATGGATGACACTCGCTCCATAAAATGCTAATTCAATTGCCTCGTTGTATGGGATTTTTTCTAGCAAAACAGTGTCATGAAACACTCTAGGATCTGCGTTTAAAACACCAGGAACATCTTTCCAAATAGTGACACTTTCGGCATCCAGACAATATGCAAGGATAGCAGCTGTATAATCGCTTCCTTCTCTACCTAGCGTGGTTGTAAAACCATTGTCATCGCTTCCTATAAATCCTTGAGTAAGGAACGAGGAGCCACTTATATTTTTAATAACATTTTCAGTTTCCTGCCATTGCACTCCAGCATCCCGGTACTTAGTATCAGTTTTAATTAATTCTCTCGCATCCACCCATTGCACAGGAATGTTACAGGCATTTAAAAAAGCTGCAACAATTTTAGTTGAAATAAGTTCTCCATGACTTACGACTTGATCGTATAAAAAACTGTAGTTCTTTGTTTTATTACGTAACAACTCGCCCTTTAAAGCTTCAATAATTCCTTTAAGTATATTTTTAATTCCGCTTTCGCGAAAGCGTAATACCTCATCCTCATTTATGAAATCTGTAACCTCTTCTAACTCTACAATAACTTCATTATGTTGCTCGTAGAGTTTATCAATCAACTTTAGATAGGAATTATCATTTTTTTGATATCGTGCAAGTATTTCTTCAAGAGCGTTTGTTGTTTTACCCATTGCTGAAACTACCACTCCTAAATCACGAAATCCAGTAATACGCAATACGTTAACTACATTTCTTACACCATTTGCATCTTTAACCGATGCTCCACCAAATTTGAATATCCTCATTACTGTTTGTCAATATAAGCCGTTAAAGAACCGTGATCCATTTGAACAACTCGCCACTCGTCAAATACTGTTGCTCCAGTATTCTTGTAAAAATCAATAGCGTGTGTATTCCAATCCAACACTACCCATTCTACTCGCCTTGCACCCTTTTTTAATGCGTGTTTAAGAACTTCATTATAAAGCGCTTTTCCTAAACCAACTCCTCTCATTTTTTTAGTAACAATTAAATCTTCTAAATGAATTGTAACACCTTTCCATGTCGAAAATCTGGGATAGCACAATGCCATTCCTTCAATATTACCTTTATATTCACCTACAAAGCAAGTAAAAAGAGGATTATTTCCTGTCCCGTTTCGAATTAAATCTTCTATTGAAATTTCAACTGCATCGGGCTCCTTTTCAAAAAGGGCTAATTCATTAATTAATTCAAGAACTCTAGAAAAATCTTGTTGGGTGGCCTGCCGAATGTTTATCATGGTTTTTTTGCTAAATTAAAGTCTAGTAGAGTATAATTCAAAAAAGTTAGCACTACATCGTTGTAGTTACCTGCATTTATTAAGATATTTGCAGCAACGATATAAAATATGGCTACCAAAAACCAATCCCTAGGAGAATTTATCATAGAACATCAAGCTGCGTTTCCTTATAGTAGCGGTGAATTAAGTAGACTTATCAACTCGATAAGACTAGCAGCAAAGATGGTTAACCACGAGGTTAACAAGGCTGGTCTGGTAGACATTACTGGTAGTATAGGTGAAATCAACACCCAAGGTGAAGACCAACAAAAATTAGATGTTTTTGCAAACGATACGTTTATAAGGACATTGACTAACAGGCAAATCGTTTGTGGTATCGCAAGTGAAGAAAATGACGACTTTATAACTATTGAAGGTAACGATGGTAACCACGCAAGTAAATATGTGGTACTTATGGATCCACTTGATGGTAGTTCAAACATCGACGTAAATGTGTCAGTAGGAACTATCTTTTCCATCTACAGAAGGGTAACACCACCAGGAACACCGGTACAACTTGAAGATTTTCTTCAACCAGGTAATCAACAAGTTGCAGCTGGATACATTATATATGGAACATCTACAATGCTAGTTTACACTACAGGTCATGGTGTAAATGGATTTACTCTAAACCCGGCGCTGGGAACCTATTATCTTTCACACCCTAACATGCAATTTCCAGAAGATGGAAGAATTTACAGTGTCAATGAAGGTAATTATGTGCATTTTCCACAAGGGATTAAAGATTACATAAAATATTGCCAAAAGGAAGAAGGAGATCGACCTTACACTAGTAGATATATAGGAAGTCTTGTAAGTGATATTCATCGTAACATGATAAAAGGTGGTATTTATATGTACCCTAAAAGCAGTAAGGCAAGTAATGGAAAACTACGCCTTCTCTATGAGTGCAATCCTATGGCATTTATCGCCGAACAAGCTGGAGGAAAAGCCAGCGATGGCCATACAAGAATCTTAGATCTTAAACCAGAAGAACTTCATCAAAGGGTACCATTTATTTGCGGAAGCAAAAACATGGTTGAAAAGGCTGAGCAGTTTATTCAAAGAATACCATAATTTAATAAAAAATGGTATTTTAGCTAATTGAAAATGTATTGAGATGGCCCAACCTGAAAAAAATACCCCTAACGAAGCTGTTGTAGATAGTAATTCAAAATTAGAGGCTATAAAAAACCTCATTTTTGGAGAAAACATACAACAATATGATTCTGAATTTGAACTACTTAAAAAAGATCTTCAGAAAAAAAAGCAGGAACTTCAAGATTTAATCGACGATGCTAGAGAAGAGCTATCAAAAAGTATTGATAGTTTGTCAACTGATCTAAACATTCGTCTTACTGATCTTGAAAGCAAGATGGAAGATCGACTAGACGAGCTAGATGATGCTAAAACAAGTCGAAAAATGCTTGGAGATTCATTAATAGAACTTGGGGAGAAAATTAAAGCCCAGTAAAAGGTTCCTTGATGAATACCGATGAGAAATTAGAACTACTAAAATCTCTCTTACTTACTGACGAACGTGAATATGCACAGAGCATTTCTGTAAAAATCAGTAAGCTGGAAGAAACTTTGCGTGAACGTGCTAAACTTTCAGAAAAGGTATCTCCAATAATACAAGACGAATTACTAGAATTTACCGAACGTATTCCTCAAGAATTAGGACCAATTATTACCGAGACTTTAAAAACTCAAATCGCCGAATCAAAAGATCAAGTTGTTGAAGCCCTATACCCAATTATGGGGCAAATGATAAAAAAATATATCGCACAAGAAATTAAAATTTTATCTGAGCGCATAGAGCAAACTACTCAGGACGTATTTTCAGTTCAAACCATTAAAAGAAAAATAAAGAGCATGTTCACAGGTGTCAAGGAAGAAGAACTTATCATAAGCGATCTTGCCGAGGCAGAATTAGAACAAGTTTTTATAATTGAAAAAGGCTCTGGAATATTATTAGGAAGTTATCAGATTAAAGCAACCCTGGATGAAGATATGATTAGTGGCATGTTAACAGCAATTAAAGCATTTGTAGAAGATGCTTTTAAAACATCCACTCGTAATTTACAGTCTATAGAATATGATTTGTATGAAATTCATCTACATAGTTTTCACCAGTACTACATAGCCAGTGCGATAAGCGGTACATTTACTGAAAACTTGCAAAATAAATTAGAAGATCATAATTTAAAGGTTAGTCAAAACATCAATAAAAATAAACTTATTTCAAAAAGAGAAGAATTACAGCAATTTCTCATAAAGCAATATTCCCAATTTGAATTAGGAAATTAATATGGTATCAAAAAAAATTGTAATAGTAGGAAGTTTTGGAGTTGGTAAAACATCCCTGATAAGAAGGTTTGTAGAAGATCAGTTTTCTGAGGACTATAAAGTTACTATAGGTGTCCATATCATGAAAAAACAACTTAATTTAAATGATAATGATGTTAATCTTATCATTTGGGATACAGAAGGAACAGATGATATTGAAGAAGTGAGACCTGCATACCTACTTGGAACTCATGGGTTTATATATGTAGCAGATATTAGTAGACCAAAAACTTTTAGTAAAGTTGATGAACATTTAAACTTTCTTCAAAATAAATATCAAAAAACCCCTATCTTAAAGGTCGGAAATAAGTCTGACCTAATCCCTAAAGGTATGATGGCCGAAAAGAAAGATGAATTTGATTTTTTAGATATTTTGGTAAGTGCCAAAGAAGGTAATAATGTGCAGCGCATGTTTGAAAGAATCACAAAAATGATGCTTACATGACACCGCACCTAGACATCAATCCCCAAAATTCACAAATAATTGTCCTTGATGAGAACTTTCAAGTAATTTCATCAAACGATATTATTTTTAATTTAAAGGAAGGAAGTAGCATAGAGCAATTCCATCCTTTTTTTACACAGGTTGATTTATACTTTGAATCAGAGGAAAAAAAACTAAACTGTGTTGAAATACATGACAAACTTTTAGACATAAGCTTCAGTAAGAATGCTTCAAATAGAACGATTCAGCTTGTAGATAACAGCGTATTTTATTCTAGACTACAAGAAATTGCTCAAAAAAGAAATGAGTCTTACATATTTAATGAAGTTCTAGAACTTAAAAATGATATGTTAGAGGAGGCTGCCTCCTTCAAAAACAAATTTATTTCAAACTTTTCTCACGAGATGAAGTCACCGCTTACACTGATAAGTGCGTTTTCATCTATGCTAGTGAAAAGTGATTTGCCGCTAGAGCAAAATAAACTTGTAGAAGCTATCTATGAACAAAGTGAGAACTTAAAGAAGATTCTTGAAGATATTATTGAGTTATCTTTTCTTAAAAGAAATCAGATTGAGCTCAATCCAGAAACAATCAATTTTATAGAATATCTTGAGAATTTTAAGTTTAAATACACAACCAAAGCATCCAATTTAGGATTTTCATTTTCCTTAAAAGTAGGATCTCAAGTACCTGAATACATTGAAATAGATAAGCGTAGGTTAGATCAAATATTGACAAACCTTATAGAAAACGCGATTTATTTTAATAATGGAGAAAACATAGTTTTAACCGTTAAAGAAAATCAACGACGTGCTAGTAAAGCAAGTTTACGATTTAAAATTTCCGGAGAAGGTGTTATTCCAGAAACGGTAGCGTCTAATAATCTTCCTGAACTCTCTAGTGACATTCAGATTAAAGGTTTGGGATTCTCAATAGCCAAAGAACTTCTAGATGTTTACAATGGTAGTCTATATATCGAAAAAGACGAGTCAGGCAATAGTGTACAAGTAGCAAATTTGAGAGTGAAAGTTCCTTTGAATGTTGATATTCCTAAAGCAGCTCCAACTGAATCTCCAACAAAGCCGACGTTTTCTGAAAAAGCAAAAATTATTATTGCAGAGGACAACGGAATTACACAATACACAGCCATTAAAGTTTTAGTAAATGAAAAGAACTTTAATACAATAGTATTTTCTGATCCTAGAGATTTATTAAACGCCGTTGAAAACAAGGACTATGACCTTATTTTAATGTCATCAAGTCTATCTCAAGTAGACGCGATTGAACTCCTTAACATGATTAAAGAGTTTGCTAACGATCACAATAAAAAAATCCCGGTAATCGCTCTTACGACAGAAACTGACAAAAAGCGAATATCGGAATTTAAGAAATCTGGATTCAAACAAGTGGTTCAAAAACCATATACTGACGACGAATTATTAGAATCCGTATACAGCAACTTGAAGATTAAAAAATTTATTTAGACTACCTGTCTTTATTTAAAAGGTATCGATAATCTTCAAGTGCTAGATGTCCTGAGAAAATCTCGATACTGCGCTTTACTAGATATTCAGCATCGGCATCATTGTACCCTATGGCTGTTGCATATCTTTTTAGTAATCTGTGCTCATCCTCGTCCATACTATGATCGGCAAAGACAACTTTAAAAAGATCGTGTAGCCATTGAATGCGCTCCTCATTTGTAGTAGGCGGATTAATTGGGTATTTAGATGGATTTTTTATAATAGCCTCAAAATCAGAATCTGCTATACTCAATTTAGTTTTAATACGTCCCAGTATAACTAATTCCTCATCAGAGATTACACCGTTTGTAATTGCAATATTTACTAATGAAGCTAAATGGCTTTTATTTCTAGTAGATTCTCCTGATTCAAATAAACTTGAAAATGACATAGATTAAATTTAGGCTACAAATATACTTATATCTTAAACTCTAGAAATAAGATTTTTTAGGAAGATGAGCTATCATTTCCTTAACCATATTTTCTAAATCAAAATGGTGTTCCCAGCCCCAATCTTCACGCGCCTCTTTGTCATTTATTGATGCTGGCCAGCTATCAGCAATGGATTGCCTGAAATCTGGTTCGTACGCTATTTCAAATTCTGAAATATGTTTCTTAATTTCTTGAGCAATTTGTTGTGGTGTAAAACTCATTGCGCTCAAATTGTAACTTGAACGATCCTTAATTTTATCACCAGGCACATGCATTATATCAACTGTCGCTTTGATAGCATCATCCATATACATCATAGGTAGTGCAGTATCTTCTTTTAAAAAACACGTATATTCTCCTTTGTTGATGGCATCATGAAAAATTTCAATGGCATAATCGGTAGTTCCTCCACCAGGCATTGTCTTCCAGGATATTAATCCTGGGTAACGTATGGATCTAACATCTACACCATATTTGTTGTGATAGTATTCGCACCAGCGTTCCCCAGTTTGCTTACTTATGCCATATACTGTACTAGGTTCCATTACTGTTTTTTGCGGTGTATTGTCTTTTGGTGTAGTAGGTCCAAAAACTGCAATACTACTAGGCCAAAAGATTTTCTCTATTTTACCTTCTTTACCTAGATCTAGGACATTAAATAAACTATCCATATTTAGATTCCAGGCTTTAGAAGGATATTTTTCGGCAGTTGCACTCAACATTGCGGCCATTAAATAGACATCTGTTACTTCATAATGTGCACAAATATCCTCTACTGCATCAGCATCGGTAGCATCAAGAACTTCAAAAGGACCTGCCTCCATCATTTCTGTATCTCCTTCTCTTATATCGCTAGCTATTACCGCTTCAGCACCGTGCAGTTCACGTAGTTTTGCCGTTAACTCACTACCTATTTGACCACAGGCTCCTATTACTAAAATCTTTGTTGCCATGAATTATAACGTTTGCGCAAATATAATTGCACCAGCTTATCAGATTACTTAACGAATAGGTAAATAAATAAGAAATTATCAATCTTATGTAAGATTTAATTCCGCTTTCGCGAAAGCGAAGTAGAAAAAGCTCCGTTTTTTTAACAAAACACCTAATAATAACCAAACAGAAATACAAACTATGTTAACTATTAACACAATTTAATTAAAAACCGAAATGCATTATTATTTCATTATATAAAATAATTGAGATGAGACTGTACTTTTATTTCAAACAAAAAATAATATTATGAAAAAGATTGGAATAAGTTTAATAGTAGCCGCTGCCATGGTTGCTTGTAATAATGAAAAGAAAAATACGGAAGAACTAGTAGAAGATGCTGGTAACGAAATGCAACAGGCTTACAATGATATAGGAGACGTATCAAGAGAATACGTAAGCTATACAGAGAATGAGGCAGAAAGCATGGCCCAAGACATGAAAACAAATGTCCAAGTTATGGACGATGGGAGCGTGAATATTTCAAATTTTACAGCCTATGGAGAATTACAAAATCAGGTAAAAAACTTATCAACATCACCTAATGTACGTGATGAAATGAATAGCGAAAATGCATATCAAGCGTTTCAAACCTTTGTAGAAGAAATGCCAGCTTACTTGAAAACTAATGTTATCATGAAGGAAGTTGATGATGTCGAGAAAGCAATGAAAAAATTAGTTGCAGATCTTGAGGATGAATCGACAAAAGAAAGTACAATTAAAGATCACATCGAGGATATTCAAGAAGCTGTAGAAGATTTAAATGATGAAATTGTAGATGCCAGATTGAGATTTGACGGTTATGAGGATGAAGAGCTTGCAAACTATGCAGACTTTGTGAGTAATGTAAACTATGATGATGAAGGTATAATAACGATTGTAGATTTTAATGATTACGAGACTGTGAAAACGGACCGTATGAATATGATGAATGCACAAGAAGACCAGAAAATTACTTATGCTCAAACACTAGTTACAGATTTTAATTCAATGCTTAACAACATGCCTGAGTACTTAAAAGTAGATGATGTTATGGATGCTGTAGAAGATGTTCAAAAAGAAATGAAAGAATATCAAGATGAAAAAGCCACAGCTACTTTAGATGAAAATCTTGAAAATTTAGAAGAAATCGATGAGGCTCTTTATGACTTAAACAAAGAAATGTTGAAAGCTCGTAAAAAGTATGACGAGAATCGTAGAGATGCTATTGAAGAATACTTAGAGGAATTGAACGACACTGATGAACCTATGTCACAAAGGTTGAAAGAAGCTCGTGAAGAGTATAATGAAGAAATGAATGACTAATTAATTAGTGGGAAGCAATGTAACACCGCACTTTATTGTGCGGTTTTTTTATTCTAGCAATATTAGCATCTTTGTAATAATGAAAGGCTTTCCTATACTACTAATATTTTTTGTTCTATTTTCTTGTAAAAAGGAAGAACATGCAGTCGAAGTTACCAAAACAGATCCCAGTGCGTTGACTTTTGCGCAAAGTAAAATGCAACTTATTGGTAAAGCACAACAAGAGGTTATCGCTTGGTCTAATTATGAAAGATTTAAAAATCTATTAGAAAATTTAGACCATACACCTGTAGCTGCTCAAAACTTATATGATGCCGCCCAGGACCTTTCAAAAGATATACCAGAAGAGTTAAACAGTCAGGAAGTAGTTAGCAGAATTAAACTAGTTATTACTCGTGCAGGTATTTACAATAGTTATATAAACTATTCCAACGTGGATGATAATATTCTAGTTAAAAAACACGCTGACCTAATTGAATCATGGGATATGTTAACCATAATCATAAATGAAAAATAAACATTTATGATAAAATAAAACAAGAAACGCTAGAAGACTTGAAAATCATAAATCAAGCAAAACAACCGGGAACAGATTCACTTGACAATAATCTACCAGGATAAATAACATCTACCAGCCCGGCTTTAAATGAAAATAACATGAGCAGGGAACCTTTATTAAAATTTACAGAACGCGGCATATATTGCTCTGCGGCAAATGTGTATCTAGACCCATGGAAACCTGTTGACAAGGCTTTAATCACACATGGTCATGCAGATCATTCAAGATGGGGAAATAAAAGGTATATTACTCATTTAGATAATTTACCGATTATCAAACATCGCTTGGGAGAAATTAACGCAAGTGGTGTTAATTATGATGAGTCATTTAATATAAATGGGGTTACCTTTTCCTTTCATCCTGCTGGGCATATACCTGGCTCATCCCAAATAAGAGTTGAACACAAAGGAGAAGTATGGGTTTTTACTGGTGATTATAAAACAGAAAATGATGGTATTTCCGTGCCATATGAGCCCATTCGTTGCAACACTTTTATAACAGAATGCACCTTTGGATTACCAGCATTTAAATGGCGTGATCAAAAAGATATTATGCATGACATCAATACATGGTGTTCTCAAAATAACAAAGAAGGTAAAACATCAGTTCTATTTGCTTATTCTTTAGGCAAAGCCCAAAGACTCATTAAGCATCTAGACACTTCTCAAATGAAAATTTATTGTCATGGTGCTGTTTTCAAAATGACAGAAGTTCTTAAAGAGTTAATCAACTTTCCTGATTTCACGTTAATTACCAGAGAAACAAAAAAAGAGGAACTCATAGGAAATATTGTAATTGCTCCACCTAGTGCTCATGGGTCATCATGGATGAGAAAATTAGTCCCGTATGCGACTGCAAGTGCTAGTGGATGGATGACATTCAGAGGAGCGAGAAGAAGAAGAGCTATAGATAAAGGATTTGTACTTTCTGATCATTGTGATTGGGATGGATTGCTATCCTCTATTGAAGCTACTAGATGTGAAAATGTAATAACAACGCACGGTTATCAAGAGATTTTTGCTAGATACTTAAGAGAAGAAAAAGGGTTGAACGCTATTTCAGAACGCACACAGTATGAAGGAGAAAACCTTAATGAACAAGAGGATTTATCCACTAATACGAGTAACACATGAAACAGTTTGCCGAACTCATAAGAACCATAGATGGAACTAATAAGACTAATCTTAAAGTTCAAGCGCTCACTGAGTATTTTAAAAATGCTCCAGAGCAAGATAAACTATGGACTATCGCTATTCTTTCTCACAGAAGACCTAAAAGACCAGTAAACACAACTCAGTTAAGAGAATGGGCTACTGAAATAAGCGGCATCCCTAGCTGGCTATTTGAAGAATCCTACCACATCGTAGGCGACCTAGCTGAAACCATCGCCCTTATTTTACCTAGTTCAAACAACAGCACTGACAAAAGCTTATCTACTGTAATCAATGAACTAATCGAATTGAGAAAAAAAACCGATGATGAAAAAAAAACTTATTTAAAAGAAAACTGGCTAGGCCTTAATTATTATGAACGATTTGTTTTTAACAAGATAATGACCGGCGGTTTTAGAATCGGAGTCTCACAAAAGTTGATGACAAGAGCTCTTTCAAATGCCACAAATATTGACAAGGATATTCTTGCTCATAAATTAATGGGCAGTTGGACAGGAGAAAATACCACCTACAATGAATTGATTTATGAGGACAATGAAGTAGCTAGAAGAGGAAAGCCTTATCCTTTCTATCTAGCTTATGCAATTGAAGGTGATATTGAGGACCTAGGAGATGTTTCCCAATGGAGTGCCGAGCATAAGTGGGATGGAATAAGATCCCAAACCATTGTACGTAGCGACGAAATATTTATTTGGTCCCGAGGTGAGGAATTAGTGACGGATAAATATCCCGAATTTCAATCTTTCCTAGAATACATTCCCAACGGGACAGTTATCGATGGCGAGATTTTACCTTATAAAAATGGAGAAATACTAAATTTTAACGACCTTCAAACAAGGATTGGTCGTAAAACTATAGGTAAAAAATTGTTACAGGATGTTCCCGTTGTTATAGTCGCCTATGACCTGCTAGAATGGCAAGGTAAAGACATTAGAGATCAACCATTTGAGGAACGTCGCGCCCTTTTAGACCAACTTGTTTTAGAAACTAGAAAAAAAGCTAGTATACAAGAACCTGATTCTGATTTTCCTTTATTACTTTCTGAAACTATGAGCTTTTCAAGTTGGGATGAAATGGGTGAAGAGCGTGCGCTTTCGCGAAAGCGAAAAAGTGAAGGTCTTATGATCAAACATAAAAAAAGTCCTTATCAAGTAGGCCGAAAAAAAGGTGATTGGTGGAAATGGAAGACTGACCCTTATAGTATTGACGCTGTTCTCACATATGCAATGCGAGGACATGGTAGGCGTGCAAACCTGTTTACAGACTATACCTTTGCTCTATGGGATAATGGTGAATTAGTCACTTTTGCCAAGGCCTACTCTGGGCTTACAGATGCCGAGTTTAGGAAGGTAGACGCTTGGATTAAGAAAAACACATTAGAGCGATTTGGTCCAGTGCGCAGTGTAACGCCGCATCATGTTTTTGAAATTGCTTTTGAAGGAATCGCTCCTAGTAAAAGACATAAATCTGGTGTAGCTACAAGGTTTCCTAGGATTTTACGATGGCGACATGACAAAACCATTGACCAAGCAAATACGATCGAGGACCTCAAAGCTCTTATTCCAAAAGATGGAGATTTGATTTAACTTACTCTACCCATAAGTTTTAGACTGAAATTGGTAAGTTCCTCTTTTGCTTGTTCTGGAATATCAAGACCTTTAATATCTTGTAAAGCCATTTCAGTGTAAGATTTTATAGCCTCTAGAGTGGCTTGCGCTCCACCACTTTTTTCAAAATGAACCTTAACTTGTTCTTTTTTATCATCGATCTCATCCATGGTCATGTCTAGATGATTAACAGCAAACCATGTTTTTAAATCGTGAGTATGCTCTAGGTTCTCTATACTTTTTAAGTATAGATACGTCTTTTTATTCTCTCGTATATCACCACCAACTTCTTTCCCAAAAGTTGCTGGATCACCAAATGCGTCTAGATAATCATCCATTAATTGAAAAGCTAATCCTAGGTTTATTCCATAGTCGTAAACCTTTTGTTGTTCCTCTTCATTTTTTCCAGCGATAATAGCTCCCATTTGTAACGCACATCCTACTAGAACTGATGTTTTTAACTTAATCATGTTCATATATTCAGCAATCGTAACATCATCCCTACTCTCAAAATCCACATCAAATTGTTGACCTTCACAAACCTCTAGTGCGGTTTGAGAGAATAATGTAGTGAGTTGCTTAAAAGTACCTGCATCGTACTCATCAAATAGTTGATAAGCTATAATTAACATGGCATCACCACTTAAAATACCTGTGTTTTCATCCCATTTTTTATGAACAGTAGGGTTACCACGTCTTAAATCTGCTTGATCCATTATATCATCGTGCAACAAGGTAAAATTATGAAACACCTCAACAGCCAGTGCCGCATTAAGAGCCTTATCAATACTCTGACCATACATTTGTGCACTTAATAAGGTGAGCAATGGTCTTAATCGCTTTCCTCCTAAATCTAGAATGTAGTGAACAGGATCGTACAATCCTTTAGGCTCGTTATGATTTATGGTTGATTTTAAATGTTTTAGAAAAACTTCTCTTAACTGTTCTAGTGATTTCATGCTGTAAAAATAAGACAGACCGGCAAGTAGTCGATAAAAATGTTTCCTACATGTTAAACAAATGTAAAACTTAGGAAACTATTTTTGTTTTCAAAGTTTCCTATGGGTATATTTGCACGCTGAAACAGAAGCAGGAAAATGTCGCAATTGAAAGATCAAATTATTAAAAAATCGCTAGAGATGTTCCTTACACTAGGTTTTAAGAGTGTAACTATGGATGACATCGCAGCAAAATTGGGTATGAGTAAGAAAACTCTTTATACCCATTTTAAAAACAAACAAGAACTTGTAGCTCACGCATCACTTCATATGTGTAATACTATTTGTGATGGTGTGGATAATATTATAGAGCAATATGAAGACAAACCTATTGAGGAGCTCTATGCTGTAAAACGTTTTGTAATGGAAGAAATGAAAGGAGATCAAACTAGCTCTATTCATCAATTACAGCGATACTATCCCGAGGCTTACAAACCGGTGCACGATATCAAATTTCACTACATGGATTCTTGTATCAAAAAAAATGTGAATAACGGTATCAAACTAGGAGTGTATAGAAATAATGTAAATCCTGATTTCATTGCTCGCATATATTTTATTGGAATGCAAGGGATAAAAGACATTTCCATATTTCCAACAAACGAATTTCCAGTAAATGATTTATATGACGATTATCTAGAATATCACTTACGAGGAATCCTAACTCCTAAAGGAAGACAAATATTAAACCAAATCATAAATTCTAATCACGATTAAATGAATAAATCTGTTCTATATATAATGGCTTTTATGGGTCTCGCTTTCGCGAAAGCGTACTCACAACAAACCGTTCCAGACACCTTCAGTCTACAAGAAGCGATAGACTATGGTTTAGAAAACAATTACCAAGCAATTAATGCACAACGAGAGGTTGCCAAAGCATTGAAGCAAAAATGGGAAACCACAGCTACGGGACTACCACAAATTAACGGATCAGTTGATTACACCAATCAATTAAAACAACCCGTAACTCCATTACCTGGTGAGGTTGTAGGTGGACAGCCAGGAACTTTTGTGCCTGTTGTGTTTGCGCCAAAACAATCTATGAACTTAACAGCCACTTTATCACAATTAATATTTGATGGAAGTTACCTTGTGGCGCTCGAGGCTTCTAAAACATTTTTGGATTACTCAAAAAATGCAGATAACAAGACTAAACTAGAAGTACGTAAAGGTATTATAAACGCCTATGGTGGTGTTTTACTGGCACAAGAAAACGTTGCCATCCTAACTCGTAATAGGGACAATCTAGATAGTAACTTAAAAGAAACTCAAGAGATTTTTAAAAATGGCCTTACCGAGGAGGAAAGTGTTGAACAACTACAAATCACACTGGCACAAATTGAGAATCAGCTAGCAAATGCTAGACGTCAAGCAGATATTGCAATGGATATGCTTAAATTATCTTTAGGGATTGATTTATCTGAACAAATAAGCCTGACCGATGACCTAGAATCCTTAACAAAACAACACTTAGATCCTAGTATCACACAATCTTCCCTAACTCTAGAAGAAAATGTCGATTATCAAATTGCATTAAATTTTTCTGAACAGCGTCGATTGGAATGGAAACTAGAACGAGCAAAATCACTTCCTACCGTTTCAGGATTTGTAAACTACGGTACTCAAACTTTTGATGATGAATTCGTGTTCTTTAATAGCGATCAGCCTTGGTTTCAACAGAGTGTGGCTGGAGTAAGCATTCAAGTCCCTATTTTCAGTTCCTTTGGTCGTAAAGCTGCTCAAGACAGAACAAAAATTGCGTGGGAACAAGCACTTACCGATCTTGAACGAACTGAGCAGGAATTAAACCTCAATTATCAAACAGCGGTAAACAACTATCAACTAGCAATTGACACATATCAAACTACAAAAGATAATTTATCCCTTGCTGAGCGTATAGAGAACAAAAACTCGGTAAAGTTCAAAGAAGGTATTGCTACTAGCTTTGAATTAAGACAAGCACAAACACAGTTGTACAGTACTCAGTCAGAATATCTTAATAGCATGTACCGTGTAATTCAAGAAAAAGTAAACATTGAAACACTACTTAATACACCTAAATTTAAATAAAAACACCCATCCTAATAATTATCCTATCATGAAACATATTTTAACCATAGCAGTTGCTTTATTTCTGATTTCTTGTGGTGGAGAAAAAACCGCTGAAGAATTAATTGCTGCTGGAGACAAACAAGCTCTTGCAACAAAAAAATCTGAATTAAAGAAACAAAAAGAGACTATAGAAAAAACGATTGCTAAAATTGAAGCCTATGAAAAAAAGAGTAAAGGCGAGGCAATTAAAGCACAAGTAAGTACTATGGTGTTAAAAGACACCCTATTTAATCATTATGTAGAACTGCAAGGTAGTGTAGATACTAAACAGAACATCACTGTAATGCCTGAGACAGCTGGATTACTTACCCAAGTTTATGTAAAAGAAGGACAGCGAGTGTCAAAAGGTCAACGACTAGCTAGAATTGACGATGGTGGTGCCGCTCAAAACCTTGAACAAATGAAGGTACAAGCTCAACTTGCTAAAACTACCTATGAGCGTCAAAAACGCCTTTGGGAACAAAACATAGGTTCAGAGATTCAATATCTGCAATCAAAAGCTAATTATGAAGCTCAAGAGCGCTCAATAAACGCAATGCAACAACAACTTGCCAAAACAGTAGTAACAGCACCTTTTTCAGGAACTATTGACGACGTCATTACAGAACAAGGAAATGTGGTGAGTCCAGGCATGCCTCTATTCCGATTAGTAAGTCTTAAGGACATGTATCTTAAAGTAGACGTTCCAGAAACTTATTTGACCGCAATTAATAAAAATACTGATGTTATAGTTGAATTCCCAGTTTTAGGTGAGACCGTTAAGAGTAAAATAAGACAAACAAGTAATTATATTAACCCGTCAAATCGCTCATTTTCTATAGAGGTTCCTGTTGACAATAAATCTGGTAACATCAAACCTAATCTTACAGCAAAACTGCGTATAAATGATTACACCTCTAAAAATGCGATTTTAGTTCCTCTTAATGTAATAAACGAGAATCAAGATGGTGATCAATATGTGATGGTTACCGCTCAAGGCGAAAACGGATTAATTGCAAAAAGACGTGAGGTAACAACAGGGAAAGCTTCTGGTGATTATATCGAGATCCTAAGCGGTCTTGAACCTGGTGATGAAATCATCACTGAAGGTGCTCGTAGTGTAAAACCAGATCAAGAAATTAATATTATAAACTCATAAGTATGTCAAATAAGAAAAACAGTGACAAAGAGTTTAAACTCTCATCATGGGCAATTGACAACAGTGTTGTTGTTTATGTCATGATGGTAATAATCTTCTTTCTAGGATTAAATGCTTACAACAGCATGCCTAGGGAAGATTTTCCAGAAATTAAAGAAACAAAAATTTACATCTCAAGTGTTTGGCCTGGAAATACGGCTGAGGACGTTGAACGATTGATTACCGATCCCTTAGAGGATAAGCTTAAAAATATTAGTGGCGTAACAGAAACTGAATCTACATCTCAAGAGGACTATTCAATAATCATTGTTGAATTTGATGATGATATAGCTGTAGAAGCTGCTAAACAACGTGTGAAAGACGAAGTAGACCAAGAATCTGCTGGTGAAGACTGGCCTACATTTAACGATAAGCCGGTTACTCCTAATGTTTTTGACCTTACCCTTAGTGAGGAAATGCCTATAATGAACATCAACATCAAAGGTGATTACACTGTACGTAAACTTAAAACCTTTGCCGAATATCTAGAAGATGAAATTGAAGATATAGAGCAAATTAAACAAGTAGACATACGCGGTGCTCAAGATCTTGAAGTAGAGATTGCTGTTGATATATATAAAATGACAGCAGCCAAGGTAAGTTTTGATAACATCTTAAATACGGTAAGAGGAGGAAATGCAACCGTAAGTGCTGGTAATTTAAAATCTAGTGGTCAACGACGTACTATTAGAATTATAGGAGAAATCGACAACCCTAAAGAATTAGAAAATTTTGTAGTCAAAAATGAAAATGGACCTATTTACCTAAGGGATGTAGCTACCATCAAATTTAAAGAAGAAGACAAAAATACATTTGCAAGGGAATCAGGTGATCAGGTAGTAATGCTGGACGTAAAGAAACGTTCTGGTAAAAACATGATTATTGCGGCAGATAATATACGTGAGGTAATTAAGGAGTCTCAGGATTCTGGAGCATTGCCTTCTGACCTAGAAATCACTGTGACTAATGATTTATCTAGTAAGACACTTAATCAAGTAGATGACCTAGTTAATAATATCATTTTTGGTATTCTACTGGTGGTAGGTGTTTTAATGTTCTTCTTAGGGTTTAGAAATGCCTTATTCGTTGGTTTTGCAATACCTATGTCTATGTTCATGTCCTTTGCCATTATCAGCCTATTTGGTTACACCTTAAATACAATGATATTATTTGCTATGATTATGGGGCTAGGAATGCTTGTTGACAATGGTATTGTAGTTGTTGAAAATGTTTATAGGTTGATGGATGAAGAAGGCATGTCACGTATCGAAGCTGCTAAAAAAGGAGTAGGTGAAATCGCCATTCCAATTATTATTTCTACTCTAACTACGGTTGCGGCATTTGTTCCATTGGGTTTATGGCCTGGATTAATGGGACAATTCATGAAATATTTCCCAATTACTCTTTCTATAGTTTTAGGAAGTTCCTTATTTGTCGCAATATTCTTTAACTCCATGCTAGTTTCAAAATTCATGGAAATTGACGACCGCAACTTGTCTATAAAATCCTTAATATACCTAACCGCTATCATGGTTCCTCTAGGAATATTTATCTTATTAGTAGGTGGACCTGTATCTGGCTTAGGGTCTTTGATGATACTTGTAGCGGTTTTATTTTGGCTATATAAGTTTGCTATCAAACCTCTTACTCGTGGATTCCAGCGCACGTTTTTAGTATGGTTAGATAATCTATATGAGCGATTTTTAAGATTTGCCTTGAGCGGTATAAAACCATACATCTTTATGATTGGTATGGCGGTGATGTTTGTGGGAATTTTAATGGCATATTTTGGGTGGTCTGTTGCATCTGGAAGAACTAAAATTGAATTTTTTCCAGATAATAAGCCTAATCAAATTATTGTTTACATAGAATATCCTCAAGGAACTTCAATTGAAAAAACAAACAGTATTACCAAAGAAATTGAAGAAGTGGTCTATGAAGTGATCAACGATGATTTCTATATGAAAGACGGAAGAAACGTACTTGTAGAAAGCGCTGTTTCTCAAGTAGGAATGGGAGCTGGTAATCCTCAAACAGACGGTGGTAGCTCGGCAGAGATGCCTCATAAGGGTAAAATCACCGCGAGTATGCGTGAATATAAATTTCGTGAAGGAAAAGACGGAGAATTAAGAGATAGTGAAGTTTTACGTAAAAAAGTTCAAGAAACTCTAGAAGGTAGATTCCCTGGAGTTGCTATTTCAGTAGAAAAAGATGCAAATGGACCACCACAAGGATATCCTGTGAATATAGAATTAGAAGGTCCTGATTACGGCGAGCTTATATCAACAGCAGAACAAATGGTAAAATTTCTCAACACCAGAAATGTAGCCGGAGTTGATCAATTAAAGGTTGATGTAAATAAAAGTAAACCTTCGATGATTGTTGAAGTTGATCGTGAAAAAGCTGGTGAATTAGGAATAAGTAATAGCCAAGTAGGAATGCAGCTTAGAAGAGCAGTGTTTGGTGAAAAAGCGGGTATCTATAAAAAAGACGGTGAAGATTACGACATCAATGTAAGGTTTAACGAAGATCAACGCTATGATCGTAGTGCGATCTTTAATCAAAGAATAACCTTTAGAGATATGGTAACAGGACAGGTAAAAGAAATACCAGTAAGTGCTATTGCTAAACAACGTAATACTTCTAGCTTTAGTGCTATTAAGCATAAGGATGCAAAACGTGTGGTTACAGTATACTCTGCTCTTAAACCAGGTTTCACCGATGCTGGAGCCGTAGTAGAATCAATAAAATTAGAGATGGTTGACTTTACGATTCCAAATGGTATAAAAGTTGACTATACAGGGCAAATTGAAGAGCAAGAAAAAGAGATGGCATTTTTAATGAGTGCTCTATTCGGTGGTTTATTCCTGATCTTCTTGATTTTAGTATTTCAATTTGGATCTATATCTAAACCTACTATTATCATGATCGCCATCTTCTTAAGCTTTATTGGTGTTTTCTTAGGGTTGATTATAACGGGAGATCCTTTTGTTATTTTAATGACAATGATGGGAATAATTTCACTTGCAGGTATCGTGGTAAATAACGGTGTGGTGCTTATTGATTATATAGACTTACTTAAATTAAGACGCAGTGAGAAATTAGAACTTGGTGACGATGAAATTCTTCCTAAAAAAGAAATGTTTGAAGCTATAGTTAAAGGAGGAAAGGCTAGGCTTAGACCAGTTATATTAACTGCCATCACAACAGTTCTAGGACTTATTCCTCTTGCGATTGGATTAAATATTAATTTCTTTACGTTATTTACTGAATTTGACCCACAAATTTTCATTGGTGGTGACAACGTAATATTCTGGGGACCATTAGCTTGGACTGTTATTTACGGTCTAATTTTTGCAACTTTTTTAACCCTAGTTATAGTTCCTATCCTATTGTACATGGTACATAGAATCAAGATCAGAATTTACAACTGGCGCAACAATAAAAAGTCATCTGAAGTACAAGTAGCGACTTAGATTTCCCCTATTTCATTTGTCGTTACTACGAGCCCGATTCCCTAATCGGGCTCTTTTTATTTAAGTAGGAATTATATATACGCTATATGTTATTGACACATATGCAATAGTAATACGTTTGACCTAAAAGAAAACTTCTCAAACAATAACATTCATTTGAGGCTTTACAGGTAAGCTGTAAATATTAATTTGAATGATAAATAAATGTTGTTCTGAAGAAATAAATAGATCTGCTATGATCTACTAACAAGTATAAAAAAAGCTCTGTAGAACATACAGAGCTTTATTTCATTAAAGGATGTCATCCTTTTATTCTAAGTCTACTTTTTTATCGTACTGTATATAATACTCTTCTACTACTTGCATGGTTGTTTCAATCAAGTCCCTAGTTTCTAACAAAAGGCTAAAATATAAAGTAGTATTCTTAGGAGATTGCTCATCATCCTTAGTACGTTTAACCTGTCTATCGATTTTTGCATCGACTAATGCAAGCAACTCACGTTTTGATCTAATTATTTCATCAAGTGATGAAAACTCTTTGTTCTTAAAAGTCTGTTCTGCTTTTCTAAGTATTTGACTCACTTCAGTAATAACCTCTTTCAGGTCTTTCATTTGATTGAACTTCAAACTCTTGTGATTATTACTAATATGTCTGGTACTATTCTTTGTAATTAAGTCCAAAGACTGAGTCATATCTTGTAGATGTCCTAAAACTTCAATGTAAAATTTACTTGCTCCTAGATTCTGTTCATCAAGATTCTTTATAAAGTAGAAAATATTATTCCTAAGATCGTCTATTTCTTCACCTAGCTTATTACTTTCCTTTTTAGAAGATTTAAGAACACTTAAATCTTGAGACATCAAACCTTCTAGAGTATTATTATAAATACGTTTTGATCGCTTAAACACCATTGAAACATTATCAGAACTCTCGTGAATAATACCTTGAATGGTTTTACTTTCTGCCTTTTTAAGCTCATCAGTCTCTTTAATTTTAGTAACAGATTTTTTATGAGCTAAATAACTACGGTATAGCAATAACACAGCCAATATAATTAATGGAAATATGGCGTAGTTATTAGTTATATAAATTAAGTAGGCCATTATCGCAGCAGCTGTAAAAGCGCTAAAAGCTGTAAAGAACCAACCGCCTATCACATTAATAACACCTGCTATTCTATAAACAGCACTTTCAGTACCCCATGCGCGATCAGCAAGGGAAGTACCCATAGCAACCATAAACGTTACATAGGTAGTAGATAAAGGCAATTGGTAAGAAGTAGCAACCGAGATCAAAATAGCTGCTACCATTAAATTCACACTAGCACGCACATAATCAAATGCAGGCTTATCCTCGTGTTTAGGCACCACATCGAGTTCCGCCACTTTTTCAAACCTGGATGATATATAATTTGATGTTTTTTCTGGTAAAATTGCCTGAATTCCTTCTGCAGCTCTTAATGAATAACGTACTAAAAATCTTGACAAAGCATTAGCTTTAAATCGTTCAGTACCTGTATCTTGTCTAGCAAGATCAACTGAGGTTTTAACAACCGCTTGGGCTTTTGATGAGAACCATAGAGTTGCTACCATTATCACACCAGCCACTACTAACAACCACTTGTTAGAAGGTAATTTGTTCCCTAGAAAATCCATTGCAACACCAGAAACATCTCCAGGCTGTGTGATAGCGTATTCATAAGCTTGATAAGCACCAATAGGCACACCAATAAAGTTCACTAAATCATTACCTGCAAAAGCCATGGCAAGACCAAAGGTTCCCATGATTATTATTAGTTTGTAGATATCCTTTTTAAGTAGAATGACATAAACAAAACTGAACAAGGTCCAGAAAATAGCCGAAATCGTAATAATCTTGGAAACGCTAGTTGTTGCTATTAGCTCGCCTACCTTACCTAGATCAGCTCCTTTGAGACCTTTTACTATGATAAAGTAAAACAAGCTAGTAAGTGATAAACCACCAAAAATTCCAGCAAAAAAAGCTGGCCTTTTACGATAGTCAAAGGTGAGCATTAAACGTGAAATAAACTGCACCAGTGCTCCAATAGTAAAGGCGATGACGACCGACAACAAGATTCCCATGATTATTTGAAGTGCCTTGTCTGATTCAATGTACTTACCTAGGTCTAGAAAGGATTCTTCTCCAACTTGAGAAATTTTGATCAAAGACATGCAAACCG
The DNA here is from genome assembly GCF_002117085.1 of Nonlabens tegetincola. GTDB lineage: Bacteria > Bacteroidota > Bacteroidia > Flavobacteriales > Flavobacteriaceae > Nonlabens > Nonlabens tegetincola. Next base: position 2,753,485 of record NZ_CP019342.1, on the reverse strand, counting down.
CTGCGCCTAAAAGTTCAAAAACAATAGAAACTGTTGTAGAAGTAGGCAATCCCATCGTATTGAAAAAATCTAACAACAGTACATCGGTTATCATTACCGCCATGAAAATGATCATCACCTCACTAAAATCAAATTGAGATGGAATGAATATTCCTTTACGAGCAACTTCCATCATTCCACTGGAAGAAAGAGCTCCAAAAGCAATTCCCACACTCGCAATAATCATGATGGTTTTAAAGTTGATCGCCTTGGAACCTATAGCACTGTTTAAGAAGTTTACAGCGTCATTACTCACACCTACCACTAGATCGGTTATCGCTAGACCTGCTAGAATGATGAGCATTATTAGATAAATATCTGGCATCTATATACAAATTTTCGACCCGCAAAAGTCGTTAAAAAAATCCTTTACAATGTTATCTAATCGTTATTTATATTGAGGAGAGATTCATTACGCTTTCGCGAAAGCGAACCAAACTAAAATCATTTAAATAAAAAAGAACCGCACTTGTGCGGTTCTTTCATTTATCTATAGTGTTGTTTCTTATTAGAAAGAATAGCCAGTCCAAGCAAATACTGAAGCATCAGCACCTGTATTTGAAGCTGAAACATTTACCGTAGCTCCAGGAGCATTCTTAACGTCTGTACCATCAGCATTACCACCAGCAGTAGCGTTAACCACAGTAGCGCTAGTAGAATCACCTCTACTATCTTCTAAATCAATAAAGTCAGAAGCTGTAGCAGTACCAGTTACAGATGCCAATGCATTGTTGATAGTTGCAGTTGCTCCTCTTCTTACTTTAATAAGATCTGAGAATTCTACGTTGTTACCACTGTTGATTATTGTAATATCTTGAACAGTGAAGTCTGATTGTACATTGTCAGTTGGTGAGTTACCGTCTAGGTTACCATCTGCCTCGATACCACGTGGGTCTGAAGTAACAGCTGTATAACCAGGCTCACGTACACCATATAAGTTTGTACAAGTACCTCTATAACCTTGTGTGAAATCGAACATGTCATCTTTTGCATTAAGTACAAAAATGTTTGAAGCGTTTACAGAACCACCAAAGAATTCAATTGCATCATCATCACCATCCTTAATCCAGATGTTAGACAAAGTTGTTCCAGATCCTACACCATTTAATGTAAGTCCATTATGTTCTGCACTACCATCAATACGTGCTCCTGTATATTCAATGATCACGTGATCAAGGATACCCGAATCTTCAGTATCATTATTTCCACCAAATAATACACCAGTGTTAACCTCGGTACCAGCTTCGTTTTGTCCAGCTGGGTTTTGTCCAGAAATCCATGCGTTACCATTTATGATAACTCCACCCCAAGCAGCAGGAGCTTGTGAGCTAGCTGTAAAGCGTATAGGAGCTGATGGGCTACCATCTGCAATGATTCTTCCACCTCTTTCTACTAGTAAGTAAACATCAGTACCACCAGCCTGAGCTGTAATAGTAGTTCCTTCTTCTATTGTTAATGTAGCACCATTTTTCACAAACAATGGGCCGTTTAATACGTATGCGTTACCTGCAGTTAGTGTTCTGTCTTCAGTTAAGTTTCCAGAAAGATTTAGGTCGTTGTTGTTACCGTTTCCACCACCATTTACATCATCATCAGTTTCACAAGATGTGAAAGTAAGTGCTGCAACAGTTAATAAAGATAAGATTGCTTTTTTCATTGTAATCGTGTTAGTTAATTTTAAAAAATTTAGTTGTGCAAATATGAATCGTTATTATACGATTAATGTTATCTAAACTTTATCAAACTTTTAAAATTGGTAGCTATAACCTAGGCTAATATCAACTCCACGTTTATAATTGCTTAACACAACGTTACCTAATTCACCATCACGTTCTAATTGAATCTTTGGATTAAGCAGGTTTCTTGCTTTAAGGGATATTTTACTATTATCACCTAATTTTAAACTACTTACAAAATCCAATGTTGGAACTCCTTTTTCTGTAATGTTTTCAAATCCTCTTGTTCCCACAGAGTATACTCTATCACTGAAGTAACTGAAAACTAAAGCTGTATTTAGGTTGCTAGTTCCTATGAATGTATTATAATTAATATCTGCATTAATCAAAAATGGTGCAGCTCCTTGTAATTCAGTTGAATCCTCAGAAAATTGTGCTAGTGGATTATCTAGATCTTGCTTACTGTTGATATAAGAAGCAGTAATTCCTCCAGATAGCTTAGATTCTCTTACTACATCATTAAGTGTAGTCATCTCCTTAGTCACAAAATCTTTTTTAGCTTCAAGCTCAATACCTAAAACTGTTGCTTTTTCACCTACATTTAAATACGTTAAAGTATTTCCTGCAGATGGAATCTCAACTCGTGAAACTGGGTCTGAGATATTCTTATAAAAACCAGTTAATGAGATTAATTCACCTTTTGAAGGGTAAAATTCATATGCTACATCTAGGTTGATAATGTTAGATATTTCTAGATCTGGATTACCTTGAATAGCAAACTGAACTCCATCATATCTAAAAGGAGCAATCTCCTTAAACCTAGGCAACATGTAAGTTTGACTAGCTCCTAGTCTAACGATATTCTCTTCATTAATGGTGTATTTAACACCCAAACTCGGTAAGAAGAAGCTTTCATTAATTTCAGAAGGACCATTTATTGAGCTACGTGCAATGTTGGTATTGTACTCAACTTCTTGATTAATATTTTCAAATCTACCACCTACGTTAATCAAGAACTTTTCATTGAACGCCTTAACATAATTTAAATTTCCTGCAATTGTAGACTTATCTCCAATGTAGAAGAAAGGAGTAAATGCTTCTGGATTGATAGCACTACCACGCCCAGTCTCTAGTCTAAAAACACCAGCAGTTAATGATGGTTGATTGTATACTGAATCTGGATTGTTGATATCAACGGCAACACGTGTGTTAAAAGTATGATTGAAAACAGTTGCTTTAAACACGTGATGTGTGTTGCGGTAGTCTCCACCTAATTCGATATAGTTTAATAGATCATTATCTATATCCTTATTCAAATTGTATTTTAACTTCACTATAGCATTATAATCATTCTCTTGAAGTTCACTAAAATAACGTTGATTATTTCCACCAGAATCAACGTCTGGACTATAGAATCCATCTCGGAAAAGATATTGAAAATCACGACGATCAGGTTCACTTCCTCTTATGGCATTAAAACTTCCCTTAACTTTTAATTCAAGCTTTTCAGACAGATCAAACCTTCCCAATAACTGATTTACGAAAAGATTGTTATCATTAGTTTGCTGTCTATTGATATAAACTCTATCACCATCTTGTTCTGGGTTGTTTATACCTTCGTACTCCTGAAAACTTTGTGTGTTTTTATGGATGTAAAGAGAAATGAATTCAATATTATTTTTACCCATTCGATAATCCAAGTTTACCATTCCTATCTGTTGGGTATCATAATTATAATTTTGACCTTCTACATCAAAAAATAAAGAACCATTACTAGTCGTGTTTTTTACTTCTCTTTCTAAAAATCTATAACCATTATCAAAGGTCAATAATCCGTATACATTTAAATAATTATCACCTATATCAATTCTTCTTCCTCCCATTACAGAGAAACCTACATTAGGAGCAAAACTGTTCGTGTTAGGAGCAAGATTATTTTCAAATCCGTATACGGCAAGGTTATTTACTGGAATATTAGAATCACTGAACCCAAAATATCCCTCGCCATCGATACTCTTAAAATCCTCTCCGACAGTTTGAGAGTTCACACCAGTAGAAAGACCAAATCCAAATGCTTTGCGACCGGACAAACCTTTTAAATCTATATTAATATTAGCACCTGCATTATCACCAGTGATATTTGAAGTATACACTTTATTAATATCAACTGTTTCTAACAAATCTGACCCAAAGAAATCCAATGAAATATTTTTATATTCTGGATCATCAGATGGTAATGGCAAACCATTAAGAGTAGTTGAGTTATAGCGATCACCTAATCCACGTACAAAAACATTTTTTACACCAGATTGCTTACTCACACCACTTACTTTAGTAACTGCGCCTTCTGCGTCACTTACCCCTTTTTTAGATAGCTCCTCTGCACCTATCGACTGTACAATAGTTACCGAATTTTTCTTTTCCTGAATAAGAGCCTCTTCACTCTCTCTTGTTTTTGCAACAGTAATTTGGATTTCAGTAAGCTGGTCCGCTTTAGCTGTCATAGGAGTATTTACCGTAGTAGTAAATCCAGCCTTAACCTCAATATTTTCGATTTCGACTGTTTGCATACCTACATACGTAAAAATTACAGTGTAAGTCCCTACTGGTGCTGTAATACTGTAATTTCCATCCATATCAGTTTGTGCACCTAAAGAAGTCCCCTTTAACGCTACAGAAGCAAAGGCAAGTGGTTCATTCTCAAAATCAGCGTCGGTTACTAATCCTGCTACCTTACCAGATTGGGCTGACAATAAGGCGCTTACAAGTAAAAAGCTAAATAAAAAATACTTTTTCATTACATTAAATTTCATCTTGCAAAAGAACTAAGGATACACGTGTACAAAGGTTACCTCAACATTAACTTTAATAGATTCTTACGTTAAGAAATAGTAAATTTCAAATTGTAATCACCAAATCATTCAAAACATTATCTTGCAAAAAAATGTACCGTATGAACTGGGAGCAATTACTGTCACTTAAAAGATTTGGAGACAAAAAGCCTAGGCCTAGAAACCAGCAAGATGAACTACGATTAGGTTTTGAGGTGGATTATGACAGAGTTATTTTTTCTAAACCTTTTAGAACCCTTCAGGATAAAACTCAAGTAATACCACTTAGTCAATCAGGATTTGTGCATACTAGACTCACTCACAGTCTAGAAGTAAGTGTGGTTGGTAGATCGTTGGGTCGAATGACAGGTAAAGCAATATTAGAAAAACATCCACATCTGGTTGAACTTGGTTATAAACAACAAGATTTTGGGGCAATTGTAGCTGCAGCCGCACTGGCTCACGATATAGGAAATCCTCCATTTGGACACAGCGGTGAAAAAGCAATAGGAAGTTATTTTAATACTCGTGTGGATAAAATGGTATGGGACACGCTTTCGCGAAAGCAGAAACAAGACCTACTCTTATATGAAGGAAATGCAAATGGATATCACTTACTTAATCAAAATAGCCCAGGAACTCCTGGTGGCCTACGTTTGTCCTATGCAACATTAGGTGCATTCATTAAATACCCTAAAGAATCATTACCACATCGTCCTACTAAACACATCTCCCAGAAAAAATATGGTGTTTTTCAAGCTGATGTGGATCATTTTAATGACGTGATCAATGAATTAGGTTTAAAAACTGAAAATAAGCAGGAACCTTTTCATCGTCATCCACTTACATATCTTGTTGAAGCCGCCGATGATATATGCTATACTATTATTGATTTTGAAGATGGAATTAATTTAGGCTATATAAGTGAAGATCATGCTTTGGAACAACTAATTAAACTAGTCAAGGATTCAATAAAGATTGAAACCTACACTCAACTTACAGGTACACAAGAACGGTTAACCTATTTGAGATCACTAGCAATTAATAGCCTGATCAATGATGCAGTTAGGATATTCATGGAAAATGAATCAACTATTTTGGCTGGTAATTTTACTTGTTCATTAATGGATAAATCTGCTTACAAACCACAGATCGACGATATATTAAAAATCACCATTGAACGAGTTTACCAGCACCCAGAAGTCATCGAAAAGGAATTAGCAGGATATAAAATGATACAAGATATTTTACATGCTACCATTATCGCTCAACTCAATAAATATAAAGGTAATGAGACGCATTACGACCAATTGATTTATAAAGCCTGTGGAACAGATTTAAGATTGGGCACAACAGAATATGAATGTATGCTTAACGCTTGTGGCTTTGTAGCTTCACTTACTGATAGTAAAGCAATGAATCTTTTTCATATAATCAACGGGCAAACTAAAATAACTTAATTACTTTTATATAAAATTTAGGCTATGAAAACCTTCAGTAAGTTACTTATTATCATTTCGTTTGCCTTGCTTTACTCTTGTAGCAACAATGATAACACCCAAATCAATAAAGATAGAGAGCAACACGAAACTTTTCTAGACACTCATCCTTTTAACCAGACTATACAACTATCCAGAGAAGATAGAAAAAAACAAGGTCTTCCACCAAACGCGTATTATGAAAGAGAATACCTGTTAACCATGAATCCTAGCCTGGGTAGACCTACTCCAGAGAAAGTTAAGTTAATTAACAAGGATCTTGAAATTGCTAAAAGCGTTCCAGGAAACTCTAGAAGTTGGGAAGATCGTGGACCAAATAATATCGGTGGTCGCACTCATGTAGTTTTCTTTGACCCGAACGACGTTGGACCTAATAATGGTGATGGAATAGATTACAACCGTGCTTTCGCAGGTGGTGTAGGAGGCGGATTGTGGGTTAATGAGGATGTAACCGACGCAAACTCTTCATGGACTATTATCCCTGGTGTAGCATCTAATCTTAATGTAAGTTGCTATGCAATAGATCCCAACGATCCATTAACAATGTATATAGGAACAGGAGAAATTTACACTTTTGGAGCAGCTGTTGGTAACGGTCTTTATAAAACCACAGACGGCGGATTGACTTGGAACACAGTTCCCATCAATATTGCAGGTGGTGGTGATCAAAACATTGCTGGTGACATTTTTAAATCAGGCATATTCTTTATTACTGATGTAATTGTAAGGGATGTTAATGGCACTTCAGAAATATATGTCGGTATAGGAGGAGAAAACTATGCTTCTCCCAATTTTAATATTGGAAACCCTGATAACACCTTAGGCCTTCAAAATTCCGGTTTGTATAGAAGTATTGACTCAGGCCTGTCTTGGAACAGAATTGAAGAACCCAACCTAAGTTATACGGAAGGAAATAACACTTTCTATTACATTCCAAATGACTTTGAAATAGCAGCAGACAATGAATTGTATTTTGGAACGATTGGTTCTCCTTTATCAAATCAGGGAGGTGGTTTAATTTATAGAAGTGTTAATGGAACAAATTGGAACCTTGCAGCAACCATATCAGGAGCTGACAGAGTAGAAATAGCAACATCAAAAACTAATTCTGATTTATTCTATGTAGCCGTACAAACATTTTCAAATCAAGCAGATCTTTATAAAACCAGCAATGATTTTTTAAGCTTAAATCCCATGAATGAACCGGATGATGCGGACAATACAATTCCTGCAAGTGATTTTACTCGAGGACAAGCGTTTTATGATTTAGTGATTGAAGTAGACCCAAATAACGATCAAATTCTTTATGCTGGTGGGATAGATTCCTTCATTAGTCAAAATGGAGGAAGTTCATGGCAACAAATTTCTAAATGGACCAACTTTAACGGTCTAAACGCACTACCTGTTCCTTTTGTTCACGCAGATATTCATGCTATTAGTTTTAGACCAGGTAATTCAAATGAAGGATTGATAGGGTCAGATGGAGGCTGTTCTTATGTATCAAGCTTTAATAGCGCATCAAGCTCTTCAAACGCTATTGAAAACAGAAATAACAATCTGAATATTACTCAATTCTACTATGCTGCGATTGATGAAAACGGAGCAAGTAACGGAGATGATTTTGCAGGAGGAACACAAGATAATGGTACACTAGTCGTTAATAATGCTCAAGCAGGCCCTAATCCTTTTCTATTAGCCGTTGGCGGCGATGGAGCACACACTGACATCGATGGTGCCGATGGTTATGTAGTAGTATCTACCCAATACAATAATCATAGGTATTACACCTATCCAGGTTATAGCTTTAGATATTGTGTAACCTCTTCAAATTGTGGAGACAACGCTGGTGGAACAGGAGATTTTATTAATGTTGCTGAATTGGATAAGGTTAATGATTATTTATTTGCCAATAGCAAAACATTTAATGGTAATAATGGAATCGAGGTTTGTCAATTATTTGCATCCACATCAAATTGCAATACTATAACGTCAAATCAAATTTCTAATGACAGACCTACAGCGATGAAGGCTTCTCCATTTGCAAATGGGAATCCTGTTTTATTTGTAGGTACTGAAAGATCAAATATATTTCGTGTCACTAATGTTACTTCTTCCCCAGTGTGGACAAATATTAATCCAAATGGACTGTTAGGTAGTGTATCAGACATCGAGTTTGGGTCAACAGAACAGGAGATTTACCTCACAGTTCACAATTATGGTGTAAATAATATATTTTACACAGGCGATGGTGGAGTGACATGGCAAAGAAAAGATGGAAATTTACCCGATATACCTGTCAAAACCATTCTTCCAAATCCTTTGTTACCTAATGAAGTTCTTATTGGGACTGAAATAGGAATCTATACCACTGCAGACTTCGATTCTGCAAGACCCAATTGGATTCCAGCTATAAATGGTATGACTAATGTTAAAGTTGTTGATCTAGATTATCGGGCTAGCGACAACACAGTATTAGCAGCTACTCATGGTAGAGGACTATTTACTGGCACCTTAGATACAGCAAGCATAGCTGACAGTAACGAAATTTCCAATGAAATTTTTGTTACACCAACCGTGTCAAATGGAACTTTTTCAATTCACAGTGAATTGGAAAATACATATGATGTAAAGCTCCATGATTTAAACGGTCGCAGAGTTTGGTCAAAAGAGAATATGACGCTTAGTAAACAAGGTTCTCAAGTACAATTAAACTTAAAATCAGGTTACTATATTTTAAGTGCTTATAAAGACAACATTGCAATAAGTACCAAGCTACTGATTAAGTAACTTACTTAGTAGATTTAGTATAGATGCCTCATCTATACTTACCTCTTTATACAATTGTTCTGTAGGGCCATGACTTATAAATGTGTCTGGAATTCCTAAAGAATGGATTTTGACAGAATATGCTTTTTTGGATTCATCACCGATTGATGGATTTGAAAAAGCATAATTTTTTATAGTGGATCCCAATCCTCCTATCAAACTACCATCTTCAATAGTTACAATATGCTCATGAGATTCAAAAACCGATTGTAACATATTCTTGTCAAGTGGTTTTAAAAAGCGAACGTCAATGTGAGTTACGGATAATTGATTTTCTTGAATAAGTTTTTGCACGGTAACCCCAATAGGTCCCAAGGTTAATACAGCAACATGTTTACCTCTAGACAAAGTTCTAGATGTACCAATTGAAATTTTTCCCAAGGTAGATCGCCAATTTATTGAATTACATCGACCTCTAGGATAACGTATAGCAATAGGTAAATCCAACCCTAAAGAAGCAGTGAACATCATACTTCTTAACTCCATCGCATCCATAGGCGCAGCTATAATTAAATCGGGTATACAATTAAGATAGGCAAGGTCAAAAACCCCATGATGTGTAGGCCCATCTTTTCCTACAAGTCCTGCCCTATCCAAACAAAAGATAACTGGTAATTTTTGCAATGCCACGTCGTGAATCACCTGATCATAAGCCCTTTGTAAAAATGTTGAGTACACATTGCAAAATGGAATTAATCCTTGTGTGGCCATCCCAGCTGCCAATGTCACAGCATGCTGTTCTGCTATTCCCACATCAAATGCTCGATCAGGAAATGCTTGCATCATGATTTTCATTGAGCTACCAGTAGGCATTGCAGGCGTTATGCCTATTATCTTATCATTAGCTTCTGCAAGTTCAACAAGCGTATGACCAAAAACATCTTGGAATTTTGGCGGTAACATACTCGTATCACTAGGTGTAAGATCACCCGTTATCTTATCAAATTTACCAGGAGCGTGATATCTTACTTGATCAATTTCAGCCTGCTTTAGACCTTTTCCTTTAACAGTTCTTATATGCAATAAACGTGGGCCATTAAGAGTTTTTTGCCTTTTCAGCTCACGTAATAAGCCATTCATATCATGACCATCAATAGGTCCCGAATAATCAAATTTGAGCGCTTCAAAAATATTATCTTGACCTGTTTCTTTTCCAGATTTGGTAGTGGTTAAGTACTCTTTAAGAGCTCCTACACTAGGATCAATACCTATGGCATTGTCATTTAGTATAACTAATAAATCTACGTTACTTACTCCGGCGTGGTTGAGCGCTTCAAATGCCATACCGCTAGCTATACTAGCATCTCCTACAACGGCTATATGTTTTTTTGACGAGTTTGATAATTTACTAGCTATCGCCATTCCTAATGCTGCACTTATAGCTGTAGAGCTGTGTCCTACACCAAATGTATCGTAGTTGCTCTCATCAATTTTTGGAAAACCGGACAATCCACCATAATCACGGTTAGTTTTAAACGCTTCTCTGCGACCCGTCAAAATCTTATGGCCATAAGCTTGATGACCTACATCCCAAACTAATAAATCATCAGGTGTATCAAAGACATAATGCAACGCTATAGTAAGCTCTATTACTCCTAAACTAGCTCCTAAATGTCCTTCCTTCTGAGATATTATTTCTATGATATAATCTCTTAACTCTTGAGCAATTTGGGTGAGTTCGCTTTCGCGAAAGCGTCTTAAATCACATGGGTCTTCTATCCTAGAAAGCAATGTTTCCTGCATGGGTCAAAGGTAATTCTTATCGTTGGGAATATACTACTACCACTTTAATTAAGGCTGTATAGTCCTATTGTACCTATATTTTGTACAAAGTTATCGCGTAACTTACATTTAGATAGTAATAGTTCTACTACTTTTACAGCATGATTGAACCTTACGACGATATTTACTTTATGAAAAAAGCGATTCAAGAAGCTCAAGAAGCTCTTGACCGCAATGAAATACCGGTAGGTGCTATCATCGTTACACAAAATAGAATCATAGCACGAGGACATAATTTAACCGAAACATTAAACGATGTTACCGCTCATGCCGAAATGCAAGCTATTACAGCTGGGGCTAGTTTTCTAGGTGGCAAATATCTTAAAGACTGTACTATGTATATCACACTAGAACCTTGTCAAATGTGTGCCGGCGCATTGTACTGGTCACAAATAAGCAAGATAGTTTTTGGCGCTAGCGACAGCTCACGAGGATACAGGAATATGGGAACTCAACTTCACCCTAAAACTGAAATTGTAAGTGGTATATTGGAAAATGAATGTGCTGCCTTGATGACGGAGTTCTTCAGAAGAAAAAGAGCGCTTAATTAGCAAAATTGGGTAAACTATTTTTCCATTCTCCCGATTCTACAAAGGATTTTAAAATTCGATTGCGTGATTCTAAAAATTGATACATATATTTTTTTAGAAACATGAAATCGGCGAGTTTTCCTAGCCATCCTAATGGTGTATGGTAGGTAAAAATGTCTTTCATAATGACATAATTTTCCTTTTGCTCAAAAAAATGCTCATGTTTAAAACTCTTAAATGCACCAGATTGCATTTCGTCAACAAAATAATTTGGTCTTTGTAGAAGAGTAACCTTTGAAGTCAAATTTTGATAAACACCCAAATGCTTGGCTCGCCAAGTAACTGACTCACCTTCCTCTATTAATCCACTAGTTTTTCCGGCAATCGCGCGTTCCTTGCTACCAGATGTTGAAATAAGATGAAAATCTATACTTCTGGCTAGATCAAAAACAACTTTCACATCGCCTTTAATACGTGTTTCTATTTTGATTACAGGCATATAAGCCTAGTTCCCGTTAAAATATCTCTCGCTTAATCTAGTAGCCAGCTCACTCATCTCATCTTGTGACATACTTACTTTTGACGAGAAACGCATATCATCCATTGTACGTATGGGAATTAAATGCACATGAACATGTGGTACTTCTAATCCAATAACCGACATTCCTATACGCTCACAAGTAATCTCTTGTCTTAATATTAAAGCAACCTCTCTTGAGAAACTCATTAAATCGTCATACTCTTGCTTTTCTAGATCAAATAGTTTGTTCACTTCCTTTTTTGGAATACAAAGAGTATGTCCAGGAGCATTTGGATTAATATCCAGAAAAGCTAGAAAACTCTCATTTTCTGCCACCTTATGACAAGGAATTTCACCAGTGATAATTTTAGAAAAAATACTCATTACCTACTTATTTCCAGTATTTCTAATTTAATGGTTCCTACTGGAACTTGAACTTCGGCCACTTGACCAACTTCCTTACCCAAAAGTCCTTTACCTATAGGAGAATCGACTGAGATGTATCCTTTGGCTAGATCTGCCTCGCTTTGAGCAACAAGTTTGTAATTCATCACCATGTTGTTGTTCAAATTTTTAATCTTAACAGTGCTATGAATAAGTGCTTTGGATAAATCCAGGCTGTTCTCATCAATAATCCTAGCGTTAGCCACGACTTGTTCTAGTTTTGAAATTCTCATCTCGAGCAAGCCTTGAGCCTCTTTGGCTGCGTCATATTCGGCATTTTCACTTAAATCACCTTTATCTCTTGCCTCGGCGATAGCTTGTGATGCCTTTGGACGTTCAACGTCTTTTAGTTGCTTTAATTCGTCTTTTAATTTCTTTAGACCTTCTTCCGTATAGTATGATACATTACTCATAATGATATTTTTATGTGGATGCTTGTGTCGTATTTCGCTTTCGCGAAAGCGGAATAACTACGCCATCATGTTCAAACATCACACAGGTTGTTCTATAAATAAGAAAATCCCATCATTGCTGCGGGATTCTAAATCAAATATACGAAATAACTAAGTTTGCGTTATACATTTACACTCATTTTAAAAAAAGCTATGAAAAATTGGAAATTAATTTTAATTGTTTTGGGTTTTATATCCTGTGAGGACGACGAGTTGCGCAATCGTAATCCTAACTTACTGGATCTAGGGTTTGCAGTCGAGTTGAACACATCCTTACCTCAATATAGTGGTTTAAACTTTCCCGGTAACACGGTTGAGATTTCGGGTTTTGGGAATCGTGGTATTGTGGTCTATAATTCAAACAATAGAGATTATTTTGCCTTTGATTTAAGCGATCCTAACCATACACCTAATGAATGTTCTAGAATGGAAATAAATGGTATTGAAGCTAGTTGCCCATGCCCTACAGATAATAATAAATATAGCCTAATCAACGGTCAACCTTTAGAAGGCAATGGAGAATATGGCATGAAGGCATATCGTGTAGTGCGCAATGGGAACATTATTACCGTTTCAAATTGATTAAATTATGTATAGCTACAAACCTTATGATTAGAAAGGATATGGACTAATCTAGGGTTTTCCTACTTTGGTTTTCAATACATTTCAAAATGATTTGGAATACCGGATTTAAAACTTAATTTACTTCTGTCATGACAATTAATAGTGCGCGGAACTCTGAAAAGCACCTAATAGAGTAATAAAAAATAATAAAATCCTGTACCACGATAGGTACAGGATTTTATTATTCTTCAAAGTTAAATAACTTAAAAATTCAAGGTAACACCAGCTAAAAAGTTAATACCAGCTTGTGGATAATAACCTACACCTTCAATTGTTGTAATTGAATTTGGATTAGACCACGTGTCATCAAATGTGAAATAATAACCATTTGAGACGTACTTCTCATTAAAGATATTATTAATCAATCCAGTAAAAACTATTGAATCAAAAATGGATTTAGTTTTAAGAGTGTATATAAAGTTGATGTCAGTGGTTGAATAACTTTCTAACCTTGATAAATCAGCTTCTGTATTACTCATAAATTGTTCTCCTACAAACTTAGTCAATAAACTTACTTGAAAGGTTTCACTAGGTTGGTAAGTAAGCTGATTTGCTCCTACTATATTAGGTGAAAAAGCGATATCTGTAGATCCTAAGTCAACTAGCTCTCCATCTCTAGAAACTACAGTATCCAGGTTCTTATTTGAGCTTAAAGTAACATTGGTTTGTAATGTGAACTCATTAGATAATTGAATGGCAGTTTCTAATTCTAAACCTAGTCTATAACTCTCGCCACTATTATCTCTTAATGCAGCACCTACGTCATTGATTTCACCAGTAAGAACAAGTTGCTCCTCGTAATACATGAAATAGGCATTTGCATTAAAGGCAATCTTATTTTTTTTATGACGCCATCCCAGTTCAAAATCATTTAAACGTTCTGGCTCTATATTAGGATTACTCTCAAAATCATCTCTATTAGGTTCTCTACTAGCTCTTGCATACGAGAAGTATAAATCATCATTTGAATCAATTGAATAAGTCAATCCTGCTTTTGGATTGAAGAATAAATAGTTCTCATCTACATTAAACATGGTAAGATTTGAATTTATACCCGATGTCTCGTAGTTAACATTTCTTACTTGCGCATCTAGATATAATTGAAATCTATCATCGAGTTTAAAGGTTCCTTTGGCAAAGGTTGAAAAATCATTTTTCTTACCATTTCCTTCATAATATCGGTCTCTAATTTCACTTTGACTAGCAAATCGCGCCCATATAACCTCACCGAAGTGATCTCCATCATAGTGACTAAAAGATGTTCCTAACAAAACATCCATCTTATTGTCCTTATAATTAACGTTTGCATTAACCACATAATAGTCATTATCTAACCATCTTCTGCGTATGAGATCAGTAGTATTAACCAACTGACCATCAACCGTTAATTCATCAAAACCGTAGGTACTGAAATCATCATCCTCTCTATACTGCTCAAAGAAACCTCTACCATAGGTATAGTTCAAACCTACATTTGATGACCAATTGTTATTGAAACGTTCATTCCAATGTAACTGATAATGATCTTGTTTATAATCATCTACTTCACGATCATAAAATTGTGTAACACCGTTTTCATCTTCATATTGACCAGCAGGATTGAACCTTCGATCTTCTCTTAATTGATCTCCATCGATACCGAACCAAGATTGGTACGTAACCTCTTCATTGGCAAAAGTTATGGCCTTGATCAATGTATTGTCATCAACATAGGAACCTTGTAGGTAATACGATTTTAAATCGGTTGACGCTCTATCGATATATCCATCTGATGCTATGTTAGATAACCTTCCTGATATTTCAAAATGTTCATTAAGTAATCCTGTAGAGAACTTTAAAGTATGCTTTCTACTATTAAAGCTACCATAACTATTTGCAATTTGGCCAGTAGCGTTTTTATTAACTGCATCAGTCAACAAATTAATACTTGCACCAAATGCTCCACTACCGTTAGTAGATGTTCCTACACCTCTTTGTAATTGTAAACTTTCAACAGAAGATGAAAAGTCTCCTAAATTTACCCAAAACGTACCTAGAGATTCTGCATCGGTATAGGGAATACCATTAATCGTAACATTGGTAGATTGTGAACTTACACCACGCACTCTCAAACTGGTATAACCTATACCAGCACCAGCGTCACTAGTTGTAACAACGGATGGTAAAAAATTAAGTAATGTAGGGATATCTTGTCCTAAATTACGTTTTGCAAGTTCCTCTTTGGAAACGTTGCTGTGTGTGATTGGTGAGTTTGCGTTTACACGAACGGCTTTTACAAGAACCTCATCCAACTTTTCGGCATTGGTGGTATCGGATACTTGTGTGTTTTGTGCTGTGACACCTAATCCTAGTAAGGTCAATACAGCGACTGATAAATACTTCATTTTGAACTTTTTCGTTCAAATAAAAGGGGCATTTATTCGGTCTTATTAATTAAAAATTTAAGAGGAATGTCTTTTCCTTTAATTAAGTAGATTATTACGCTTTCGCGAAAGCATAACAATCACCTGCTTTAAAGAATATCCCTTGGCAGCATTACCTGCCCAGGTTCCTCGGGTATAATCTCAGCCAGTAATACCAGCACCCCTTGAGACGGCGCAAAAGTAATATGTACAAACTAAATACCAACTAAAAAAAGAGAGTAATTATTAGGCCTTATTTTCCTACAAATAATAAGAACTTACTTGAATTTATACATACAAAAAAGTCCTTTAAGCAAGAAACTTAAAGGACTTTTATACTATGATTTAGGCAATTATTAGTTGCTTGTAATTCTAATGTTATCTAATTCGTAAGTTCCATCAAAACCAGCATCACCTGATCCCTCGTACTTAAATGCGATATAACCAGTACCCGTTAAACAGTCTAGGCTAGCAAATCCTGAAGGAACCCAGTTACCGAAGAATTCACTGTCTTCCACAATTGTAGGATCGGCAAGAGCTTCCCAAGTTGCTGTAGTTATTCCAGCAGTTGTTCCATCCCAGTCTGCACTGTAAAGTACTTGCATTTCTGAACCATCAGCGAAGCTATTAGATGTTTCAAAATCAAAAACTTCACCAGTTTGCGCATCAAAATCAATTTGTGGAGTAATTAACCACGAGATAGTACTTGTATCGTTTGAACGGAAAGAACCTACTCTTACACTATTACCTAATGAAGCATTAGTTCCTCCTGCGCTATAAACTTCCCAAGTTTCAGTACCAGCTTCAATGAAGTTAGTCCATCCAGCTGGCTGTGCTATTTGACCTGTTGATTGTGTCTCAA
Organism: Nonlabens tegetincola; assembly: GCF_002117085.1. Lineage (GTDB taxonomy): Bacteria > Bacteroidota > Bacteroidia > Flavobacteriales > Flavobacteriaceae > Nonlabens > Nonlabens tegetincola. The sequence continues at coordinate 2,736,998 of NZ_CP019342.1, read as the reverse complement.
AATTCTCTGAAAGAATTGTTGTTGCACCAGCGGCACCAACTAATCCACATGACACTACGTCAAAATCACAACGCACATTAGGATCAAAATCAAAGTCTGCAGGACCATTTACCACGATTACAAAATTGTCATCTTCAAAATCTCTAGAAAGAATAGCAGTTACACTACCGCTTCCTCCTGGTACACTTGCAGCTTTAAAATCTGAAAAAGTACTAGTTTCTAGGCGTACTGCAGGTGCAAAAAAGTCGGTACAAGATTGAAGAAATCTTAGTCCATCAAACTGATCAGTTGCCTCGGCAGCAAATGAACGGTTATTAGCTACATCCTCGTCAGAGAACTGTGCTCCATCTAAAACGATGTACGTATTAAGTTTATCAGTAGCAAAGTCGCTAGGAGTTACAACTGTAGGAACAATTTCTGCAACGATGTCATCTCTCAAAATGAAATCTTCTTGTTGTGAAGGTGCGATCTTCTCGATGTTAGTACCACTACCAGCTATTCCAATAACAGGAACACCATTAGAAATACCAGCAGTCAATCCATCTAATTTTACAAAAATTCTACGACCAAATTCATAGGTTGTAAATAAAGGACTGTTATCTATAAGAACTTTTATACCAACTGTTGGGTTCTCAGGAGCATCCTGGATAACTATCTCTTCAAAAAAGTTTCCTGCTTCGTCACTTGAAATTACATAACCTTCCATGAATTCACCTGGAGTATCAAATGTTACTGTACCGTTTTGTGACTGGTCAATTTGTGATACTACGTTACCTATTGTAACAATATTACTAGGATCTTCAATATCTACTAATCTTGTATCTGGCACTTCATATTCATCGTCTTCTACACACGAGAATGCAACAGCCATGATAGCTGCTAGTGCAAAAATTTTATTAATGTGTTTCATTGTTGCTTTATTTAAAAATTTCATCATTGCTTTATTAGAATCTTAAATATACGTTTAAGTAATAAGTTGTTCCATTTCCAAAGAAATATCTAGGAGCAAAAACTTCTTGAGGATTGTTTTGGTCATCCCTTACCGATCTAAAGTTAGAGTTACGTGCTTGTTCAAAACCACCTGTTTTGTATTCTCTATCAAATACATTATTAATAGTAGCAAAGAATCCAACAAACTTGTCTCCAATCTTCCATGATTTACCACCAATTACATTTACAAGCACATAATCTTCAAATTGTTCTTGAGCAAGTAATTCATTAGCCAGATCTTGATCATAATCATTAAATACCTGACCGTCATAATCTAAGATAAAATTATCACTTCTGCGTAATGCGTTAACATCGATATAACCATTTGCAAAGTAATTCGTAGTTAGACCAATGTTCCAGTAATCAGGATCACGATATTCAAAACCTATTTGTAAAGCAGTTTCTGGTCCACCAGCTACATGATATCCGTCTAGCTTTGCAGTACCATCACCAAATCTAAGTTGACCGTTAAAATCATCACTAGTTAAATATAAGTCTGGATTATTAGTAAATACATTTTGTCCTAGTGCAGCAGCAGCTTTTAATTTAATCGTTGGAGTTGCTTGAACTTCAAGACCCATTTCAAGACCCATATTTCTACGATCTATATTAGTCATTACTTCTTGAACAAAAGCACTACCATCATCCAGCGGTAAACCAGTAAGATCTTCTGTAAAGTAAAAACCTACATCGCTACCATCCATAAACTTGGTATAGTAGGCAGTTAAACGTGCTTTTACATTTGGAGTACTCAATACATAGCTCAAATCTGCACTGTAAGAACGCTGCGATTCTATACCATCAACAATGTCGTTGTTTTGTCTTGCATTTGAAAAAACTGTTCTTATGTAAGGAGCTTGCGTCATGTAAGCTGCATGAAAATCTAAGAAGTTTTGTCCATTGATCTTATAAGTAGCACCACCTTTTACACCAAAATCGGTAAAGTCAACTTTATCACTTTTACCAAATGAACGATCACCTTGGAAGTTTCCGTTTTCAAATTTACCATTACGTTGGTATGAGGTTTGTGACACAGATCCAGAAAGGAAGAAATCAACCTTTGCAGTTTTAAACTGTGCTTGTGCAAATGATGATATCACATCACTATCAATTTCATAACTGTACTTATAACGATCACCTAGCCCAACAATTCTATTCGGGTTTCTTACATCTGATTGAGCAAGAACATCAAGATTTACATCTACTGACTCTTCCGCAAAAAAGTCTACATCTAGATAACCAGTTCCTCCTAATAAATCGTCAATTCTAGCATAGTTGTCACTATTTAAAGTACGGTAACGTATTCCTCCGTTAAATAGGATATTATCTGTGATATCGGCAGTAATTATAGTGTTTGCAGAGAATAATTTGTCGTCAATTCTATCTTCTTGTAAAACATAAAGTGCGTTTCTACCTTGATCAGCAAGAACTCTATTTGCTTCATAAAGACTGTTCCAATCTAACTGACCGTCGTTGATAAAGGCTTGTTCTGCTAGATAAGCATATTGAAAATCAATCGGGTCAGACCCATTTCTTAAAAAGTAAGAAGGTAAGTTTTGGTAATAATCCGGATTAGGATTTCTTGCACCACCTACATATACATTTTGACCATCAATTGTTTCTTGCGTAGTTCCTCCATTATCAATTCTAGTGTTACCTATTTTACCAAATTGATATGCCACATTGGTATTTACTCTAAGTTTAGGATTTACATCCCAGTAGTGGTTAAGCATTAGTATTGGCTCTTCTATCTCGCGAATTCTAGAGTTGCGCTCATCATTGTTTAATTCACCCCAAAATGGATTGTAAGTGATTCCCTTTAAATCACGAATTTCTTGAGTAATAGCAGTACGTCTACCTCTTCTATTTGGAGTATACATACCTGTGAAGTTTAAGCTGTGTTTATCATTAAACTTCTTTTCAACAGAAATACCTAAAGAATTTGCATCGTAAGGTGTTCCATCAGTAAAACCTTCTTCACCAGCACGTCTTGAAGCATTAATTGCATAAGCCCAACCGTTATTCATTAAGCCAGATCTATAACTAGCCATTAAACGATGTTGGTAACTACGATTACTTGATGCATAAGATATTTGAGATCCTGGACGCTGTTGCGACGCTCTCATATTTATACTTTGAACACCACCATAACCACCAAAGGTATCATCAGCAGCACTTAGCCCCATAGTAAACACCTGGTTTCTCATGATATCATTAAGCCCACCCCAGTTACTCCATTGTGGACGACCAGAGAATTGCTTATTCATTTCAATACCATTAATAAGAACTTTACCGTCCTCACTATTTAAACCACGCGGTCTGAAGAAAGTTGCACTAAAATCAAATGCTGCAGCTCTCAAGAATTGATCTCTAGCACTCATCAATAGACCAGATACGTTGTTTGCCGCATTTTCATCATCGGCAAGATCATTCTCAGTTAAAGAAATAATCCCTTGTGACTGCACCTCTAGTGAATTATCTGGTGTCATGTACAAAGGATCTAAATCAACAGGATTTTGTAAAGAAATCACTACAGGTAGTGAAAGGGCGTAGTATCCTGTGCGAACTACTTGAACCGTTTGGTCTCCTACTGGGATTGCTCCTTCTATAACAAAGTATCCATCTGCATTAGAAGTGGCCTTGAAGTCCAGACCTTTAACGGTAATAATAGCACTAGGAATGGGCTCTTCTGTAACTTCATCAATCACGCGTCCTTTAATTAGTTCTTGCGCTTGGATTAAAGAAGTAAACAAAATTAAAAACCCGAAAAGTGCTTTTCTTAAGCTAGTAATCATAAGGTTAATATTAACATTTCGTTATTAAATCGGCGCAAAACTACGTCTTTATTATCAGTTATGTACCTTTGGCACCGATTTTGACTAGATATTTTACAATAACATAATATTTGAAAGAAAAAATGTTCAAAAAATTATTTCTAGGTGCTTTATGTATTTTCGCTTTCGCGAAAGCGAACTCACTACAAGCCCAGACTACACAAGCAAAACAGTACAAAGTTAAAACTGTTGCTTTTTACAATTTAGAAAACCTATTTGACGCCGAAGACGACACAAGTATTAATGATGAGGCTAGCCCAATAATGGAAATGGCCGAAGGTAGACGTGCAGAAGTCTATAAGAAAAAACTTACTAGTATGGCACGAGTTATTAGAAAAATAGGTGCCGATAAAGCTCAAACAGCTCCAACCATTCTAGGAGTTTGTGAAATTGAAAATCGCCGAGTTCTTGAAGATCTTGTCAACCATCCTTTACTCAAGGAATTTGACTATGGCATTGTACATTTTGATTCACCAGATCGTCGTGGGATTGACACTGCAATGTTGTATAAAAAAGCTGATTTTACAGTAACCAATGCAGAATCAAAAGAGCTTTTGATTTTTGATAAATCAAGCGGAAGAAGAATATACACTCGTGACCAAACTGTTGTGACTGGAAAACTGGATGGAGATGAGATTACATTCATTGTAAACCACTGGCCATCACGTCGTGGTGGTGAACAAAAAAGTAGACCCAACCGTGTTGCTGCTGCTGCATTGAATAAAAAAATCATGGATTCAATTCATAGTATTAATTCAATGGCAAAAATCATTACCATGGGTGACTTAAATGATGACCCAACAAATGAAAGTGTAAAGGTTACATTAAACGCTCAAAAGGATCGTGAAGATGTTAAACCACAAATGATTTACAACCCGTATATTCAAATGTTAAAAGATGGTTATAATACATTAGCTTATAGAGACGCAGGTAACGTTTTTGACCAAATAATGTTTACATATCCTTTATTAAGTGAGGCAAAACAAGATGGATACATGTATTATCAAGCTAATATTTTTAATCCTAGTTTTATGACCAATAAGACTGGACGTTATAAAGGTTACCCTAAAAGAAGTTTTTCTGATGGTGATTTTACCGGTGGTTACAGTGACCACTTTCCTGTTTACATTTATTTAGTAAAAGAAATTGAAGCTAAAACAGCAAGTCAAAAAGGATAGTTTTTACTAATCTAATATTTTAAAAATCCGTAGGTTCTACTTACGGATTTTTTTCATTAAAAGTGATAGAAAGCATCTGTTATGAATTCCATACGAGTTCCTGCTTTATTTTTTATTATACTCATAATATCAAAACGCACTTCTACATCTTCTTGTGGCTCTAGGATTTCTTCTACAAAATGATGAGCTGCTGTTACTATCCTTTTAATTTGACTAGGTTTTAAAAAATCCTTAGGATCACCAAAGTCTGGTGTTCTTCTGGTTTTAACCTCTACAATGGCTATAATATCGTTTAATCGAGCTATAATGTCAATCTCATTTTTTTGATAGACAAAGTTGGTAGCCAGAATTTCATAACCCAATTTTTCAAGATGAGCTACTGCCATCTTCTCTCCTTGTTTCCCTAATTCATTGTGTTGCGCCATCCTATTGAGTTAATGTAATACGAGATTCTTCAATCGAGATATTCATAATTCTTCCCATTATCAAGCTTTGATTATTCTCGACATGTCCAGCTGGAATGTTGTAAATGACAGGATATGAATATTGTGCAGTACGTTCTTCAATAATTTGTATGGCTGTTTTACCAAAGGGAATGTCGTGATCATTCATACTGGTTAATCCACCAACTACTATCGCCTTTAATTGCGATAACACACCAGCTCTGTGCAATGAATACAACATACGCTCAAAATGATACAAATACTCATCTATTTCTTCTATAAACAAGATGGAATTATGTGTTTTTGGGAAATCATCACTTCCTAGTAAACTGTATAAGATAGACAAATTACCACCTATGAGAGTTCCCTGAATTTCCTGTGGTTTGATACCTCTATCATTTGGCACCATCATCTTAACAACTGGGTTAAAAAGAACCTCTATGAAACTAGACTGATTAGCTAGTGATTTATTGGTCCACTCCATAGGCATTAAAGCATGAATACTTTCCAGACCTAGATTAATAATTTTTGAATGAATTAATGTGATGTCCGAATAACCGATTATCCATTTAGGATACTTTAAAAGGACATCAAAATCTATCAAATCAAGAATTTGAATAGTACCATAGCCACCACGTGCAATCCAAATTGCCTTTACATCTGGATTGCTTAATGCATTATTGAAATCATCAACTCGTTGTTGGATAGATCCTCCTTGTTGATGCTCTATTTTTCCAATGGTATCGCCACATATTACAGACAACCCTTGCTGTTCCAGTGCTTTGATAGCAGGTTGCAAAGAATCTTTTTGTGCACTTCTTGCTGTGCATAATATATAAACAAGATCTCCTTTCTCTAAGTAATTTACTGGTTTATAACTCAATACAATTGGTTTTTAATCGATTTTTAAACTTTTATGAGTAATAAAAGTCATAGAACTAAGTTATAAATTTTTAACTTACCCTTTTAAACCACGTTGACATGACGGCTACACTTACTTCTTGTAATACAGATACTCTTAATACTTATGTACCTAGCGCTTCAAAACCATGGAATATAAATAGGGTAAGGCACGCTGTACGGAGGTTAGGTTATGGTATAGATCACATTCAAGAAAACAATGCATTGTCTGTTTCACCAGACGTATTTATTGAAGGTCTTATCACCGATGCGCTGGCCTACAATAACACTCCAGCTCCTAATTGGGGTTATTGGAGTCAAAGTGATTATACGGATTATAATAATGAAAGAGTAACCCAAATACAGCAATGGTGGACTCAAACTATGAATGACAATCTGAATCTTGGATTGAAGGCAAGAATGACCATGTTCTGGCATAATCATTTTGTTACCCGTGTAGAGGATTATAATGCGCCCAGTTGGTTATTTCAATATTACAATTTGCTACAAACTCATTGTTTAGGGAATTTTAAATCACTTACTAAAGCCATAGGAAAAAATGAATCCATGCTTGTATTCCTCAATGGAGTTCTAAATTATCAAGGTAATCCTAATGAGAATTATGCCAGAGAACTTTTTGAACTGTTTACTTTAGGAGAAAACAATAACTACACCCAGCAAGATATTGTTGAAGCTGCAAGAGCGCTCACAGGATATAATAGTTACACAGAGCTAGGTGCTCCCATTAACTTTTTACCAGCAGGATTTGATAATCAGTCCAAAACAATCTTTGGAGTATCGAGTAATTTTAATCACGACACTCTAATTGATCATTTATTTGCTGTAAGGGCAAATGAAATTTCAGATTTCATCATTAAAAAATTATATCGCTATTTCGTAAGTCCAGAACTACCTGCACAATCCATCATTGATACTCTCGCACTTACCTTTAGATCAAATAACTGGGAACTACTTCCCGTTCTCAGACAATTATTTAAAAGTGAACATTTTTTTGCTCAAGATGCTATAGGCGTGATTATTAAGTCTCCTATAGATTGCTTTTTAACCTTTATCAAAGAAGCGAATTTTACGATAACAGATCAACAATTATCAATCGTACATTACGTAAGTGCTGCATTAAGCCAAGAGCTTTTTAATCCTGTCGATGTTGCTGGATGGCAAGGAGATCAAGAATGGATCAATAGCACTAGCTTAACAGGTCGCTGGCAAGGATTAGAGTATATAATGTGGCAAGTATGGAATGACGATCCAGAACATTATCGCAATCTAGCCCTAGATATCGCTACCTCAAATACCGATCCTGCAATTATCGCACGTGATATAGTGGATAGGTTTGTTCCTCAATCATTACATACAAATACAGATTACACGCTTGCAACACAAGTGTTTAAAGGAGATGTTCCAGAGAACTACTTCACATCGGGACAATGGAATTTACAATGGGGTAGCGCTCCATGGCAAACTCTTTTGCTCATTCAACACATATTTAGAATGCCAGAATTCCAACTTAAATAAGAAGCGTCATGTGTCAAAATAATAACAACTATCAAGATCCTAAATCACAAGCTCATCATGACGAACATGAAGCATGGAATCGTAGAACTTTTATACAAGCTTTAGGACTAGCAGGTGCAGGAGCATTTACTTTAGGCGGCAGCCAGATAAGTAGTGCCATGGCCTCACCCATAACAGCAGCACTTACTACAAGTACCAATGACAGAATTTTAGTACTTATTAGACTTAAAGGTGGAAACGATGGCCTAAACACTATCGTCCCTATATACGACTATGGAACCTATGCTAGTCGTAGACCTAGTATTTCATTACCTCAAAATACGCTGTACAATCTTAATTCCAATCTCGGGTTACCATCATTCATGAGCAGCCTGCAATCTAGATGGGGAAATGGAGAAATGAAAGTTGTTCAAGGTGTCGGGTATAACAATCAAGACTTATCTCATTTTAGATCATCAGATATTTGGGCAAGCGCTGTGGAAACTACCAATGAAGAAACCGGCTGGTTAGGGAGATTATTTGAAAATGAATATCCTAACTTTATACTCAATCCGCCAGCAGTACCACCTGCTATTCAAATAGGTAGTTTGGGTAACTTGATATTTGACGGACAACAAACCAACTACGCCTTTTCAGTTGCCGATCCTCAACAATTGTATAATCTTGCACAAAATGGATGGCAGCATGATGTACTCAATGTCCCACCATGTACTTATGGAGACCAACTGAGTTTTTTAAGAACGACTACAAACACCACTTTTCAATATGCTGGTGTCATTCACAGTGCTTACCAAGCAAGTACTACACAAGCATCGTATAACAACAACACTATAGCCGATCAACTAGCCATTGTTGCTCGATTAATAAAAGGAAATTTAGGTACTAAGGTTTACATGGTGACTCTCGATGGATACGACACACACGCTAGTCAAGCGGCAACACATGCAGATCGGATGCAAAAATTAAGTAATGCCATAGATGCTTTTTACACCGATCTAGCAGCTTATGGAAATCAGGACGAAGTACTCGCGATGACTATTTCAGAATTTGGTCGTAGAGTAGAAGAAAATGGCTCTAATGGTACGGATCATGGAGCTGCTGCACCCATGATGCTTTTTGGACCAGGATTAAACGGTAATGGGTTTGTAGGAAACCACCCTAGCCTTACGCAATTAGACGCTGCAGGTAATATGATCCATAATATAGATTTTAGAGATGTTTATAAAACCGTACTGCAAGATTGGTTATGTATACCTCAATCAACCATCGATCAAGCCATGCTCAATGGGAATTATAATACCTTAAATCTTGGTTTTAATTGTACAACTTTAAGTTTTGATGATAGTTCAATCCAAGACATCAAACATTTAGTCTACCACTCTGGCACTGAAAATATTTTACACCTTACCTTACAATCAGGTCGTAAATGTGACATTCGTATCTACGATATGCTAGGTAAGGAGATAGGTCAAATTTCTTCGGGATATTTAATGCCTGGTACACACGAATTTAACATTAAAAACATCCTAAACACAAGGCTTCAAGAAGGTATTTATATTTATAAAATTCAAGCTGGCCAGGATCAATTATCTAGTCAGTTCCTTATGAAGTAAACGGGTTATTTGAATTAAGTTATCCTGAGCTCAAGAAAGTGCTTAAGATTGCTTGTGCAGTGATCGCTTTCGCGAAAGCGAACTAAAAATTACAACTATTAAAGGCACAGAAAATATTTTATAAATGCTTTAAAACACTAGTAGTAACCTGTAACTTTGTACTCTTAATTTTACATGCATGAGTAATAGAGTAACAATAACGGCAGCATTACCTTACACAAACGGACCGGTTCACATAGGACACCTAGCTGGAGTGTATGTGCCAGCAGATATCTATGCCCGTTTTAAACGTTTAAAAGGTGAAGATGTAGCATTTATTTGCGGTAGTGATGAACACGGAGTACCTATTACAATACGTGCTAAAAAGGAAGGCGTTACACCACAAGAAATAGTAGATCGTTATCACAAGATCATAGGTGATAGTTTTAATGATTTTGGTATTTCATTTGACAATTACAGTAGAACCAGCGCACCTATCCACCATAAAACAGCAAGCGACTTTTTTAAGAAATTGTATAAAGAAGGTAAATTCATTGAACAGGTTACTGAACAGCTATACGATGAAGAGGCTGATGAATTTCTGGCAGATCGATTTGTTGTAGGTACTTGCCCAAAATGTGGTAATCCAGAATCGTATGGTGATCAATGTGAAAAATGCGGGACAAGTCACAATGCAACAGACTTAATCGATCCACGTAGTGCAATTACTGGGAATAAACCACAACTTAAAGAAACAAAACACTGGTTTTTACCACTTGATCAATACAGTGATTTTTTAGAACAATGGATTGTCAAAGACCACGCTGCAGACTGGAAAACCAATGTTCTAGGACAGGTGAAAAGCTGGATAAATGACGGTCTTAAACCACGCGCTGTAACTCGTGACCTAGACTGGGGTATTCCTGTACCTGTAGAAGGTGGTGATGGTAAAGTACTTTACGTTTGGTTTGACGCTCCTATAGGTTATATAAGTGCTACAAAAGAATGGGCAGATCGTACCGGTAAAAATTGGGAGAATTACTGGAAGGACAAAAACACCAAACTGTATCACTTTATCGGTAAGGATAATATCGTGTTTCACTGTATTATATTCCCTGCCATGTTGAAGGCACACGGCGAATTCATCCTACCAGAAAATGTCCCTGCAAATGAATTTTTGAATCTAGAAGACGATAAAATTTCAACCTCGCGCAACTGGGCTGTATGGCTGCATGAATATCTAGAGGATTTCCCAGGGCAACAAGATGTATTAAGATATGTGCTTACTGCAAATGCCCCAGAAACAAAAGACAATAATTTTACTTGGAAAGATTTTCAAGCACGTAATAATAACGAACTAGTAGCTGTACTCGGTAACTTTATTAATCGCGCACTCGTGCTCACGCATAAGTACTACGATGGAATAGTACCGCAGCCCAATGATTATAGTAGTTACGACCTACAAACCCTGGAAGAATTAAAGAAATTCCCTTCTATTATTGAGGAGAGTATTGAAAAATTCCGCTTTCGCGAAAGCGCAACAGAATTACTTAATCTAGCCAGATTAGGAAATAAATACCTCGCTGATGAAGAACCATGGAAACTTATAAAAACAGATCCTGATCGAGTGCAAACAATCATGTTTGTTGGGTTACAAATCGCCACAGCTTTATCAGTATTAAGTAAACCCTTTTTACCTCACACAGCACTTAAATTAGATAACATGCTTAATTTAAAAGCAGAGGATTTATCATGGAACGACATAGCGACTAACGATGTTTTACTTCCTTCTAATCATCAAATTAATAAAACTCAATTGTTATTCTCACGTATTGAGGATGAACAAGTTCAACAACAGTTAGATAAGCTTGAAGCAACTAAAAAAGAAAACGCACAATCAAATCCTAAACTTATGCCACAAAAAGAAGAGACAAATTACGATGACTTCATGAAAATGGATCTGCGAGTAGGAGAAATTCTAACTGCTGAAAAGATGCCTAAAACGGACAAACTAATGGTAATGACCGTAGATACTGGTATCGATAAACGTACTATAGTTTCTGGAATAGCACAACATTTTACAGCAGAAGAATTAATAGGACGTAAAGTTACCGTACTTGCCAATCTTGCGCCTAGAAAATTACGTGGTGTAGAATCTCAAGGTATGATTTTACTAGCCGAAGATCCTGATGGTAAACTGGTTTTTGTTAATCCAGATGACGCTGTTGTAAATGGCGCTACCATAGCATAAACATACTAAGTAATCCATCTTATAAATAAAAAAGCAGCTTTACAGCTGCTTTTTTATTTAATGAACCTAAGATTTCATTTTAGTTCGCTCGAATTAAGAGTTTCCTATGATCCAGGCAATGGTACATAACTATCATCATTATCCATCATAGGAAATGTTTTATTACGCCACGCTTGCTTAGCTTCTTCAATCTTATCCTTTGAACTACTCACAAAATTCCAGTGTATAAAACGTTGTTCTGGTAATGGTTCACCACCAAATAGTAATATATGGCTGTTGGCTTTGATCGTAAGGTTGCACACGTTTTCTGTTTTACTTACCAGCATATTTCCAGCACTTACGGCTTTATCACAAGCGATCACACCACCTTCAACTATGGTAACACCTACCTCTCCTTTTAAATTATCAGCAATCCACAAATCATAATCGGCTGTGGTTTTAATATCAATCATGAATAAAGGAGAATGTACGGGAACAGGTGATGTTTTACCATAACCAGTTCCAGCTACAAGTGTGAATTTTGCAGCGCCATCTTCCCAATTAGGTAACTCATTGGCATCGATGTGATGAAATTCTGGAACCGTATTTTCAAGTTCCTTGGGCAAGGCTACCCATATTTGATAACCATGCATGGTAAACTCAACTCTATCGTGCCTTAATTGATCTGGTGTGCGTTCTGTGTGAGAGCAACCACTTCCTGAAACCATCCAGTTAACAGAACCTGGTTCAATGAGCTGTCTGGTTCCTAGAGAGTCTTCATGCATTATCGAACCTTCCATTAAATAAGTAAGAGTGGATAACCCTATGTGAGGATGTTGATCCACATCCATATACTTATCTGGACCTAGTTTTGTTGGTCCCATGTGATCGATAAATATAAATGGGCCTACCATGCGCTTTTTCCTAAAAGGAATCAACCTACCTACTAGAAAGTCACCGATATCGCGACTGCGCTCCTCAATAATTAAATCAGTATTTGACATGGGTTATTTTTCATAAATATAGTGGGAATATAGCTTTCGCGAAAGCGAGGTAACACTCCAAATCTTTTTACATAAAAAAAACCGTTACTTGAATAAGTAACGGTTTCTATATTCTATAAGAATCACTTATTATTTCAAAGTTTTCTTTACTTCTACCTCACGGAAACATTCAATAATATCTCCTTCTTGTAGATCATTGTAATTCTTGATTTGCATACCACATTCATAACCTTTTGCTACTTCCTTAACGTCATCTTTGAAACGTTTAAGAGCTGCAAGTTCACCAGTATACTTAACAACACCATCTCGAATTAGGCGCACGCCACTATTACGATATATCTTACCATTAAGAACCATACAACCTGCAATGGTACCTACTTTAGATATCTTGAATGTCTGACGAACCTCTGCATCTCCGGTAATTTCCTCCTTAAGCTCAGGAGAAAGCATTCCTTCCATCGCATCCTTAAGATCGTTAATCGCATCATAGATTATGCTGTAAGTACGGATATCCACCTCTTCCTTCTCTGCTACTGTACGAGCATTACCTTGCGGTCTTACGTTAAACCCGATGATAATCGCATCTGAAGCTGTTGCAAGAAGCACATCACTTTCTGTAATTGCACCTACACCTTTATGGATGATATTAACTTGTATTTCTTCAGTTGAAAGTTTTTGGAACGAGTCAGTAAGTGCCTCTACAGATCCATCAACATCTCCTTTCAGGATTAAGTTAAGTTCTTTAAAGTCTCCTAAAGCAATACGTCTACCGATTTCATCAAGTGACAGCGTTTTCTGAGTACGTACAGATTGTTCACGTTGTAACTGTGTACGTTTAGCAGCAATGTCTTTGGCCTCGCGTTCATCTTCAAACACATGGAACTTATCACCTGCTTGTGGTGCTCCATCTAATCCTAAAATAGAAACCGGAGTTGATGGCCCAGCTATTTCAATAACTTTACCACGCTCATCATGCATTGCTTTTACTTTACCGTGTGTACGTCCCGCAAGAACGTAGTCTCCGATTTTAAGAGTACCAGCTTCAACAAGAATGGTAGAAACATATCCACGTCCTTTATCCAAGTAGGCTTCTACAACTGTACCTACAGCAGGTTTATTAGGATTTGCTTTTAGATCAAGTAACTCGGCTTCTAAGATTACTTTTTCAAGTAATTCTTGAACACCTAAACCAGTTTTGGCTGATATATCGTGTGATTGAATTTTTCCACCCCAATCTTCGACTAGTAAATTCATATTTGCTAGCGACTCTTTTACCTTATCTGGATTTGCAGTTGGTTTATCCACCTTATTTATAGCAAATACGATAGGAACTCCTGCGGCTTGGGCGTGACTAATTGCCTCTTTAGTTTGTGGCATTACATCATCATCTGCTGCAATTACAATAATTGCGATGTCAGTAACTTGTGCACCACGAGCACGCATGGCTGTAAAGGCCTCGTGACCTGGTGTATCAAGAAAAGCAATACGTTGACCATTATCAAGAGTCACACCATAAGCACCAATGTGCTGTGTAATTCCTCCACTTTCGCCAGCGATTACATTTTCCTCACGTATGTAATCCAGTAATGATGTTTTACCGTGATCTACGTGTCCCATTACTGTAACAATAGGAGCTCTTGTTTCTAGATCTTCTTCGTTGTCCTCAACTTCTGTAATTGAATCTTCAATATCGGCAGTAACAAACTCTACTTCATAGCCAAATTCCTCAGCTACTATAGTCATTGTTTCTGCATCCAGTCTTTGATTCATTGTCACCATCATACCTAGGGACATACAAGCTCCAATAATTTGGTTAACCTGAACATCCATCATAGTAGCTAGATCGTTAACGGTAACAAACTCTGTAACTTTAAGGATCTTTTCTTCTGCACTAGCTTGTTCTTGTTCAACGCGCTCTCTATGTTGATCACGTTTATCACGACGGTAACGAGCAGCTTTGGACTTGTTAGATTTACCTTGCAGTTTTTCTAATGTCTCGCGAACTTGTTTTTGGATTTCCTCATCAGTAGGCTCCTCCTTAACAACATTCTTTCTACCTCGTTTATTACTTGGTTTGTTTCCTCCTGGTTTACCGCCACGACGGTTATCAGGTTTAGAGATACGTTTACGTTTACCTCTTGAAGAATCTGTCTTCTTTTTCGGTTTTTGAAATTTAGAAAGGTCTATTTTTTGTCCCGTAACCTTTAACCCATCTAATTTCTTATATTCCGTTTGAATCTTCTCTGGTTCAGAATTTTCAGGAGCTGCAGCTTTCTCAGGAGCAGGCTTCTCTGTCTTTACTTCCTTTTTAGGAGTTTCCTTTTTTGGAATCGGTTTTTGATCTTGTTTAGCTTCCTCTTTTTTAGGAGCAGCTTTTTTAGGCGCTTCCTTCTTCTTTTTAGGTTCAAGATCAATTTTACCCTTAATAGTTGCTCCTTTAACAGCTTTTCTGTTTGAAACTACTGCTGGTCCTTGAGTTTCCTTTTCAGGAGTTTTCTCTTCTACCTTTTCAGGAGTTTTGTCTTGGGTTTGTTTTTCAACTTTAGCAACAGGTTCTTCCTTTTTCTCAGGAGTTGGCTCCTCAACAGTTTCTTCACGTTTAGCATCTAAATCTACTTTACCTACCTGTTTAGGTCCGTCCAGTTTAGCTTTGGCTTTAATGATTTTTTCTTCCTTAATGCGCTGCTTTTCCTCTTGCTCCTTCTCACGCTGTAAACGCAATTCTTCTTGTTCCTTGCGTTTTTCGGCGCTTACTTCTTTAGAGGCTACCTTCTTGCTTTTGTCTGTCTGAAACTCATCAGCAAGTGCTTGATACACAGTAGCATCAATCTTAGTCGTAGGTCGAGCTTCAATCTCGATACCTTGGGCGTTAAGATATTCTACAGCGCGATCAAGAGAAATATTAAATTCTCGAAGCACTTTATTAAGTCTCATATTTTTAATTTCAGCCATAAATATGGTTACGGGTTGTGACTACTATTTAATCTTCAAATTCAGACTTAAGAATGTTTACTACCTCATAAATAGTTTCATCCTCAAGATCAGTACGTTTTATTAAGTCAGCAACGTCTTGCTCTAGAACACTTTTGGCAGTATCCAAACCTATTTTCTTGAATTCTTCGATAATCCACATTTCGATTTCATCAGAGAATTCGGTAAGCTCTACATCTTCTTCAGCACCTTCACGAATAACATCTATTTCGTATCCTGTAAGCTTTCCTGCAAGACGTATGTTATGTCCACGTCTACCTATCGCTTTTGATACCTCGTCAGGATGTAAAGTTACTTCAGCACGTTTATTTTCCTCATCTAGATTCATTGAAATAATCTTAGCTGGACTCAATGCGCGTGCAATATACAACTGTGTATTGTTAGTAAAGTTAATTACATCAATATTTTCATTTCCTAGTTCACGTACAATACCGTGAATACGAGAACCTTTAACACCAACACAGGCTCCTACAGGGTCAATTCTATCATCGTAACTATCGACTGCTACTTTTGCTTTTTCACCTGGTTCTCTAACCACTGCTTTAACCTGAATAACCCCATCAAAAACTTCTGGGATTTCTTGCTCAAAAAGCTTTTCTAAGAATTTAGGAGATGTACGAGAAAGAACGATGTTAGGTTTTGTACCTCTCATTTCAACGCTCTCTATTACTCCTCTAACATTCTCCCCTTTTCTAAAAAAGTCAGATGGTATTTGTCGATCTTTAGGTAGAATAATTTCATTTCCTTCATCATCTAGCAATATAATCGCTCTATGTCTGATGTGGTGAACTTCGGCACTGTACAACTCACCTTCAAGATCTTTAAATTGTTTAAAGATGTTTGTGTTATCGTGTTCATGAATTTTTGAAATTAAATTTTGTCTAAGCGCCAAAATAGCTCGGCGACCTAATTGTACTAATTTAACCTCTTCTGCAACATCTTCTCCAACTTCATAATCTGGCTCTATTTTACGAGCCTCGGTTAATGAAATCTCTGAATTATCATCCTCAACCTCATCATCTGCCACTACGACGCGATTACGCCATATTTCTAAATCTCCTTTATCAGGATTAATGATAATATCAAAGTTATCATCCTCTCCATACTTTCTTTTCAATGCAGTCCTAAGAACATCTTCAAGTATCGCCATCAACGTGACGCGATCTATCATTTTTTCATCCTTAAACTCAGAAAAAGACTCGATCAACGCGAGATTTTCCATATCTTGATATTAATTAAATTTTATTACCACTTTTGCTTTTTTGATCTCTTCAAATGAAGGAGACCATTCTTTTTCAACAGTCATTTTTCCTTTTCCCACCGTTTTAGGAACACGTGCTTTCCACTTAATGGTTACACCATTTTCTTGAACCGAAATAAGCTCACCAGTTTCTGAACGTTTTTCTCGATCGGTAATCTCTAGTGTGCGTCCTATATTTTTCTTGTATTGTCTAGGCAGTTCTAAAGGAGTTGTAGCTCCTGCGCTCGTAACCTCTATCGAGAAATCAACTTCATCTCTATCCAGGTTGTGCTCTACTGCTCTAGAAACAAATACGCAATCTGCAAGAGTCACGCCATTATCACCATCGATGATTACTTTCATGTCATTACTAGATCCCATTTTAAAATCGATTAGATATAAATCAGGACGCTCTTCAAACGCTTCATTTAGTAATTCAAGTGCTTTTTCTTTCAACATAGCTATAAAAAGAGGGGACAATCGTCCCCTCGAATCCTTTCAAATACGCTGCAAATATAACACGATTTAATGATTACTGCAAGTAACACAGCTATTTATGATTATCGATAAATTCACTATCTTTAATACTCACTAAAATCCACCAAGATGAAAAAAATAATCGTCCCTACTGATTTCTCCATTCAAGCAGAAAACGCATTGAGAATAGCGGCCGATATGGCACGTGAAAATGATGGCGAAGTATACCTTCTTCATCAACTAGACCTTCCTTTACACCTAGCAAACAACGGTAGCTCTAATTTGCCTGAAGCTGTATTCTTTATGAAATTAGCCAAAGAAAAGTTTGACAACTTGATGAAAGCAGATTTCTTAGATGGAGTAACCGTACATGGTGACGTTGCTACTGGCGCAGCATTTAGCGGAATTATGGACACCGTAAAAAGACATAATGCCGATATTATTGTAATGGGTTCACATGGTGCCGATGGTGTTAAAAATCTATTTATAGGTTCTAATGCAGAAAAAGTAGTGCGCAATTCTGAAATTCCGGTACTTATCGTAAAAGACCGTAAAGAAAGATTGGATGTAAACGAATTCGTTTTTGCAACTGATCTAGACCCTAATTCAACAAGCGCTCTTAAAGAGGCTGATAATTTTGCCAGACAAACCAATTGCCATTTACACTTACTATACGTAAATACACCAGGGAATTTTTTATCCACTAGAGACGCCAGCGCCAAAATGCAGGAATATTTAAAAAATGTAAATGTAGAACCCAAAGATTACACTATATACAATGACCAATCGGTAGAAGAAGGTGTTTTTAATTTCTCCAAGGACATCAAGGCCGATGTTATAGGAATGGCAACACACGGACGTCGTGGTTTATCTCACTTCTTTAACGGTAGTGTAAGTGAAGATGTAGTTAACCACAGCAGTCTTCCTGTCATCACTTTTAGAATTAAGTAGTCTAAAAACTAAATTTAAAAACAAGAACAATAAAAAAATCCCGAAGCAAAAACTTCGGGATTTCTCGTTACTTGTTGGCCTACTAGGACTCGAACCTAGAATGACGGTACCAAAAACCGCAGTGTTACCATTACACCATAGGCCATCTAAGCGGATGCAAATTTAATACAAACCTATAACTGTGCAAAAAAAATCGAAAAAAATTAAAAAATTGTTCCCACCTATAATCTAGCCTTTTACCGTACAAGAACTACTAGGTTTTGCCGTTATGCTTTACAAAAGCATGAATAAGAATGCTTATTTTCGCCCATAGATTTTACCACAATTATGAATTGGAATTACGATCAACTAAATAAAATCATTGGATGGATCACCTTTGCCATCGCTTTAACCATATTCTGGCTTACAGTAGAACCTACAATAAGTTTTTGGGACGCTGGTGAGTACATCGCAACATCTGCAATGCTCGAGGTAGGACATCCACCTGGAGCACCGTTGTATCAAATGCTAGGCGCATTTTTCTCAATTTTCACTACTGATGCTACTCAAATCGCCTACATGGTGAATTTGATGTCGGTATTTTCAAGCGCCTTTGCTGTGCTTTTTATGTTTTGGTCACTCACTTTATTACTTAGAAACCACATACTTAAAGATAAGGCAAGCGATACTATGGTCCTAGGTAGCGCGATGATAGGCTCATTAGCCTTTGCTGTAACTGACAGCTTTTGGTTTAATGCTGTAGAGGCAGAAGTATATGCCATGACAACCATGCTCATGAGTTTAATGTTTTACCTAGGCCTTTTGTGGGAGCGCGACATGCTTAAGCCTAGAGGTAATCGCTGGCTTATTTTAATCTCATTTATTATAGGTCTTTCCTTTGGAGTGCACTTTCTAGGGTTACTTACTATTCCAGCTATTGGACTTTTATGGTACTTCAAGCATTATAAAAAAATTACTCCTCTTAATTTCATACTCGCAAATGTCGCTGTTGTCGCAGTCCTTCTATTTGTGTTCCTATTCTTGGGACCTAATACCTTGGCTATTTTTGGTCAACTGGAGATTTTCTTTGTCAATGACATCGGGTTGCCATTCAATTATGGTACTGTTATAGTTTTTGTTTTAATTGTAGCCTTATTCATTTATTTAATTACGCTTTCGCGAAAGCGTAATCTACCACTCCTAAATACCATAACACTAAGTATCGCATTTATCCTAATTGGTTTTTCCTCATGGGTAATGTTGCCCATAAGATCAAATGCTGGAGTTCCTATAAATGAAAACCGTCCCGAGGACGCACGATCATTACTGGCTTACTATAATCGTGAACAGTATCCTAAACAAACTATTTTCTACGGACCTTCATTTACCGATAGGTATGTAGGTCTAGATCCTGATGAGCCTTACGTGGATGAGAAACCTAAATATGAGCGCAATGATGAATTAGGAAAGTACGTGATCGTAAATAATTATGAGGATGCTGCTCAAAACACTCATAGCGATCACAAAGGTTTTTTCCTAGAATGACCGACGGTAGTAGGGCTACTAATTATGTTGAATACATGGGTGAGCTGCCTTATAAAATCAAAAAAGGATATGAAAACAATCCACAACTACTAGAGGTTTTAGGCCAGTTAGAACTAGATTACAAATCAGGAAAAATTGAAACTAACGAGTATATCAATGCCATTGTAGGTTTAAGAGATTATATTACTGTTTCAAAACCAGGGTTCTTTCAAAACGTAGATTACATGTTGAATTATCAAATTTCATACATGTACTTAAGATACTTCATGTGGAATTTTACCGGAAGACAGAATGATGTTCAAGGAGAATGGGATCCATTTAATGGTAACTGGATAAGCGGAATTAAATTTATTGATGAATTCAGACTAGGTAATCAAGATGAGTTAAGTGAGGACATGTTAAATAATCCTGCACGCAACACTTATTTCTTTTTACCATTAATCCTAGGTTTATTAGGTGCTATATTTCATTTTACAAAAGATAAAAAATCTTTTTATGTTACCCTAGTACTTTTTGTTTTCACCGGCATAGCTATAATTATTTACCTTAATCAAGCCATTTTTCAAGTAAGAGAACGTGATTATGCCTATGTAGGTTCCTTTTTAGTATTTTCTATGTGGATAGGAATGGGAGTTTATTCTATCTATGAAGGATTAAGAGACCTTATAAAATCAAAGCCAGCACAATTAGTTTCACTCGTGGCTTGTTTTGCAGCAGCACCTTTGCTCATGGGTGTTCAAAACTGGGACGACCATGATAGATCAGGAAAATACTCTGCCTTAGAAAATGCGCGCAAATACTTAGATAGCTGTCTACCTAACGCCATGATATTTACAATAGGCGATAATGACACGTTCCCTTTATGGTATTTACAAGAGGTTGAGAATTATCGCACCGATGTTAGGGTTGTATGTACTTCCCTATTAAGCACAGCCTGGTATATGGATGATATGAAAAAGCAAGCATGGGACAGCGCACCAGTTCCTAGCACTTTATCACACAGCGATTACACCTACGGCACGAGAGATGTTTTATTACCATTAGATAAAGAAAAAGCTATCGAAATGGGTGCTCCTAAGGCATTCCTTAAAGATACGCTGGACATCACAGACTGGATGGCATGGGTACGCAGCAACAAGCGTTATACCATGGAAGATCGATTTGGGCCTTATGAAGAACATACTTATCCTAGTAAATTCATACGAGTTCCTGTCAATAAGCAGGCTGTACTAGCTAATGGTGTTGTACCTGAAAAAGATGCTGATAAAATAGTTGACGAAATAATCATTGAACTAGACAGTGATTATGTATATAAAAACAGAATGTTCATGCTGGATATTCTTGCAGCTAATAACTGGGAACGACCTATTTATTTTTCTGGTGGTGCCTTTGGTGACGAAGACTATATCTGGATGAAAGATTATCTTCAATTAGATGGCTGCGCTTATCGTTTAATACCTATAAAATCAGAATACGACCCTAGAGATCCATTTTCAATGGGTCGCGTTGATGCTGATCATGGATATGAGGTATTAAAAAGTTGGAAATGGGGCAACAGCGGTAATCCAGATGTTTTACACGATGTAGAAACTAGACGCAATAGTGTAGGGTTTAGAAGTAATATCACCCGAGTAGCTACCGCACTTACCGAAGAAGGTAAACTAGATAAAGCTGAGGAAATCCTAGACCTTGGAATGGAAAAAATGCCTTTAGAATTATTTGGCCATTATTCTATGATAGAACCCTTTGTGACTGGTTATTATAATGTTGGTAAAATAGAAAAAGCACGAGATTTACTATTGAGAGTAATTGCCAAATATCAAGATGAATTAGAGTTCTATGAAAACTTTAATATTGATGATCAAGGTGAAGATGTGAGCATTGCAATTATCACTGCTGTTGAAAGATATAGAAACCTTGTACAGTCTGCTATTCTAGCAAAAGATATGAAATTTGCTACTGAGCAAATTGATATTTTTAATGAATATATGATGCGATTCCCTAAACAGTATGATCCTAGAGAAAAATTAAGTATTGTAAATACTTTATCGTCAAATAGCGACGATTTAGATCCTGCGTTAATCGATAGTGCGATGGTAGAATTACTAAGAATAAACGAGGAAAATACTGATCTTGAATCTTTACAAACTCCAAAGTCAGATAGCCTGGATTAAAAATGAGATGGTATCCCTTTCATAATCCTGATTGGGTCACTTCCCTTTTCCCAGGTTGTATCTGGCACAAAAGCCGTTCAGAAAAAAAAGTTTATTTAACCTTTGATGATGGACCACAACCAGATGCAACAGCGTATGTTCTAGAGCTTTTAGATTCCTATGGAATGAAAGCTACTTTTTTTTGTGTAGGAGATAATGTAATTAAACATCCTGATCTTTATGATAGCATACTAAATGGTGGTCATCAAACAGGTAATCATACTCAACACCATTTAAATAGTTGGAAAACCAATAACAAACAATACATTAAAAATGTAAAGCTTGCAGAGTCTTCTATTAAATCAAAGTTGTTTAGACCACCGTATGGTAAATTAGGGCTATCTACTTATAACTCATTAAAAAACTAAGTTATCAAATTATAATGTGGGACGTACTTTCAGGAGATTTTGATGTTAATCAAAACCCAACTGTTGTATTAAAACAGTTGAAAAAGCATACTAAAAACGGAAGCATTATTGTGTTTCATGACAGTGACAAATTTCTAGAAATGTTGAAACAAGTGCTTCCCGAATATTTACAATACGTGAAGGACAATGCCTGGGAAACAGCAACACTTTAATTTAAGAGTACTGTTGTAGTAGGGTAACAAGAGCATTTCCATCTTGTATTCCACTTTGACGCCACATCATCTCACCAGACTTATAAAGGATAAAAGTAGGCAAGGTTTTAATACGTAGGGCGTTGGACAACTCGACATTCTTATCGACATTGATTTTTATCACTTTTGCCTGATCACCAAGGGTAGCAGCAACATTTTTTAAAATATCCTGCATACTTTGTGATTCCTCATTCCACTCGGTAAAAAAACTAAGTAGAACAGGTTTTTCAGTATTTATAAGCTCGCCAAATTTTGACATATCAAGTACACCTTATCTTATCAAAAATAAGAAACTTTACCCTATTAAGCACGTTTTAAGGTTATCACTGTTATCTCTGGCCAAATTCCTGCTCGTCCAGAATAACCTATGAAACCAAATCCACGGTTAACATTTAAAAATTGATCTAATTCCTTATAGATACCAGCCCATCGTTTGTAAACAAAACTCACTGGACTCCATTTAAAAAAACCAGGTATCTCGACACCAAATTGCATTCCATGAGTATGACCACTTAGAGTGAGATGAAACTTTTTAGGATGATCTTTAACTTGTAATTCCCAGTGACTAGGATCATGACTCATTAAAACTTTAAAACTAGAATCCGACAACGAGGCGCTAGCTTTGTCTAGATTACCATATTTAGGAAAACGTCCACCACCATAATTTTGAACTCCTACAATATGTAAACTATCCGTACCTCTCTTAATTTCATGTGCTTCATCCATCATTAATCGCCATCCCATATTCTTTTGAATCTGGAATAACTCTTCAAGATTTTTACGCTTTTCACTTTGACTAACCCAATTCACATAATCACCATAATCATGATTCCCTAGTACAGAAAATACACCATCCTTTGCCTTTAATCTTCCCAGGATATCTTCCCAGCCATAGAGTTCTCGTGCCACATTATTAACCAGATCACCTGTGAATAATATGACATCACTTTGTTGTTTATTTACAAGGTCAATGGCATAGGCTACCTCATCCTTGTCATCAAAACTACCTACGTGAATATCACTTATTTGAGAAATTTTATAACCATTAAATTCTTCGGGTAAATCATCAAAACTTAATTCATATTCACGTACTTGATAATTGTATTTCCCTTTCCAAGCTCCATATAAAATAGCACCGAAAGGTAATGCAGCAAGTGCTAGTCCCGTTTTGGCTATAAATGAACGACGGCTAGGCAGGAAAGATGAGCTAGCGTCAGACATTCCTTCTAGGTCGGTAGAGTTATGCTTTCGCGAAAGCGAGATAACACCTTCTACAATCCTCACAATATCCTCGAAGAACATGATGAGTAAGAAGACCGTTTTGGCTGCTAGAAAAGCCAAAAATAAGGTTACTGCAAAATCTCTTACTGGAACTACTTGAGTGCGATCTGGAGATAAATAGAATTGTAAAACAACATTTAGGAAAATAAGTATTGATACCGCTAGATATACCCATTTCCACCAATGACCCTTGGCTAGTACTCGAATAAGTTGAAAAGCATAAATTTCAACAATAATGAAAAAACCTATGATATATATAAATCTCATGGCGCTAAATTAACTCAATACAACAGGTTATGGATTAAGATAAAGTTAAAGCCGGCGCTCTTGCTCACCCTAGCATATAGTTTTATCTTTAACCTTCTCAAATTTTCATCATGACGAACGACGGAACCGACGATAAAAGACTGTTTTTACTAGATGCTTATGCTTTAATTTTTAGAGGATATTATGCACTTATTAAAAATCCTAGAATCAATTCACAAGGCATGGATACCAGTGCCATAATGGGATTTACTAACAGCCTTTTTGACGTTATAAGACGTGAAAAACCAGAATACCTAGCTGTTGCCTTTGACAAGGAAGGAAGTGCAGAGCGTACCGAACTATATGCAGATTATAAAGCTAATCGTGACGAAACACCAGAAGCAATAAAAATAGCCGTACCCTACATACAACAAATATTAAAGGCGATGCATATTCCCATTATTGAGGAAGCTGGTATCGAGGCCGATGATTTAATAGGTACTTTATCAAAACAAGCCGAAAAAGAAGGATTTACCGTTTATATGGTAACACCAGATAAGGATTATGCACAGTTAGTTTCTGACAATATCTACATGTATCGTCCTGCTCGCATGGGTAATGGGATAGAAATATGGGGCATTCCCGAAGTTCAAAAAAAGTTTGAAGTAGATCGACCTGAACAAGTAATCGACTATTTAGGAATGATGGGTGATGCCAGTGATAACATTCCAGGGTTACCTGGAGTAGGAGATAAAACTGCAAAAAAGTTTATTAAGGCCTATGGATCCATGGAAGGACTTTATGAAAACCTTGATCAACTTAAAGGTAAAATGAAAGAAAAAGTAGAAGCTAATAGAGAATTAGGTTTTCTTTCAAAACAGCTTGCAACCATTAAATTGGATTGTCCTGTTCAATTTAACGCAAGTAAATACACACTGGATGATCCAGATGTTGAGAAAGTTCATGAGATTTTTGATGAATTGGAATTTCGTCGTGCCAAAGAAACACTAGCCAAAATATTTGCCCCAGATAAAGTCCCTGGTGTTAACTATAAAGAAGATAATAAAAAAACAACTTCTGATAACAGCACCAGTTCATCAAGTGGTCAATTTGATTTGTTTTCTACACCAGGATCAGGTACCGCTGCAGAGGCTGATGCCACTGGTCGTAACACACTTTCAACCACCGATCATTTGTACCAGATCGTGCAGCCTGGAATGGGGACAAAATTATTTATTCAGACCTTAATGAATCAAAACAGCGTTTGTTTTGATACTGAAACCACAGGACTTGATCCTTTAATAGCTCAACTAGTAGGAATTGCATTTTCATGGGAAAAAGGCAAGGGTTATTACCTACCCTTTCCAGAGGATCAAGAACAAGCCATAGAACTATTACAACAGCTAAAACCTTTTTTTGAATCTGATCAGATTGAAAAAGTTGGACAAAATTTGAAGTACGACATTAAAGTACTAGACAAATATGAGGTAAAAGTAAAGGGCCCTATGTTTGACACTATGCTAGCGCACTATTTAATAAATCCTGACATGCGTCACAATATGAATGTCCTAGCAGAAACCTACTTGAACTATACGCCACAAAGTATTACCGAATTAATTGGAAAGAAAGGTAAAAATCAAAAATCCATGCGCGACGTGGATTTGGAGAAAGTAAAAGAATACGCCGTAGAGGATGCAGACATCACGTTCCAGCTTAAGGAATTTTTTATCAAAGAACTAGCTGCTGCTGGTACTGATAAGTTATTTCATGAAATAGAAATGCCACTTTTGAAGGTGCTTGCTGCTATGGAGATTGAAGGTGTAAATCTTGATTGCGATTATTTGGATACGCTTTCGCGAAAGCTAACAGAAGACATAGCCCAGTTAGAATCCAACATATATGAAATTGCAGGTGAAGAATTTAACATAGGATCTCCTAAACAATTAGGAGAAATACTATTTGGCAAAATGAAACTTGTCGATAAGCCGAAGAAAACTAAAACAGGACAATATTCTACTGCAGAAGATGTACTAAGTTATCTAGCTAAAGATCATCAAATTGTTGCCAATGTTTTAGAATACCGAGGACTCACTAAACTTAAATCAACCTATGTAGACGCGCTGCCTAATCAGGTGAATCAACAAACGAAACGCATACACACTAACTACATGCAAACTGTAGCTGCAACGGGAAGATTAAGCTCCACAGATCCTAATTTACAAAACATACCTATACGTACGGAACGTGGCCGACAAGTGCGTAAGGCTTTTGTACCACGCAATGAAAATTACAGGCTTGTCGCGGCTGATTACTCCCAAATTGAATTGCGCATTATTGCAGCATTAAGTGAAGAGGAAAACATGATCGCAGCTTTTCAAAACAATGAAGATATTCATGCCAGTACAGCAGCAAGGGTATTTAATGTTCCCATTCAAGATGTTACCCGTGAGCAACGTAGTAATGCAAAGACTGTGAACTTTGGGATTATTTATGGGGTAAGTGCATTTGGTTTAAGCAATCAGACTGATTTATCTCGTAGTGAAGCTAAAGAGCTTATTGATACCTATTACGCAACTTATCCTAAGTTAAAAGCATACATGCAAGAACAAGTCGACTTTGCTAGAGAGAATGGATATGTAGAAACTGTGTTAGGTCGTAGACGCTACTTGAAAGATATAAATAGTTCGAATGCTGTTGTTCGAGGCGCTGCTGAACGAAATGCAGTGAACGCACCTATTCAAGGTAGTGCTGCTGACATCATTAAGTTAGCCATGATCAATATTCACAACAAGTTTGAAGCATTAAATTGCAAATCAAAAATGCTACTTCAGGTGCATGATGAATTGGTTTTTGATATTCATGATGATGAATTAGAAGACATGAAAAGACTCATTAAAACAGAAATGGAAAATGCCTATAAAATGAGTGTACCGCTAGATGTTGAAGTTGGTTTAGGAAATGATTGGTTAGAAGCGCATTAAGTCAAAAAAAGATCTCGATGAAAACAGCTTTTATCTTAATAATTACTTTAATGAGTATATCGTGTACTCATTCTCAAGAGGATTTACCAGAGGTATCCCAAGGTAGTATTCAACGAATTCCTGATTTTAAATCAAATTACGTTACAGCTAGGAATATTGATATATGGTTACCAGATGATTATTCTAAAAATAAAAGGTATTCGGTTTTATATATGCACGATGGTCAAATGCTGTACGATGCTAAAGGATCGTGGAATAAACAGTCATGGGAAATGGATGAGGCTGCACATCAATTCTATAAGAGAGATGCATGTTCAAAGGAATTTATTATTGTAGGTATTTGGAATGGTGGTGAAACTAGGCATAGTGATTATTTCCCACAAAAACCTTTTGAAATGCTTACTAAAGATGAAAGAAATATTGTAAATGAACAATTAAAACAGTCGCATGTTCCTCTTAAATCTAGCTTTACTCCAACTTCGGATAATTATTTGAAATTCATAGTGCGTGAGTTAAAACCTCACATTGATGAGATGTTCAACACCTATACAGATAAAGACAACACCTTTATTGCAGGCAGCAGTATGGGTGGCTTGATTTCTATGTATGCTCTATGTGAATATCCACAAGTTTTTGGAGGTGCTGCATGTCTTTCAACTCACTGGCCTGGAACGTTTACTTTGGAAAACAATCCTATTCCAAACGCCTTCAAACAATACTTAAAGAACAATCTTCCAGATCCAGCTACACACAAATTATACTTTGACTGTGGTGATGAAACTTTGGATGCCCTATATCCAGAGATTCAAAAAGAGGTTGATTTTATTATTAAAGAGAAAGGTTACACCGCTAAAAATTGGAGAACGGGATACTTCCCTGGAGAGAATCACAGCGAAAATGCCTGGAGAGATAGAGTTATTATCCCTTTAGAATTTCTTTTTCAGTAGTTACCTGATTAAAGAGAACGTGATTTTATTGACACACCTGTTTATTAGTGATGAATAATAATTTTATCGGTCATAACAATATCATCTATTCTTGCCTTAAGTAAATAAGTCCCATTACTAAATTGAGAAACATCAATAGTTCCTATATTATTTTGATTGAAATGAACCTGTTTTCCCATCATATCAAAAATATATAACTCATCTATGGTTTTTGAAGATGTTATAATAATCCTTTCTTTTGCAGGGTTTGGATATAATTTTAAGGTATAACTAGATTCATCATCTAGTGATAGCACATTTTGATAAATACGTACATAGTCAATTTGCATATCACTCTGCACAAAATTAGGATCTACCGTTCCAGCAATACCACCCATAGCTACATTCAATAATAAATATTGATCTGCATCAAACGGCCAAGTATCTACATTACGTATAGTAGGGTTATAGGTATAAAAAGGAACATCATCTATTAGAAACGTTATTTGTTGCGGTGACCAGTTGACCGAATATATATGAAACGTATTTGCAACATCTGATAACATAAATGGCTGATAATTCATGGTTGCCCCAAAACATCCTGAACAATTTGTATGTAATGCCGCAGAAACCTGGTTTACGGGCCCTAATCCATGTTCCATAATATCGATTTCCCCACACAAAGGCCAATTAGTTGTACCGAACTGGCTGTCCCAATAACCACCATCTTCATTTATATTTTTACCTAACATCCAAATAGCTGGCCACGTACCATCACCAATTGGTAGTTTAGCCCTTACGTCTACTCTACCATGAGTAAACGCAAACTTAGAATTCAATCTAGCACTAGTATATTGTTTCGTCTCACCTTGATCAGTAAAATTTTCTCTTTTTGCAACTATATGTAGCATTCCATTTTCTACATAAGAATTATCTAATCGATTTGTATAGTGCTGAATCTCTCCGTTTGCCCATCCTATTGGAGTAATCATTTGTGTTTGATGAAACCACTTTGTTGGATCAACAGGGTTGTTGAAACCAGGTGTATTAAATTCATCTGACCATACAAGATCTGTATAGACTACATCAATTGGATTAGAAGGTGAGCCCACTACAGCATTGTTGTTTATATCGTCTATGAGGTAGGTTCCAGGTGTTAAGGAACCACCATCGATAAATAAGGTTATCCGACTGTAAGTACCCGTTCCAGTAACTGTACTTCCTGTAGCAGTTTCTGTAGCATTTGAAAAGTCAAAATTGAGTGTTGTCCAAGAATTTTGAGAATTAACTACAGTTGTACTGACTTCAATATCAGTATTGATTCCATTCTCAAGTTTTACTATAATGTTGTGACTATTTGGATCAAAGGCATAAAACCT
This sequence comes from Nonlabens tegetincola, assembly GCF_002117085.1. GTDB lineage: Bacteria > Bacteroidota > Bacteroidia > Flavobacteriales > Flavobacteriaceae > Nonlabens > Nonlabens tegetincola. Next base: position 2,707,463 of record NZ_CP019342.1, on the reverse strand, counting down.
CAGAGATAGATTTGAATCGTTATCTAAATCTACAGGAGTTCCTAAATCAATAAAAAAACCTTGATAAGCAGCAGCACCATCATTGAAAAATTCACCCACTTGGTTACCTGCTTGTGAAGGATCACCTCTAAATGAAAATCCTGATCCCGAAAACGAAGAAAAAGGAAAAGAATTGTTTTCAAAATCTAACGGTAATTGTTGACTATTGGACCAGCAAAATCCCATAATAAAGAAGAAAAGACTATAAATTTTCATGTATCAAATGTAACTGAACCAGTATACACGATACTTATTTACCACCTCTACAAAAACTATACAGAGGTGCTACTATTTACTTTTCCTTACTTTTTTCTTTAAATAAACATGCTTCAACTCAAATTATAGAGTTATATAAGTCTATCTGTAAGCTTTATACATTACCACGATCTGATTCTCTCTACTATTAGTGCTAGATCCCGCAAGGAATCTATCTACATTAATCGTAAATCCATCGGTATCAAAAGAAGTCATTGAGGCTCTTATCAAGCCTTCTTGAGCATCTGTACCACCAGTAGCTGATCCATTATCGTGAATAGGCTCTCCATTATTATTTACAAATAATGCGGCAAAACAATGGTTAGTAGAAGAATAAGTTCCAATGTTATTTATACTGGAGCCACTCAAACCAGTTGCCATTGCATATTGATCTATGATACCACCATTATTTTGAGCAAAACCAGTTGTCATTCCACCAGCCATTCTAATATCATTGCTATTATTTTGACCAGATCGAGACGCTCCTTCGTTAGCTGTTTGCACCCTATTTATCGCAACAAATTCAACACTAGATGGCTCAAACCCTACACCTGTAACAGATACTGATCCACTGCTTGTTATAGTTATTGTTCCAAAGTGAATTTGTTTTTCTCTATCTGTAGTCATAAGCGCCCAACTACCGCTTTCAAAAATGAAGATTCCTGCAGGTGTTAAACCGCCTGTTCCGGTGTTGTAAACAATGGTACCATCGGCGATAGGGCCTCCATTAGGATTTATTATAGTAGTGTTATCCGCATTGGATGAAAGCGCTATTCTAGGTAATAAAACACCCGTATTGGAAGAAACTATATCGAGCACTCCTTCTGGTGAACTTGTATTAAGACCAACTTGAGAAAAAACAACAAAAGGAACTAGAAAAAATAGAATTTTTAGGGACTTCATAATACGTTTTCTTTTAAAATCAACGCAAATAAAGTTTCTATAGACGAAAGGACAAAAAAAATAATTATCAATTGTTAACCATTGTTTTTAATCGAATTTAACACCATTTTAATCGGTGAACTCAATTAAAATAAGTGCGATTCATCGATTTTTATCTAACCAGAGCAAAATTTCCTGAAACCTTTGGTCTATTTTCAATCTCTAGTGTAAACCAATAAGTGGATGAAGGTAAAGGGTTACCATTGTACGTACCATCCCAACCTACTGTATCTGGCGATAGCTGCTTAAGTAACTTACCATGACGATCATAAATAAAAAGTTGAGCTCCTGGATATTCTTTAAGTCCGTCAAAAGTCCAGTAATCATTAAAGCCATCTTGATTTGGAGTAAAAAAACGTTGGTAATCCAATGTTACAAAAGTGGCAAAAATTACTCCACATCCGTTTCTATCTCTTACCCTTAGATCATGATAGCCTTTGTACAATCCATCAAAGAAATTAGAACTTTGATAAGCACCGTCATCTACTGAAAATTCGTAGTCTCCAGAACCGCTTACCAGTATTGTAGCTGTATTATCGCCATTTCTAAAATCCTGAGTGATGATTTCATCAATAGTAGCTTTTGAAGATGGTAGAGCCTCGATAGTCAGCTGAGAGGTACACCCCTCATTGTTTGTAACAGTTACCGTATAAGATCCCGGTGAGAGTACATCAATTGTGTTGGTGTCTTGTCCACTTTCACCTGTACTCCATTCATAGAATTCAAATCCAAATTCCACACCTATAGTAATAGGCTGTGTATTCTCTTCGCATATAATTATTGGGTCCTGCATCCTTAAGTCAGGCGTTCTATTTAATACAACATTAAAATCTAAATCAGTAAAGCATCCTGAATTTACATCAGTAACACGAGAAAAAATACTAGTAACAGGTTGTGAAATTTGCGGTGTACCCGATAGGTTATTGGTAGGTACTGAGCGATCATTATTAGTTAGATAATGCCTTACTTCAAATAAATTTGGGTCTAAAGCACCAAGTATCTCAGACGTTAAATCAGTTAAAACAATTTGCTCTAACCCATCATTTTCTATATCACAAACAAGATAATTATTAGGATTTTGCACAACTGGAGGATTATACAGTCTCAAAGGAACTCTAACCACTGAATCACAAATAATACCTGCTGGATCGGTAACCTTTAAAAAATAAAAAGTTTGTGTGGTAGTAGCTGTAACATTTGGATTTATAGGATTGGTGTCGTTAAAAGCATCTTGTTCAGTATCATGATAGGTAATGTTGTACGAACTCGCATTTGCTACAAATAAATCTACATTTGCAGCAAGATCATAAGACTCGGTATTATTATCTGAGCATACAACTACTTCATCAAGATCAGTAGGTATGCCATTTTCATCAACCACAATTTCAAACTCTGTAAAGTCAGTACAATTTGAGTCAGTACGTTCAATTCTAGCAAATACTGAAAAAGTACTTGTTGAATTTGTATAAGGAAATGATAATGCATTAGTACCTATATTAGCATCATTCAGGTTTTCGTGGTAAGTTACAATTACGTTGGATTGACCATTTATAATAGTAGTGTCAAACTGGGTAAAATCAAATTCTCTAATTCCGTCTTGTGGCCCTAGGTTATCACAAAACTCTTGATCTTGAACAGGATTTGCTATAGGAGCTGGCGGCAAGGTTGCCGTTCCTCCAGGATTAAGTTGAAATCCTCCTGTACCTACTGCAAGTCCTACAATAATATAATATACATCACCAGCTGTAGCATCAATCTCTCTTAAATATCCATTCCCATTTGCACCAGGACCTTCTGTTATATCAGTCTCTGTATCATTTAATCCTGTGTTACCTGAAACACCAGCAGATTGTGGGTTTGTACTGCTACATCTAATTGCAGCTCCCAAATTACTACAATCTGTCACAGGTCCAAAGACAGCAAAATCATAATCAGCATTTGCAACATCGGGCACCAAATCAAATGTGAAGCTTCCAGTATTTTCAATTTCTACCCTAAACCAGGCCTGATCTACTGGAAAATTATAACAAGAAGGCACTTGATTGTTGGGGCTTGCAAAATCATTGGTCCCAGCGCCTGATGGTGTTAATCCTAAATCTGTATTACCACAAAGTAAAATGGCATTAGTACAATCATTGGGATTTTGAGCAACCGAGGAAAAACCAATCACTAAACAAATAAAAAACTGTAAAATTTTAAAACGCTTCATATAGTAAAAATAGGTTTAATTATTTATCCAGTACTTGTAATAAGTGACGCAATTCCTCGAGCGTATTCAAATAGCAAAAACTCACCCTTATACCGGGACCTCGTAACGAGGTTATAATATTTGAATCAAGCAACTTTTGATACAATAGTTCATCACCATTGATGTTAAATATACCAGAATGGGATTCTCTGTGCATGACAGATGGATCTAACAACCTACGCTGCTTAAATTCTTGAAACACATTCTTGGACAACGTTTTATGCCTTAATTCAATATTTTGAATTCCTATTTTTTCTACTTCTTTTAAAGCTAGATTCAATGAAGATATAGCTAGCAAATCAACATGTCCTGGCTCAAACTGCTGTATCATTAAACTGCGATTATCCTGACGAGTATTTATAAGTTGATTTAAATGACTAGATACTTTTGAATATGAATCTGGTTGAATTGAAATAAATCCTATTCCATCACCTGCGTGTAGCCATTTGTAACAACTTGCGATGATTATATCTATTCCGCTTTCGCGAAAGCGAAACTCCTCACATCCCACGTATTGAGTTAAATCTGCAATAAAAACCGTATCGGGAAATTCGAGTTTAAGTTGTTTTATGAATTCATTGTTTAATTGAATGCCAGAAATATATTGAACCATACTAAAGCAGAAAAAATCAGGAGCTTCCTCTCTAAAAGCTTCTAGGATTTTCTGCTCAATTTCATTGTCCACAGTAACATATTGAGAAATAAAACCTCGTTGCCTTACAGCGTCGTTAAGTGATGGGTAATCATCTTCAATCAATAAAAATTTAGATTCCTTATCCAGAGTATGCAAAACGTGAATAAAAGCTTGTGAAAAATTAGGAACAAAAGCCGTGTAATCAATGTGAGAATCAAGAAATTGCGATAGACGTTTTCTGCAGGCATCAATCAAATTACTGGAAAGGTTTGTAAACTTTGATCCTTCATCTCTTAATTGATGTAGTATGTGAATGCGTTCATTAATGACCGCTTGAGAAAGCAACCCGTGATTAGCCACATTTAAATAAGTGTACCTATTAAGAATGGGGTAAGCTGCTCTTAAATTCTTGATAAGGGATGAGTTCATAAAGTCTTTATACTGTACATTTGAGTATAAAAATACAACTAATCATGTTCGGTTTTAAAAAGAAACACGTACCAGAAATCGATCCTCTACAAAAGGAACTTATAGAAAATGCCCAACGACGCATTAAAGAAAAACGTGGTCTATTCACTCATTTTGTTGTTTTCCTTGTAGGAGCTATTGGTTTGATAATCATCTCACAAGTTCTTATGCAAAGTGAACCTATTAAATTTCTAGGTGTGGAATGGTGGATATGGGTACTGTTTGTTTGGTTGTTATTATTAATTTATCACGCATTTAAAGTGTTCATCACAAATAGACTGCTGGGTCCAGAATGGGAAAAAAAACAGTACAACCGATTGGTTCAAAAACAACAAGAACGCATCGCACAGCTTGAATCTAAAATTAATAGTGAAAAGCCTTTACCTAAAACAAAAATCATATCTCAACCTGCAAACAATAAAACTTTGACCATGATTGCAGCTGCAGGCAGCAATAATGAATTGGGGAAAGATGGTGATTTAGTATGGCATTTGCCAGACGACTTTAAACGTTTCAAAGCTATTACAACTGGTCATCATATTATAATGGGAAGAAAAACTTTTGAGTCCTTCCCAAAACCTTTACCTAATCGCACTCATATCGTACTCACACGTGATAAAAATTACAAAACCTCACAGGCCATCGTAGTCCACGACATGGAAACTGCCCTTGCAGCAGCAAGTGAAGATGAAAAACCATTTATAATAGGTGGTGGAGAAATTTATCAACTAGCTCTACCTTACGCCACTCACATTGAACTTACTAGAGTTCATGGCTCTTTCACTGCTGATGCTTTTTTTCCAGAAATCGATACGAACGAGTGGAATCTTATAAATAAAGAACATCATCCTAAGGATGATAAGCATGACTATGCTTTTGATTTTGAAACTTGGAAGCGTAAATAACAACAATCTAGATAAAGGACAGCTGCAAACTAGTTATAGCAAGTAAACCTACAAAAGCCTACTTTTACAACCTGAAAAATTACTAATATGAAAGCATACGTTTTTCCTGGACAAGGAGCCCAGTTCACAGGAATGGGAAAAGACTTATATGATAATCACGCCTCTGCAAGGGCTTTATTTGAACAAGCAAACGAGCAACTAGGATTTGACATTGCCAAAATCATGTTTGAAGGAACAGCAGAAGAACTTAAGCAAACTAAGGTTACACAACCTGCCGTTTTTTTACATTCTGTAATTCTAGCAAAAACGATGGGCGATGCCTTTAAACCGGATATGGTAGCTGGACATTCTTTAGGAGAATTAAGTGCACTTACTGCTACAAATTGTTTAAAATTTGAGGACGGACTTAATCTAGTTTCTAAACGAGCACTAGCGATGCAAGCCGCATGTGAGATACAATCTAGTACTATGGCCGCAATTTTAGGTTTGACAGATGATGTTGTAGAACAGGTTTGTAAAGAAGTGAAAGGAACTGTTGTTGCTGCCAACTATAATTGTCCTGGACAATTAGTAATTTCTGGAGCAGTACCTGCTGTTGAGGAAGCTTGTGAAAGATTAAAGGCGGCAGGAGCAAAACGTGCTTTAATACTTCCAGTAGGTGGTGCTTTTCACTCTCCGTTAATGGAGCCTGCAAGAGAAGAACTAGCCGCAGCTATTGAAGCTACAGAATTTTCAAAACCAATTTGTCCTATTTACCAGAACGTAACCACGTTTGCTCTAAACAATACCGACGACATAAAAACAAACCTTATTTATCAACTTACGGCACCTGTAAAATGGACTCAATCCATTCAAGAAATGATCAAGGATGGTGCTAATGAGTTTATAGAAGTAGGGCCTGGTCGCGCGCTACAAGGAATGATTAAAAAGATCGAAAGAGAAGTTACCACAAGTAGTGCAACTATAGAATAATTCATACTAGAACAAAAGCAAAAAACCCTATTCAATTAAGAATAGGGTTTTTTTTATTCCTTTTAAAATGTTTTACATTTCAAGCGCTTTCTTCACATCGCCATCCATTAATAAATTGATAGGATCTTCTAGTGCTTCTTTAATAGCTACTAAGAAGCCTACAGATTCCTTACCATCGATAATTCTATGATCGTAAGATAAAGCAAGGTACATCATAGGACGTATTACAACTTGACCATTTTCTGCAATTGGTCGCTCAATAATATTGTGCATTCCCAAAATACCACTTTGAGGTGGATTAATAATAGGAGTACTCATCATACTACCGAAAACTCCACCATTTGAAATAGTAAAGGTTCCACCCGTCATCTCGTCAACTGTGATTTGTCCATCACGAGCACGCAATGCTAGACGTTTTACTTCTGCCTCTACTCCTCTAAAACTTAGATTCTCTGCATTTCGTATTACAGGCACCATTAATCCTTTAGGACCTGATACTGCAATAGAAATATCTTTATAATCATAAGTAATCATTTCTTTACCATCAATCATACTGTTTACAGCAGGATATAAATCTAGGGCACGCACTACTGCCTTGGTAAAGAAGGACATAAAGCCTAGAGAAACTCCGTGTTTTGCTTTAAAGTCTTCTTTATATTCTTTACGTAAGTCAAAAATAGGTTGCATGTTTGCCTCGTTAAAGGTGGTCAACATCGCTGTTTCATTTTTTGCACTTACTAAACGTTCTGCTACTTTACGACGCAGCATGGATAATTTCGATCGAGAAACTCCTCTAGAGCCAGCTCCAGGTGTTCCCATAGAAGGTGTTGCGCTTACCGCATCTTCTTTTGTTATACGACCATCGCGACCAGTACCTTTAACGCTACCAGCATCGATACCTTTTTCATCTAAAATTTTCTTAGCTGCTGGACTAGCTGTACCTGTAGCATAAGACTCTTTAGCCTGTGTAGGTTGTGGTGCTTTATCATGACTAGTAGATTTTGAGTCGGGTGCACTTTTTGCCTGCTCTTTTTCAGCTGCTTGTCCACCACCTTCATCACCACCTTCATAGGTTGAGCTCTCGTTATTTACATCTTGAGAACCTCCATTTGGATTTGGAGCTTCAGTATCAATTAAACAGACTACTTCACCTACTGCAACAGCATCACCTTCTTCTGCTTTTAGGGTTATAATACCACTAGCTTCTGCTGGTAATTCTAAGGTTGCTTTATCGCTATCTACCTCGGCAATTGCCTGGTCTTTTTCTACCCAGTCGCCATCGGCAACGAGCCATTCTGCGATTTCTACTTCTGTAATCGACTCGCCTGGTGAAGGCACTTTCATTTCTAGAGCCATAATTTACTTATTGTTATTAAAAACGTCTTCTATTACTTTACTATGACGCAATTTTGAACGGGTTGCACTACCCGTTGCTGGTGCGGCATACATATTTCTTGAACATACTCGCCAGTTTCTTGTTTCTGGCATGTGCAGTAGTAAGTGAGCATATGCTCCCATGTTACGAGGCTCTTCTTGAGCCCAAACGATGTCCTCGCTACCGTAATTTTTTATAATTTCTTGAATTTGATTTACTGGTAAAGGGAATAGTTGTTCAATACGTACGATGGCAACATCGTTACGATTATTCTCTTTTCTATACTCTAATAAATCGTAGTAGAATTTACCTGATGTAAATACTAGGGTTTTTGCTTTCGCGAAAGCGGAATCACCAGCATCACTATCGATAATTTCTTGGAAATGTCCATTTTCAAACTCTTCTACTTTACTTACCGCTGCCGGCAATCTAAGCAAGGATTTTGGAGTGAACACGATAAGTGGTTTACGATAATCCACAACCATTTGACGACGCAATAGGTGGAACATGTTTGCCGGAGTTGTACAATTTGCAACAAACATATTATCTCTAGCACATAGTTGCAGGTAACGTTCTGGACGAGCACTAGAGTGTTCAGCTCCTTGACCTTCATAACCATGTGGTAAGAGCATTACCAGCCCGTTTTGGTTTTTCCACTTATCTTCTCCAGCACTTATATACTGGTCAATCATGATCTGTGCACCATTTGAGAAATCTCCAAACTGGGCTTCCCAAATAGTCAATGTTTTTGGTCTTGCTAGTGCATATCCATACTCAAATCCTACAACACCATATTCTGAAAGATGTGAATTGTAAATCTCAAATTTACCAGTTGCGTCTAGATTGTTATGAAGGATAAATTCTTGCTCTTGATTTTCTGACTTTACAACTGCATGACGGTGTGAGAATGTACCGCGTTCTACATCCTGACCACTCATACGAATGTTATATCCTTCAAGCATTAAGCTACCATAGGCTAGGTGTTCTCCCATTGCCCAGTCTAGCTCATCCTTATCAAACATGGTTTGTCTAACCTCAACAATTTTCTTGATTTTACGTATGAAATTACGATCCTCTGGAAGTTGGGAGATTGTGTTGGTGATTTTTTCAAGCACCTCTCTCTTTACTCCAGTAGGCACTTTTTCCATCATTTTATCTTCAGTTGCTGTGTGGTATCCTTCCCACTCATCTTGCATAAAAGGTGTGATGATGGTATTTTCTTTTTTTCGCGAACTCTCTAGTTCTTCTTCTAATCCTTCTTTGTAGGACTTCTCAAGATTCTTTACGTGATCCTTATTGATCAGTCCTTCTTTAAGCAATTTATCAGCATAAATATCTCTAGAATTCTTATGCTTTTTAATTGCTTTATATAATTGGGGTTGAGTGAACATAGGTTCATCACCTTCATTGTGACCGTATTTTCTATAACCTAATAGGTCAATAAAAACATCACGCCCAAACTCCATTCTGTAATCTAGCGCAAAATTCATCGCATGGACTACAGCTTCGGCATCATCGGCATTTACATGAAGAACTGGTGATAAAGTAACTTTTGCTATATCAGTACAATATGTACTTGATCTAGCATCTAGGTAATTAGTTGTAAAACCTACCTGATTATTAACTACTACATGAATGGTTCCTCCTGTTTTATAAGCTTCTAGCTGTGCCATTTGCACCACTTCATAAACAATCCCTTGTCCAGCGACAGCAGCATCACCATGTAATACGATAGGTAAGGTCTTACTCATATCATTAGGTGTGTGCATGTCCTGTTTAGCTCTTGCTATACCTTCTACGACCGCTCCTACAGTTTCAAGGTGTGATGGATTAGGAACAATATTGATGTTAATATCATTTCCATTATCAGTCTTGCGCTTGCTTGTGTAACCTAAGTGGTACTTAACATCACCATCAAAGATGTCTTGTTCATAATCCTTTCCATCAAATTCTGAAAAGATATCAGTTACTGGCTTACCAAATATATTGGTAAGAACATTAAGACGTCCACGGTGTGCCATTCCTAGTACAAATTGATTAACGCCTTTATCGGCAGCGTTTTCAATTAATGCATCAAGACCAGGAATTAAGGACTCGTTACCTTCTAATGAGAATCTTTTTTGACCTACATATTTTGTATGTAAGAAAGATTCAAAAGATACTGCTTCGTTTAATTTTTTCAGAATTTGTTTTTTCTGATTTTCATTAAATTTTGCGTGATTATTATTTTGGTGTAACCAGTTTTGTATCCACTTTACCTCATCTGGTTTTCTTATGTACATGTACTCTACACCTATACTTTCACAATAAACCATCTTAAGATGATCTATGATATTTTGAAGTGTAGCTTTACCTATACCTATAAGTTCTCCAGAATCAAACTCTTTGCCCAAATCTTCATTAGACAATCCAAAGTTCTGGATATCTAATTTAGGCTCATAGTTACGTCGCTCTCTTACCGGATTTGTTCTTGTAAACAAATGTCCTCTAGAACGATAGGCATCTATAAGTTTAACAACTTGAAATTCTTTTTTAACATTATCGGGAACTGTAACGCTGCTTCCCTGATGTTCTACTACTAAGTCACCTTCATGAGCACTTTCCATACCGAAATCAAAGCCTTGGAAGAAAGCTCTCCATGAAGGTTCAATGCGATCTGGATTGATCAAATATTCGTCGTAAAGCTGAGCAAAGTAAGCAGTGTGTGCTGCGTTCAGAAATGAATACTTATCCATAAAATTGTAAGGAAATTTCCTTTTTTTCAAATATGATAGCAAAAGTAAAGAAAAGTGCTCGCTTGACATCGACTTTTGTATATTTATAACGATTGAAATTCCTAAAACTCAGAATAATGAAAAACAGACATTCTAACATTATTGCATTTTTCATAATTTTTACCTTGGTAATTTGTAAATCTTTCAGTCAGTCTACTACCACAGAGTCAGATTTTTGGAATAAAGTAAGATTTGGAGGAAATATTGGAGCTGGATTCAATAACAATTTCACCTCAATCATTATTGCTCCACAAGCTATTTATCAACTTAAACCTAATTTTGGGGTTGGTTTAGGCTTAAATTACAGCTATTCTGAAAGAGATGTTAATAATGCTAGTTTTCAAGATTTCTCGTCAAATATTTACGGAGCTAGTATAATTGGTATTGCAAATCCTATTGATTATTTACAGGTAAGCGCCGATTTTGAATATTTCTACGTGAATCAAAATTTTGAAAACAGCTCTTTGGATAGAGAGTACTGGGTACCTGCACTATTTCTAGGTGCTGGTTATCGACAAGGGAATTTTGTTATTGGATTTAGGTATGACATTCTTTACAATGATGATAAAAGCATCTACAACAATGGTTTACAACCCTTTGTAAGATTACTCTTCTAATTACTGCCTCAATCTAAATTGAATTTTTACCCATTCTCGATACAAGAACCCTATTACTATACCATGTTCCAAATGTCGTTCCTGCACATCTGCCAGGTAATACAATTGCTGTAACTTGGGATCACTATCTTCTATTGCATCTGACAATAATTGGATAACAGATTCCAGAAATTCGTCAGGCGTGTCAGACTGCACAACTGGATAACCACTGCGCTCCAAATCTTTATTGATTTGATTGCGATAAAGTGAAAACACGTGATGTCGTTGCAGCTTATCTTTAATAAGCTCTAATTGATGAGACATTTTATACTTTTTTGTGAATAGTTTGTTTCACGCTTTCGCGAAAGCGAATCTTTTAATAATTCACTCAAACAACAAATTAAGGTAATAGTAACAACTTTTTACAGACAAAAAGAGTAAAATTGGATAGCATACTCAATACATGACCAATAAAGATCTATTTAAAATTGCCGAAACTTTTTTTGAAGATAAAGGATGGACACCGTTTCCTTTTCAAAAAAACGCATGGAATGCCTTTTTAAAAGGAAAACACGGCTTGCTCAATGCACCAACGGGTAGTGGTAAAACGTATGCTCTCTGGATCGCTATAGTATTAAATTACATCAAACAAAATCCCGATTATAAGAAAAAGCCCAGTAAAGGATTAAAAGCTGTCTGGATAACACCTTTACGATCTCTATCAAATGAAATTGCACAAACCACACAATCCTTTGTAGATGCTATTGAATTACCCTTTAAAGTAGGTATAAGAACAGGTGATACGTCGAGCAAGGAAAGAAGCGCTCAAAAAAAGAGCATGCCGGATTTATTAATTACAACTCCTGAAAGCTTACATTTATTACTAGCCAGTAAAGATCGTAATAATACTTTTAAAACCTGTGAAGCTCTTGTCATTGATGAATGGCATGAGCTGCTGGGCACTAAACGAGGTGTACAAATGGAACTAGCTATTTCCCGTTTGAGAACAATAAGCTCAGGAATAAGGATTTGGGGAATTAGTGCTACCATTGGAAATTTAAATCAAGCTCAAGATGTCTTATTAGGGGTTCCTACCCACGATCATAATACGCAATTGAATGACAATGCAATCCCCAAAGATCGAGTTTTAATAAAGGCAAATATTAAAAAGGACATTAAGGTACAATCCATCATCCCAAAAAAGATGGATAAAATGCCATGGAGAGGCCACTTAGGTTTGCACTTATTGAAAGACGTTGTACACATAATAAACTCCAGTAAAAGCACTTTAATATTTACAAACACAAGAGCGCAATGCGAAATATGGTTTCAAGCATTGATGAGCAGCCACCCAGAATTTGCAGGTGAAGTAGCTATGCATCATGGATCTATTAATAAAGAAACTCGCATATGGGTAGAAAACGCAATACGCAATGAGTCGTTAAAGGCTTGTGTTTGTACCTCATCATTAGATTTAGGAGTAGATTTTGCACCGGTAGAAACAATCATCCAAGTAGGTGGACCAAAAGGGGTTGCGCGATTTTTACAAAGGGCTGGTCGTAGTGGCCATAGACCTGGCGAGACCAGTGTAATCTACTTCTTACCTACACACGCACTTGAACTTATTGAAGCAAGTGCGCTGCAAAAAGCGGTAACAAATCAAGCCGTTGAAGACAGGCTGCCCTACCTATTATGTTACGATGTGCTCATTCAATATCTATGTACACTAGCGGTAGGTGGTGGTTTTTATCCCGATCAAATTTATAAGGAAATTAAACAAACATTTTGCTTTCAATCCATTAGCCAGGATGAATGGCAATGGTGTCTCAATTTTATTGTTCATGGAAGCAATAGTTTAAGTAACTACGATGAATATAAAAAAGTAGAAATAGATGATACCGGTCGGTATTTTATCGATTCTAGAGCAATAGCGATGAGACATCGATTACAAATAGGAACCATTGTTACGGGACAAGATGTGACCGTGAAATACGTGACAGGCGGATATGTAGGAACTATTGAAGAGTATTTCATAAGCAAACTTAATCGTGGTGATGTGTTTGTATTTGCTGGACGCACTTTAGAATTTGTACGACTAAAGGGAATGGTAGCACAAGTACGCATTTCAAATAAAAAGAAGGGACAAGTGAGCAATTGGCAAGGTAGTCGTTTACCGCTGAGCTCTCAATTAGGTGAATTGCTTAGGGAAGAGATGATAAATTTTCAAACAGGAAAAAAGAAAACACCAGAGGTGCAAGCTCTTAAAGATATTATTAAACGTCAACAACAAGAAAGCATCATACCACTACCTAATCAATTTTTAATAGAAACCTTTAAAACTAGAGAAGGATACCATTCGGTATTTTATCCGTTTGAAGGAAGATTTGTTCATGAAGCCATGGCAGGTTTGATCGCTTATAGAGTAAGTTTGCTTCAGCCCATTTCTTTTTCACTTGCCTTTAATGATTATGGTTTTGAATTACTAAGTGATCAGCCTTTTAATATGCAAGACCTATTGGATAACAACCTACTTACACCCGATATGCTATCCCAAGACATGATAGCTAGTGTTAATGCTACAGAACTAGCCAAAAGGCAGTTTAGAGATATCGCAGTAATTGCAGGATTGGTCTTTACTGGTTATCCCAACAAAATCATTAAAACAAAACATTTACAAAACAGCAGTCAATTATTATTTGAAGTATTCAAAGACAATGAACCAGATAATCTTCTCTTGCGACAAGCCTATACAGAAACTTACGAGCAACAAATAGAAGAATACCGCTTGCGCGAAAGCTTAGAACGTATTAAGTCGCAAGACATCATCTGGAATCAGTGTGATAAACCTACACCCTTTTCATTCCCCATAATTACCGATAGATTGAGAGCTAAATTATCGAGTGAAAAACTAGCTGACCGCATTAAACGAATGCAATTGAAATGGGAGTAATTGTATTTTTGTCCGGTAAATAAGTATTGTGTTAAATCAAGTCTAAACACCTTGAGAAAAGTAATGCTTACAAGATTTAAAAAGCTATTAAAACTCGTACCTTTTCCCTACTTTTGCACACCTTAAAACACTGGTGACATGAGTACTAAATTCAATGAATACAAAGGTTTAAATCTTCCTGAAGTTGATAAGAAAATCAAACAATTCTGGAAAGATCAGGACATCTTCAACAAGTCGGTAACTACAAGAGAAGGTAACGAACCTTTTATTTTCTTTGAAGGACCACCATCGGCAAATGGATTGCCTGGTATTCACCATGTTATGGGTCGTACTATCAAGGATTTGTTCTGTCGTTTTAAGACACAGCAAGGCTATCAAGTTAATCGTAAAGCCGGATGGGATACGCACGGTTTACCAGTGGAACTAGGTGTGGAAAAAGCTTTAGGCATTACCAAAGAAGATATAGGTACTAAAATATCTATTGAAGAATACAACCAAGCCTGTAAAGACGCTGTATTAAAATACACCGATATATGGAGTAACCTAACTGAGGATATGGGTTATTGGGTAGACATGGAAGATCCATACATAACCTACAAGCCTAAATACATGGAAAGTGTATGGTGGTTACTTAAAGAAATTTATAATAAAGATTTACTTTATAAAGGTTACACTATCCAACCTTATTCACCAGCTGCCGGAACAGGTTTGAGTTCGCACGAATTAAACCAACCAGGATGCTATCGTGATGTTACAGATACTACTGTGACTGCGCAGTTTAAAGTAACTGATCCTGCACAGTTACCGTTTACCACTCAAGGTGAAGTTTTCTTTCTAGCATGGACTACTACTCCATGGACTTTACCATCTAACACAGCGCTTACTGTTGGGCCAAAGATTGACTACGTACTTGTAGAAACTTTCAATCAATATACGGGTGAATCAATGCAAGTCATACTAGCAGAAGCCCTTGTAAACTATCAGTTTGGTAAGAAATATGAACATTTTGATAATGACGCTTTCGCGAAAGCGAAACAAGAATACAAACTGGGCGACAAAAAAATACCATATACGCTATTAGGAACTTGCAAAGGAGTAGATTTGGTAAATATCAAATACGACCAACTACTGGAATATGCATTACCTTATGAAAATGCAGAAAATGCTTTTAGAGTAATAGCAGGCGATTTTGTAACTACAGAAGATGGAACTGGTATTGTACACACTGCACCAACCTTTGGAGCAGATGATGCACTTGTAGCAAAACAAGCAACTCCAGAAATTCCACCAATGCTAGTATTGGATGAAAACAACAATCCAGTACCGCTTGTAGATTTACAAGGTAAATTTAGAGGAGACTTACCTTTTATAGGTGGCAAGTATGTGAAAAACGAATACTATAAAGACAATGCTCCGGAACGCAGTGTCGATGTAGAAATAGCCATCGCCCTAAAAGAACAAAATCGTGCTTTTAAAGTAGAAAAATATGTTCACAGTTATCCTCATTGTTGGAGAACTGACAAGCCTGTACTTTATTATCCACTAGATAGCTGGTTTATCAAAGCTACGGCTTTCAAAGACCGTATGCACGAGTTAAATAAGACCATTAATTGGAAACCAAAATCAACTGGTGAAGGAAGATTTGGTAACTGGCTGGCTAATGCCAATGATTGGAATCTTTCTAGATCACGTTTTTGGGGTATCCCACTACCTATATGGCGCAATGAGACAGGTACTCAAGAAATCATAATAGGCTCTGTAGAAGAACTGGTAAACGAGATAGAAAAATCTATCGCCGCTGGTGTTATGTCAAAAAATCCGTTTGAAGGATTTACAGCTGGTGACATGAGTGATCAAAATTATGATTTGATTGATCTACACAAAAATGTTGTAGATCAAATAACACTTATTGCTGATAATGGAGAGCACTTGCACCGCGAGGCAGACTTGATTGACGTTTGGTTTGATAGTGGTTCAATGCCGTATTCCCAATGGCACTATCCATTTGAAAATAAAGAAGCCGTAGAGAACGGTTTACGCAAGGCAGATTTTATAGCCGAAGGTGTGGATCAAACTCGTGGATGGTTTTACACACTACATGCTATTGCTACTATGATTAGTGACGATGTTGCTTACAAAAATGTAGTATCAAACGGACTGGTTCTGGATAAGAATGGTCAAAAAATGTCTAAACGATTAGGAAATGCAGTGGACCCATTTGAGACTTTAGGCAAATATGGCGCCGATGCCACAAGATGGTACATGGTGAGTAATGCAAATCCTTGGGACAACCTAAGATTTGATACTGATGGTATACAAGAAGTGCAGCGTAAGTTTTTTGGAACCTTGTATAATACCTATAGCTTTTTTGCGCTATATGCAAATGTTGATGGCTTTAAATACGATGAAAAGGATATTCCATTAAATGAACGTCCAGAAATTGATCGATGGATCCTATCTGAACTTAATACTCTTATCAAAGACACAACAGCCTTCTACGAGGAATACGAACCTACTAGAGCTGCAAGAGCAATCACCACCTTTGTGACAGAGAATTTAAGTAACTGGTACGTAAGGTTATGTAGAAGACGTTTTTGGAAAGGTAGTTACGAGCAAGATAAAATCGCTGCTTATCAAACCCTATATACTTGTTTAAAAACAGTAGCTCAATTAGGCGCTCCTATCGCTCCTTTTTTCATGGATCAATTATACCGTGACTTGACAAGTGTTTGCGAGAGCAACAGCAGTGAAAGTGTACACCTATCCCAATTCCCTATCGCAAACAACGATCTTATCAATAGTGAGTTAGAGGAAAAAATGCACAAAGCACAAGTGATTTCAAGCCTTACGCTTTCATTACGCAAAAAAGAAAGCATAAAAGTAAGACAACCCTTGCAACGTGTTATGATTCCTGTTTTAGACAGTAAGGACAAGGCTCAAATAGAAGCTATTGCAGATCTAGTAAAGAGTGAGGTGAATGTTAAAGAAGTGGAGTTAATCGATGATGCAAGTGGGATACTTGTTAAAGAAATAAAGCCAAACTTTAAAGTTCTAGGACCTCGTTTTGGTAAGGAAATGGGCAAGATCGCTGGGAAAATCAAAAGTTTTCAACAAGAAGACATCGCTTTGTTAGAAAAAAATGGAGAAATTAACATAAACATTAATGGTACTGATACTATATTGAGCCTCGAAGACGTTGAGATAACATCTTCGGATATAGAAGGATGGCTAGTTGCTAATCAATCAGGCATTACAGTTGCGCTCGATGTAACTATTTCTCCAGAGCTCAAACAGGAAGGGATTTCACGCGAATTAGTGAATCGTATTCAAAACATAAGAAAGGACTCCGGACTCGAGGTAACAGACCGCATAACGATCACAATGCAATCGCACCCAGAAATGGATGCTGCGGTAGAGAAAAATGCCCAGTATATTAAAGATGAAACATTAGCCAATGATTTAACAATAACACAATCTGTAGATAACGGTACGATAATTGAGTTTGACGACATTGCGACCGCAATACAGATAACAAAACAATAAATTATGAGCGATGTAGAAGTAAAAAAGGAACGTTATAGCGATGAAGATCTAGCATACTTTAAAGAGTTAATTGAAGCTAAAATTAAAGATGCACAAGAGCAGTATGAGCTTATTAAAAGCTCCTATGCAAACGATGCTAATAATGGTACTGATGATACCGCACCACAATTCAAAGCATTTGATGAAGGTAGCGAGGTAATGAGCAAAGAAGCAAACGCGCAACTTGCAATTCGTCAAGAGAAATTTATAAGAGATCTTAAAAATGCTCTTATAAGAATTGAGAACAAAACTTACGGTATTTGCCGTAAACTAGGCAAAAAGATCAAGAAAGAACGCCTAGAGCTTGTTCCACATGCCACTCTAAGCATAGAGGCTAAAAACATGCAATAACAAACTACTTCTCCCTAAATACAGGCCTTTTATGAGCTATCTGCATCGTATTACAAATCAGATAACTTGTAAAAGGTTTTTTTATACCAGTGTTTTAATGTTGTTCGCTTTCGCGAAAGCGTACTCTCAAGACAACTCTTCAAATACTAGAGCTACAACATTTACCGCAGGTAACCTGCATACCTTAATGATTGAACTTAATGAGTATGCCGAAATCCATTTACAAGCTTCTCAAACAACTAATATCTCCATAACAACGACCCAACGTGGTGAATATAAAGAAGCCGTTGAACTCACTCATTATATTAAAAATGACACGGTATTTTTTAAAGACCCAATCTCAAATATCTATCAAAAACCTGATGATAAACTAGCTGCTCACAAAGTGACAGATGCAGTAGTAAAAATGGTAATACCACACGACATGAATCTAAATATTGTTGCGCAAAGTGCTTCAATCCATACACGAGGTTCATTTTCTTATATTCAGATTAATTGTACATCTGGCGCTATCACTATTGAAGACCCTAATTGCGACCTAGACATCACCAACATTCTAGGTTCTACGACTATTTATTGTGATTCTATTTCACCAGAAATTCGTCTAGGAAAAAAAGCGACATTTAATGATAAAAGAAGAAAAAAACGTCCCAGTAAAAATGGTGGTATCATTCAAACGTCTTCTGGGAATATTAGCATTTTAAATACAGAGGATAAGTAGTATTTTAGCAGTTCACAAAAGCCGTACATGAAATTATCAAAAGCATTACTTATTGTTTTTTCAGTTCTCCTACTGGATCAAATAAGTAAGATATATATTAAACTTAATTATCAACTAGCAAGTAATTCAAATGATGCCATACTAGATTGGGGTAAATTCAAATTAGTTTTTTATGAAAATGCTGGTGCAGCATGGGGAACCGAAATCCCAGGAGATTATGGTAAGATAATCTTAGTAGTTTTCAGAATTTTTGCTGTAATGGGAATAGGTTATTGGCTATGGAGCAGTATTAAAAAACACAGTCATAAAATATTAATCATATGCATATCCTTAATTCTCGCTGGTGCGATAGGAAATATAATAGATAGTGTGTTCTATGGTGTGTTATTTTCTGACAGCTACCATGGTGTAGCAGAATTTTTACCAGAGGAAGGTGGATACGCTCCTATTTTCTATGGAAAGGTAGTGGACATGCTTTACTTCCCTTTATTTGACGGGACTTTTCCTAGTTGGGTTCCAGGTATAGGAGGAAATAAATTTACATTTTTCAATGCTGTTTTTAATATTGCAGATAGTGCGATCACGATTGGTGTAATTCTGCTGCTACTTTTCAGTAAAAAAGCTTTTCCTAAAAATTAATTCTAGGAAGAAATCTTATTGAAAATTTCAAGTAAATGTGTTTTAGATAGTGGTTTTGTAATGAAATCACTTACAAGAGCGTGTTTCTTTGCTTTAGCAATTTCATTTTGATTAATACTGGAACTTACCACTAATAAATGTATTCCTTTTTCTTGTAAGGCAGCGGTGTGATCTTCTAAGACATCTAGTAATTCCCAGCCATTCATGATAGGCATATTGAGATCTAATAAGACAACCTGCGGCGCCTCGATTTTATCTTTTAAAACGAGCTCAAAAAACTTTAATGCCTGATCACCATTTTCAAAAAGAACAAGTTCATCAACGAGATCATATTTATCTACAATCATACTCATCAAGCTCACATAGAGCCGATCATCATCAATAATACAAGCTTTTTTTAAAACGCTCATTTTTAAAATTTAATAGTAAACGACGTTCCTTTATTTAATTTACTTTTTACCATGACATCACCACCTAAGCTTTCTACTTGATTTTTAAGAACAAATAAACCTATTCCTTGTGACTCACCACTGGCATCGGTCGATTCAAACATTTTAAAGATATAATCTGCCTGTTTGTTCATATCTATACCGACACCGTTATCTTTAAAAACCAATAGTTTCCTCTTATTTTTAACCTTAGTTCTTACCTTGATTCTAAGAGGTTCTTTTCTACTTCTAAATTTAATACTATTAGATATAAGTTGAATGAAAATATTTTTTAAAAACGAAGGCACATAATTTATCACCGATAGATCTGTGAAATCACTTTTAACTTTTGCATCAATAGCAAGAAGCTCTTCTTTAAACTCAAGTAAACACTCTTTGAAAATCGTTTCTAAGTTAACCTGTTGAACCTTTTTTTCTTCTATATTGATGGTAACGACCTGGTTAAGATGCTCCAATGTGGATGACAGGTTGTTGCTTATTTCGGATAGATAATTAAAGAAAGTATCTGTTTGTTGATCTTTATCTCTTATATCATTAAATGCATCTAAAGTAAGCTGTAAATTGCTAGCGTGAGATCTAAGATTATGCGAAACTATATGCGCAAAATGGACCAATCTATCATTTTGTTCTTGAATAAGTTTTGCTCTATTTTCAAGCTCATTGCCTCTTCTTACAAACCTATCAATACTGGTGAACACACCTCTAACCCCAACAATGTTATGCTCGCTATCATGTAAAGGTTTACCACTGGCCTTTGCCCAGAAGACATTACCATGATAGTCTTTCATTTCAATATCGAGAACAAAGCTACCGCCATTGATACAAGAGTAGAACAGTTCTACTGCTTTCTTACGATCTGCAAAAAAACTGAGTGCAGAGTGAATGTCTAGATTATAGTTTTTAGGTATATCCAAAATATTTCTTCCAATATCATCGATATAACCTTCACCTGTCTTTAAGTTACCACTGTAAGCTCCAGTAACGGTAAGCTCTGCAGTTTCACTTAAAAAATATTCTTTATCCTCTAATAATTTTTTAAGAGGTTGATTGGATTTTTCTATCATCGTTCTTAGGGAAAAACGTGAATCTTATTTATTAGGAACAGTTCCTTTAGAATCTAAAACTATGAATTAAATGTTAATTAACAAAAGTCAAAATTTAACTTAGGTAATATTTTTAATCATTCTTTGTTATACGGTATATTTTTTCTGGCGTAACAACCATATCTAATGTAACATCCATCTCGTGAACATCCTCAATTTCATTTATTGGTTCAAAAAAAGAAATACCTATTTTCAATACGTTTGATCGGCAATTGGCTAAAAACCTATCATAAAAACCTTTCCCGTAACCTACCCTGTAACCTTTTTGATCTGTTATTAATAAAGGAACAAAAACTACATCCATAAGATGACCGCTAATTCTTTCTCCGTTAATAGGCTCTGGGATTCCATATTTATTTTCTTTAATTACAGTTTGCTCTTCTAATAAAATATTGATCATTTGAATAGAATCAAAATCACTATGACTAATAACAATATTTTTATCCTTGGACATAAGGATATTCATAATAGGTTGGGTATCGACTTCATTCCATTTCTTTATAGGCAGGAACAAATGGTAATAATCATAATGCCAAATATTTAATTGAAGTAAGTTATTAGCAATTTGAACGCTCTTGTGCTGCACCTCATCTGTAGATAAGGATAGGCGCTTTTTTTTATAAAGTTTACGTAACTGAGCCTTATTCATCTTTAGAGATATGAAAAATAGCATCGCCCTGATAAACTACTGGTCCATAATTAACATTGAGTAAGAAGGTATCATGCGGTGCTTTTATTTCATGTCGCAATCTGCCATATGGATCCGTAATACTAGCGATAATTTCATCTTTTTTAACTTTATCGCCTGCCTGAGCTTTAGGATGAATAAAGCCAGATTTTTTCGCTCTTAGCCATGAGGATTTAGTAATCTCGACAGTAGTATGATTAACAGAAATATCTGGCAGACCTTCTGTTACCATATCTAAATGCTCTAAAACTCTTAAAACTCCTTTTACAGCCTCGACAGCAATCGTTTTGTCGCTATCGCCTGATTTACCACCTTCATATAACAAATAAGGAATACCTTTTTTTGAACATGTCGCTCTAAAAGTTTTTGAAATATTACTTGAAAAGTACAAGCAAGGTGCGTTGAATACTTTTGCCAATTCAATAGATTTACTCTCTGCGGCATCAACTCTTAGGTGAGGTGCATTATAACGTTGAGCTCCACCGGTATGAAAATCCATAACAATATCAACTATTGGCAACACTTCATTAGAAAGTTGATAAGCAAAACGGCTAGCTAAAGACCCCTTTTTTGTTCCAGGAAAAACTCTATTCAAGTCTCTACCATCAGGAAACTCTCTTTTTAACTGCAAGAAACCAAAAATATTAACTACCGGAATACATATTATGGTCCCACGTTTGGGTTTGTTCCAGCCGTGCGCTATAATTTGACGCACAACCTCAATCCCGTTAATCTCATCGCCATGAATACCGCCTGTAAGTAACACAACAGGTCCATCTAGTTCACCACGCTCAATAATGACTGGCACTTCAACTTCTGAAGTTGAATAAAGTTTTACTTTATTGAGATTGAGTGTATAACTATTACCTGCTTTAATTTCGGTTCCTAATATTCTCAATGCTTACATGTTTTTTTCTATGAACTTGATAATTTCACGAGCGATATTATACCCAGTCGCTCCTTCAATTCCTTCTAATCCAGGAGAACTGTTCACCTCGAGGACTAAAGGTCCTCGTGAACTTTGTAATAAATCAACACCACAAACCCCTAATCCTAGCGCTTTGGCTGCGGCAAGAGCCGTGCGTTCTTCTTCAGGAGTTAATTTAATTTTTGATGCTGTTCCACCACGATGTAAATTGGATCTAAACTCGCCTTTTTTGGCTTGTCTTTTCATCGCTCCTACCACTTTATTCCCAACCACAAAGGCTCTTAAATCGGCGCCACCAGCTTCTTTTATAAATTCCTGAATTATTACTCTTGTTCTTAGATCATTATGAGCATCTATAATGGCGTCTGCAGCCTCTAAAGACTCGGCTAGATTTACACCTATTCCTTGTGTCCCTTCTAGTACTTTGATGACTACTGGTGGTCCACCTACTTGCTCACAAATGTCGTCTGTGTGTTCACCAAAATTAGTGAAAACCGTTTTTGGCATTCCCACACCGCTACGAGCTAGTTTTTGTAAACTTTGTAATTTATCTCTTGAAGTAACTAGCGCCTGACTACTCACAGTCGTAAAACAATTCATCATCTCAAATTGTCGTACAATAGCGGTTCCATAAAAAGTGATACTAGCTCCTATTCTAGGTATTACAGCATCTGGCACGGGTAATCTCTCACCGTGATAATAAACACTGGGCTTATGCTTTTCTAGTTTTATATCGCAATGCAATACATTAATAGCCCTTGCTTTATGTCCTGCATTTTTTGCCTCTTCTAGTAATCGCTTTGTACTGTATAATGTGGTACTGCGTGATAGAATATCAATTTTCATTTTGTGAAAGTATAAAAGAAAGGTCTTGTAATTCGGTATCCACTACAAATTTCTTAGATAAAAATTTACGCCCTATTAAAACAGGGTACCTCATTTCCTTGCGATCAGATAGTGTAAGGGAGATTACATAATGTTTTTTGAATAAGGTAATAATAGTTTTTACCTCATACCTTAATTGTGACTGACCGTTACTACTGCGTACTTGGGTAATTTCATATTCCTCAAAATACATTTTACGACCGTTGTACTTGGGATGTTCTGGATCCAGAAAATTTGCAGTAAGCGCACCGTCTTCCTCTCCAATATCAGTACAATAAATGGACGATGTATAAGCTCCTGTATCGATTTTTATATCAATATCTAGAAATCCAAGTTCAGGAAAATGAGCACGATCTGTGCGACCTATGGTTATTTTTTTTGTCAAGTATTTAAAATGATTTAAAAATTGGGTTCTATTTCGCTTTCGCGAAAGCGAAATCAACATACTCCATCACATATTACGAAAATTCGCGGCAAAAAAAGACAATTCTTCTCATATATTTATAATGATAACATTCCATTAACGCAGACTAAAAATTTTGAGTAGAAATTTGAAAAAAAATTATTATGAATAAATTTTGGATTTTCCTGTTGTTAGTAGCCACTACTCTAAATGCTCAACAAGACTTATTGCAGTCTGGTCCTATGGTAGGATATTCTGCTTATCGAGAAGCCTTAATTTGGGTTCAAACTACACAGCGAGCTCAGGTCAAAATAGGTTATTATAAAGAAGGTGAACAAGAGGTTTTTACTCCGACAGTAACGACAAGTATTGAGGATGATTTTATTGCAAAACTATATCCTAGACAGGTAGAATTTGGCACTCAGTATACCTATAAATTATACATCAATAATGTGCATGTACCTAGAGATTACAAGTTGTCATTCAAAACGCAGGCATTATGGCAATATCGTACAGAACCGCCTAACTTTTCATTTGCTATAGGCTCATGTGCATTTATAAATGAAAAGAAAGACGATAGACCTAGTCCTTATGGAGGTGGTTATGAAATATTTAATAGTATACTCGCAAAACAACCTGATTTTATGCTATGGACTGGTGATAATACTTATTTACGTACACCTGATTTTATGACTGAAACAGGAATACGCCATCGTCATAGACATACTCGCAGTACTCCAGAACTTCAACCTCTTTTAGGCAGTGTACATCACTATGCTACATGGGACGATCATGATTATGGCCCTAATAATGCAGACAGGAGTTATGTAAATAAACATATTGCAGAAAAAGCCTTTAACGATTACTGGGGTAATCTTAATACAAATGCTGCTGGTAATGGTGGTGTAGCCCAACACTTTTCCTGGGCCGATGTTGAAGTATTCATGCTAGACAACAGGTATCATAGAGCTCCTAATGATAGTAGAGAAAAAAACAAAGCTTATTTTGGAATGGAGCAAGTAAATTGGTTAATCGACGCTCTTCAAAATAGTCGTGCTCCTTTTAAGATTATCGTGAGTGGTGGTCAGGTTGTGAGCGATGCTGCAAAGTTTGAAAACTATGCTACCTATCCTGAGGAAAGAGACTATTTATTCAAGCGTTTACATGAAGAAAGAATAAGTGGTGTTCTATTTATGAGTGGTGATAGGCATCACACAGAAATATCTAGACTAGAACGAGAAAACGCATATCCTCTTATTGACATTACTTGTTCTCCATTGACTTCTGGAACACATGCTGCAAGAGACGAGGGAAACACACTTCAGGTAAAAGACAAGACGTTTTATGAAAAAAACTTTGGGATTGTAGAAGTGAGTGGACCACGTAAAGAACGCAAATTAGTTCTCACTATATATGACCAAAAAGGTAAAAAAGTATTTGACTATAGCATTACCGCAAAAGAATTGAGATATTAGAAAAGTAGTCCTAGCGGCACTACTTTTCTAATGCTTGTTCTAGGTCCTTTATTAAATCCTCAACATCTTCTATACCTATACTTAAACGAATAAGGGAATCCACTACACCAGTCTTTTCTCTTTCTTCCTTAGGAATACTTCCATGGGTCATTGTAACAGGATGACCAGCCAGAGATTCAATGCCTCCTAAGGATTCGGCTAGGGTAAAAAGATGTAGATTTTCTAGAATGGTAAGAGCACTTTCTTTAGTATCATTTTTAGTACTGAAGGATATCATACCGCCAAAGTCTCTCATTTGACTGCTGGCAATTTCATGATTAGGATGACTTTTAAGACCAGGCCAGTATACTTTATCAACTTTAGAATGAGATTGAAGGAAGTTAGCAATTTGAGCAGCATTTTCACAGTGCCGTTGCATGCGCACATGCAGCGTTTTAATACCACGCAACACTAGAAAACAATCTTGCGGACCTGGAATGGCTCCGCTTGCATTTTGAATAAAGTACAGTTTTTTAGCAAGTATTTCGTCATCAACCACAAGAGCACCCAAAACCACATCACTATGACCACCTAAATATTTAGTTGCGCTATGCATTACTATATGAGCACCTAGTTCGATAGGGTTTTGAAGATAGGGCGTTGCAAATGTATTATCAACCACTACGAGTATATCTCTACTCTCTGTCAGTGTAGCTATAGCACGTATATCAATTATACTCATAGTAGGATTTGTAGGTGTTTCTACCCATATCATTTTGGTAGCGCTTGTAATATGTTCCTCAATTAAATGAGCATCTTTCATATCTACAAACTTGAATGTAACACCTAGCTGTTCAAAAATTTGGGTGAATAATCGATAAGAACCACCATAAAGGTCACTAGTCGAAATGACTTCATCTCCTGGTTTTAATAATTTAAGAACCGCGTCTATGGCCGCCATACCCGATCCAAAGCTTATTCCATACTGAGCATTCTCTATACTAGCAATTGCATTTTCTAGTGCTGTTCTAGTAGGATTTGCACTACGTGAATAAGCATAACCTTTATTTTTCCCTGGACTCGATTGTTTGTAGGATGTTGTTTGATATATGGGTGGCATTACAGCATTATAAGCTGGATCGATATTTTTTTGACCACCATGTATAGCTTTGGTATTGAATTTCATTTTCTCTTTTTCTAACTTGTGGTTGAAGATAACAAATTGCTATTATAGCGTGGCAATTGATGATTATTACGCTTTCGCGAAAGCGTATACCTTTCTATTTCAATACATAAAATTATATCATAATTCACATTAAGCTAGCGTACCTTTGCGACATGGAAAATAGATTCATTTATTTAAATACATGTAATACATGTAAACGTATTCAGAAAGAGTTGCATCTACCTGAATCTGTTATTCTTCAAAATACCAAGGAAGAACCTGTAACTGAAGAACAAGTGGATTTTTTAAAAGATCAAGCAGGATCTTATGAAGCCTTATTTAATAGAAGATCCCAACAGTACAGAGGTCGTGGTTTACATGAACAAGAGTTATCTGAAAAAGACTATAGATCACTATTGCTGGATCATTACTCCTTTATTAAACGCCCTATTCTAATACTTGATGGAGTTGCTTTTATAGGAAATAGTAAGAAAACTGTAGCAGCAGCTGCACAAGCACTTGGAAATGAGTAAAAGAGCAATTGCTATTATATGTGCTTTTCTAGTCGCACTTTTTTACGCGTTTAATTTTACCGCAGCTAAAGAGGTTACTCCTGAACATATAGGTCCTTACGGGCTTACCTTATATCGTGTTTTAATTACCGGAATAATCTTCTGGGGTTTAAGTTTTGTTTTTGCTCCTAGAACAAAAATGACCTTAAAGGAGCTTGCTCATATTGCGTTGGCAGCTTTTTGCGGAGTGGGATTTAACATGCTCACCTTTATGAAAGGTTTGTCACTTACATCACCTATAAGCGCAGCAGTTTTAATGGTCACTACTCCTATTTTGGTTCTTGTATTAAGCGCAATATTTCTTAAAGAAAAACTATTTGGGATTCGTATACTTGGGATTTTAATAGGTTTTTCTGGTGCTACTTTTCTTATTTTACAATCAACTGGTATAGGAGCAGATGCTTCAAACCCAACACTGGGTAATTTTTTGATTTTTGTAAACGCTCTTAGTTATGCGTTTTACATTATTCTAGCAAAAAAGCTCACACAAAAATACCATGTTCTAATCTTACTTAGATGGCTGTATTTCTTTGGAGTATTATTTATTTTACCATTTGGCTATAATGAGATTGTTGCATTTGATCTAAGTAGCGCTAGCTGGGAAACTTTAATGTTTATAGGTTACGTGATTGTGTTTGCTACATTAGGAACTTATGGTCTTAATATTATAGCTATCAAAAACCTAAAACCTAGTGTAGTAGCCGTGTTTGTCTATTTACAACCTTTACTGGCTACTATTATCGCTGTAAGTTTAGATAAGGATACTATTACCTGGCAAAAAATAGCTGCTGGGATAATGATTTTTTCTGGAGTGTTTTTAAGCAGCTTAAAGCAAAAGCAAAAAATCAGGACGACTTAACTAGCTCATCATGCAATGCAGCTGCCCATTGAACTGCATCAAGTAAACTTTGGAAGGTTTTGAATTTAGATTTCATGAACAAAGATTCAAGCTTTGCATTCTGTGTGCCGATGCGAGAATCGGTGACCACGGCATAACCTTTTAGGGAGAAAGTATGCATGAAAAATTTAAGCCAATCTACTGGCTTGACGTCATACTTATTAATCCTATTTGTTATGTATATTAAATTGCTACCATCGGTTTGATCGTAAAAATCAGTTACCTCTTCAATAACCAATTTTGCATGAGTCCAAGAAAAGGTAACGCCTTCATCAACTTCGGCAATGACAAATTTTTCAAACAAGTAGAACTTACCAAAAGGAAAATGAAGTTCCTTTTGCACCGAAGGATAAAATGGTGATTGTTCAACTGACTGCATATCTGCAATTTAATAGAATCGCCTATTTTAAGCAAATCATATCATCGAACAAAACACCACTTTTATCTAATCAAACGATAAGATCATTAGGAGCTTGACCATGTGAACGAGTATCTTCTCGTGTTAACCATTTAAAATCATCTGCTCGTTCTACATTATTAATCTTCTGCAACAATTCATCGGGTAAAGCTGTCATTCGTCGTGACGATAGATCCATCCATGCACCCATCATTGTTCCTCTAGTAAGGTTACGACCTTTATGGTCATAAAAATTGTGTCTGAAACTGAATAAACTACCGTCTTCACTTAGACCGATAAGCTCACAAGTAACTGTTATTGGTTTCCCTTGATGAACTTCTTTAAAATAAAAAATATTCTCATTAAAGATGACAGGACCTATATTGTGCTCATGCATTTCTCGTTGTCCAAATCCCATTTCAATGAGATAACCCATACGGGTATGACTCATAAAGTTTTGATAGGCACTATTTGCTAGATGCCTATTCGCATCTATATCACTCCATCTTACATCAAATTCTTTTTTGTACATTTTTTATTAGTTTAAATGATTAAAATCCGGCGACTTCACAGCCGAATTATCTTTTAATTTCTTCATGGCTTTCCATAGGAAATAAGCCGTTATTAAAGTGGCACTTATATCTGCAATAGGAAAACTTATCCAAACTCCTGTTTCTCCAAAAAAATTGGGTAAAATCAAAAGTAAAGGAATTAAAATAATCGCAGTTCGTAGTAGGGTGAGCAATAAAGCAGGTATTGCCTTACCTATTGCTTGATAGTAAGCCGCTCCAATTAATTGTATACTTATGATAGGCAAGGAAAGAAAAACAAGACCCAAGGCAAATGAAGTACGATCAATCACTTGTGGGGTGTCTGTAAAAACATCTCCTATAAAATCCGTATTTAAAATTAATAATAGGAAAATGATAGTTCCTAAAATACAAGCCCAAATAATACTTGTGAAAATCACCTCTCTTACACGGTCATACTTCTTTGCTCCATAATTAAATCCAGCAATAGGCAAAAAACCTTGAGTAATTCCAAGTACAGGGAACAATGCAAACATCATCATTCTACCTATGATTCCAAATACAGCAACACTTTCTTCTCCACCCAGCTCAAACAATATGTTATTTAAAATTAAGTAAAGCACACTGGTAGTTGCTTGTCTGGATAAGGAAACAAAACCCAAAGCTCCTATTTCTCTTATTATTGAAAAGTTAGGCACAAAATCTTTAATTGAACACAGCAATTCACTTTTACCAGAAATAAAAAAACCGGCTACATAAAGAAAGCATAATCCATAACTCGCCGTGGTAGCCCATGCGGCACCCATCATTCCCCAACCTAAATACTTAATAAAGACGTAATCCAGCAGCAGGTTACCTATAGAAGGAATAAGCATGGCTATCATTGCATGAATAGGAGCTCCTTCAGCTCTTATGACATTATTACCCATCATGCACATAGCAAGAATAGGCACTCCATAAAGTACAATGCGATAGTAAATAGCAGCAGGTTCGTAGATGGCTCCTTTTCCACCAAATGCAGGTACTAAATTCTCAATAAATAACAACCCAACAACAACCAAGACTACGGTTATTATTAAGGTGATACTTATCATATTGCCAAAGGTCGTTTTGGCCTTTGAATAATTATTATCACCCATTGCTCGGGATATAATACTTGAGCCTCCTATACCGATCGCCATTCCCAAAGCGGCTATAAAAAAAGATACTGGTAGAACGACGTTTATCGCTGCAATGGCGACATCTCCTATCCAATTACCTACAAAAATGGTATCTACTAAAATATTTAAGGACATTACAAGAATTCCAATACTTGCAGGAATTGCTTGTTTTATCAATAACCCTTTAATTGGTAAAAGACCTAAAGACTGTGATTTATTATGTGCTACAGAGGTTTGGGGCATGGCGCACAAAGTTACAGCACGAGTAGCACTCTTGTCTTATAAGAATGTTATTTATACGGTAGCTTCAGCTCCTTGTAATGCCCATTCATCAATCCATCTAGACATTACTTTCACCCAATCTTCTCTTGTATTCAAGCATGGAATAACGTGAAATTGTTTCCCACCCACTTCGTGAAAGATCTCTTCACCTTCCATAGCAATTTCTTCCAAGGTTTCTAGACAATCACTTACAAAAGCTGGTGTTGCGATAGCGAGCTTTTTAACTCCACCTAGACCCATTTTTTCAATAGTTCGATCGGTGTAAGGAGTTAACCATGGATCAAAGCCTAATCTAGATTGAAATGTAGTGCTATAGGTGCCATCTTCTAAATTTAAGTACTCACCTACTAATCTTGTAACCTCATGGCATTGATGACTATAACAAAACTCATGTGCTGGTGATGGTGTAGCACAACAAGTACCATTCATTTTACAATGACCATTTGTTATATCGCTTTTTCTTATATGACGTTTTGGGACTCCGTGATATGAAAATAAAAGATGTTCATAATCCTTACCTTCTAACGATTCTTTAATCGATTCAGACAATACTCTGATATAATCAGGGTGATTATAAAAAGGAGGCATAACAGTAAATTCCATTTGTGGAAATTGTTCCTTTCTTATTTCCTCGGCTAACACAAGTATGGTTTCAGTAGTTGCCATTGCGTATTGAGGATATAACGGAATAAGTAGAACCTCATCAACTCCTTGATCGTGTAGCTCTTTAAGACCATTCTCAATAGTCATAGATCCGTATCTCATAGCAAGCGAAATAGGCACACTAGTATATGCATCTATTTTTTCCTGAAGACGCTCTGAAAGAACAATCAACGGACTTCCTTCTTCCCACCAAATCTTACTGTAAGCTTCTGCACTTTTCTTTGGTCTGGTGTTAAGTATAATCCCTTTTACTAAAAGAGCTCTTAATATGTAAGGTAAATCAACTACCCGTTCGTCCATTAAAAACTCATCTAGATATTTCTTTACATCTTTAGGATCGGTACTATCTGGCGAACCAAGATTAACAAGAAGAACTCCTTTTTTCATTGATTAAATTTAGAACTACAAAATTAACTTTTGTGTGGTCGTTATTATTTTTAGTCAATTACTATTACTTATAGTAATATTTGGAAATTTTAATCCCAATTTACTCCATTTTCATCAATATCTTCCTTCTCCTTGTCTTTATTCAGGTTGAAACCCGATAAGTCCTTTTTACTATATCTAACCCAAATA
Source organism: Nonlabens tegetincola (assembly GCF_002117085.1). Lineage (GTDB taxonomy): Bacteria > Bacteroidota > Bacteroidia > Flavobacteriales > Flavobacteriaceae > Nonlabens > Nonlabens tegetincola. The sequence continues at coordinate 2,675,859 of NZ_CP019342.1, read as the reverse complement.
AAGGCAGGCATGATGATGAAAAAAATAAATAAGGTAGATAAACCTATAAGCTTATGACCCATAGCAACGGCATTACCTAAATGCACTAGATAAAACCCTGCACCTATAACGATAACAGCTAGTATCAATAAGACTGCAAGGATTTTCAATGGTTTCATTTAACTAAAGGATCTTTGACTAATTATTCTACTGTTACCTTTAAATTTAATTCTTGTAATTGCTCCTGATCAATTGCTGCAGGTGCATCAATCATAACGTCGCGACCACTATTATTCTTTGGAAATGCGATGAAATCACGAATAGTTTCCTGACCACCTAGAATAGAAACCAATCTATCAAATCCAAAAGCAAGTCCTGCGTGAGGTGGTGCTCCATATTCAAAAGCATCCATTAAAAAGCCAAATTGAGCTCTAGCCTCTTCAGGCGTAAAACCTAAATGGTCAAACATAAGCGCCTGTAATTCCTTATCAAATATTCTTACCGATCCACCACCTATTTCATTTCCATTAAGGACAAGATCATATGCATTGGCTCTTACATTACCAGGATCTGTAGAAAGTTTCTCAATATCTTCAGGTTTTGGTGATGTGAATGGGTGATGCATCGCGTGATAGCGCTCTGTATCCTCATCCCATTCTAATAACGGGAAATCAATTACCCACAAAGGAGCAAATTCTTCTGGATTACGCAGTCCTAGTCTTTCTGCCATTTCCATACGTAGAGCGCTTAATTGCGTACGCGTTTTATTTGTAGGTCCAGACAACACACAAATCAAGTCTCCAGCCTGTGCTCCTGTAGCTTCTGCCCATTGAGCTAGATCTTCTTGTGAATAAAATTTATCTACACTAGATTTAAAACTACCATCTTCATTGCACTTTACATACACCATTCCTAGAGCACCTACTTGAGGACGTTTTACCCAATCAATTAACTTATCAATTTCCTTACGAGTCATGCTGGCTGCACCTGGAACAGCGATTCCAACTACAATTTCTGCCTCATTAAAGATTTTAAAATCTCTCGCTTTCGCGAAAGCGGAAAGATCACCAAACTCCATCCCAAAGCGAATATCTGGTTTGTCATTACCGTATTTTTCCATCGCTTCCTGATAAGTCATACGAGGAAACTTATCAACCTGGACATTCTTAACTTCTTTTAATAAATGCCTTGTCATTTCCTCAAAAATGTTAAGTACATCTTCCTGCTCAACAAATGACATCTCACAGTCTATTTGTGTGAATTCTGGCTGCCTGTCTGCTCTTAAGTCCTCATCGCGGAAACATTTAACTATCTGAAAATATTTATCCAGTCCACCTACCATAAGCAATTGCTTAAAGGTTTGAGGAGATTGTGGTAGTGCATAAAACTGACCTTCGTTCATTCGACTAGGAACTACAAAGTCACGAGCGCCTTCAGGAGTTGATTTGATTAATACAGGTGTTTCTACCTCTACAAAATCCTTGGATGCAAGAAAATTACGTACCTGCATAGCTACCTTAGATCGGAAAATCAGATTTTCACGCACGGGATTACGACGTATATCTAGGTAGCGGTATTTCATTCTAAGTTCTTCACCACCATCTGTTTCATCTTCAATAGTAAACGGTGGCGTTTTTGAAGCACTTAGAATTTTTAATTCCTTTACAAGTATTTCAACATCACCTGTAGGTATTTTAGCATTTTTTGATTCACGCTCGATTACGGTACCTTTTACTTGTATTACATACTCGCGACCTAACGTTTGAGCGGTTTTCATAACTGTCTCATCTGTACGGTCCTCATCAAAAATAAGCTGTGTAATACCGTAACGATCTCTCAAATCAACCCAAATCATAAATCCTTTGTCACGAGATTTTTGAACCCAACCAGATAGGGTTACCTCTTTATTTACATCGCTCACTCTTAAACTTCCGCAGTCGTGTGTTCTATACATAATATGTTCTATAAGGAGCAGCAAAAATAAACCGATTCCAACGGATATTAAACATTAAATACTTAACATTTTATATCATAGCAATGACAAAACACGATAAAACATGTGATTTTAAAAATTTATAATATTCTGTTATTCAATAAAATACATCTCTAATGTAAATTTAACGTTACCTAATTGTTGTGTATATGTAATTTTAAAGTTAACTTTGGGTAGAACTTAAAAAGTATAGGTCATGAAAAACGTATTGATGGTAGCAGCATTGCTTGTAGGTTTTATAGTAAGCGCTCAAGAAGAAAACAAGCCCCAATTTGAACAATTAGAAAATGGTATGGTTAAGGCGACTTATTTCCATGACAACGGTTCAATTGCAGAGGAAGGAACATTTTTAAACAAAAAACGCCATGGTGAATGGATTTCTTATGATCAAAATGGTAATAAGATAGCACAAGCAGAATATTCACAAAATGAAAGAAGTGGTAAGTGGTTTTTTTGGAAAGGTGAAACACTAGTAGAGGTTGATTATTCTAATAATGCAATTGTTGCTGTAAACAACTGGACAAATAAGGAGGCAGTAGCCATTAATAAACCTTAATTTTAAAAAATTAATACAATAAAAACCTCGCCAAATGGCGAGGTTTTTTTGTTTCTAGTTTTAAGTTCTGAGATCTATTAACGACTAATCTTTAACAAATCTTTGTTTAACTTAATTAACGTATTTGTTAAACAAAATTGTATTTTTACCAAAAGGATTAATTGTTATGGCCACAGTAAAAAAATCTACCGCAAAAAAGACAACTAAAAAGAAAACTCCTAATCGCCAGGATATTATAACGGCTTACATGGAATACGTTTTAGAGCATGAAAAAGAACCTAAAAGTGTATACAAGTTTGCCAAGGAAAATAAAATGGAAGAGCAAGAGTTCTATGCACATTTTGGAAGCATAGAAGGTTTACGCAAGGAAATTTGGAATACCTTTTTTACTATGACAATGGACGTTGCTCATAAGAATGAGGATTATGCACATTTTTCTAATCGTGAAAAAATGCTCACTTTTTTCTACACCTTTTTTGAATTACTAACTATGAATCGTAGTTATGTTTTATTTACTCTACATGGTAAACAAAGCATGATGAACAAAATGGATGAACTTAAAGGTTTAAGAAAACATGTAAAGGATTTTGCTCGAACATTAATTCAAGAACGTAATGAAAGTAAGACCAATATTTTACTAGAGCGTTCAGAAAGTATCTACAGCGAGGGCGCATGGATTCAAATGCTTTTCCTTTTAAAATTTTGGATGGATGATGATAGCCCAGGATTTGAAAAAACAGACATGGCTATTGAAAAATCCGTTAATACCATTTTTGATGTTTTTGATAATACACCCTTAGATGCAGTTTTAGACTTTGGCAAATTCCTATGGAAGGAGCGCATGGCTTAAAATCTAAATTGATATAAAGAATTTTAAGGTGTAAAAGCAACTAAATCGTTTTGCACTCGGTTATAGCTATTAGCCTTTTGCATGTAAATCAGGTTTTACATTTTCATGTTATGAAAACAATTGATAAAATACCTACTAGTAAAATAGGCCGCACTACAGAGCTAGTAAAGACTGGTGCCAAAATAGGTGCCAACTACCTAAAATATTATTCAAAAAAAGCTGTTAATCCAACTCTTGACCGCAGTACTTTGGACGAGGACAATGCTGCCGATATTTATGATGGATTAAAAAGTTTAAAAGGTAGCGCTCTTAAGGTAGCTCAAATGCTTTCTATGGATAAGAGCTTATTACCTGGTGCTTACGTAGAAAAATTTAGTCTAGCTCAATTTAGCGTTCCACCATTATCAGCACCTTTAGTTCGTAAAACATTTAGAAAGTATCAAAACGCATATCCTGAAGATATATATGATTCGTTTTCAAAAGATTCTGTAAATGCAGCTAGTATCGGTCAAGTGCACAAAGCGACCAAGGATGGTAAACAGCTCGCTGTAAAAATTCAATATCCAGGAGTGGCAGATTCTATAAGTAGTGACCTTGCCCTTGTAAAGCCTATCGCCATCAAAATGTTCAATTTGAAAGGCGAAGACAGCAAGCGTTATTTTGCCGAAGTAGAAGAAAAACTTCTAGAAGAAACCGACTATGAATTAGAGGTAAAGCAAAGTATAGAAGTTACTGAGGCTTGTAGTCATATACCTGGATTAAAATTTCCATCTTATTATCCAGAGCTTTCTAGCAAGCGCATTATAACCATGGATTGGATGCAAGGAACACACTTAAGTGAATTTGCAAAAACAGATTTTAACTCCAAAACTGGGAATAAATTAGGTCAAACGCTTTGGGATTTTTACATGTTTCAAATGCACGGTCTTAAAGCCGTACATGCAGATCCTCATCCTGGTAATTTTCTCATTTCAGAGGATAATGAATTAATTGCAATAGATTTTGGATGTATCAAGCAAGTACCTGAAGAATTTTACCAGCCTTACTTTGAGCTTGCGGTACCAGAACATATCAACGATCCCGATACATTCAAGGAAAAATTGAAACAGCTAGAAATCCTACGCCCGGACGATACTGATCAAGAAATTGAATATTTCTCTGCTTTATTCCATGAGATGCTTAGTTTGTTTACTAAACCTTTTCAAGAAAAAACTTTCGACTTTTCTGATGAATCTTTTTGGGATGAAATATCCTCTTTAAGTGAGAAGTATAGCAACGATAAGGAATTGCGTAAAATGAACGGTAATAGAGGTAGTAAGCATTTCCTATATATCAATCGTACTTTCTTTGGACTATATAATCTATTACACGATTTAAAAGCAACTGTAAACACTCACGATTATATAAAGTATCTAGAAGAAAAAGGTCTTAAAAATCATAGCGCGCTCTCATAATGTGAGGCGCGCTATTAGATATTATAGTTTTAGGCAGTTTATAGAATCGATACTTAGTTTTTAAAAACCACTCCATCCTTCATAACAAAATCTATTTGCTCTAGAATAGCTATGTTCTTTTCTGGATTTTCGGTCACCGCTACCACATCTGCATAGAAACCAGGTTGCAACTGTCCGATTTCATTTTCCATATTAAGGATTATAGCTGGTGTAATAGTGGCGCTTTGTAAGGCTTCCATTGGTTTCATTCCAGCCTCTACCATGTAGCCAAATTCCTTGGCATTTTTACCATGGGCAAATACACCAGCATCAGTACCAAAAACAATAGGTACACCTCGTTTGTAGGCTCTCGCAAAGGTCCCTTGTATTTGTGGACCAACTTCTCTCGCCTTGGGTACAACCACTTCTGGATAAAAACCTTCTTCCTCTGCTTTGAGTGCCACTTCTTTACCTGCCGTTATGGTAGGAACTAGATAGCAATTTTTCTCAATCATAAGATCCATTGTTTCTTCACTCATATAGGTACCATGCTCAATGGTTTTAACACCACCTTCAACAGCCCTACGCATGCCCTCGTCGCCGTGAGCATGAGCAGCTACATGAAACCCATAATCAGCAGCGGTTTGTGTAATCGAGCGTATTTCTTCAATAGTAAATTGTGGGTTACTGCCGTTTTTTGCAACACTTAAAACACCACCAGTTGCTGTAATCTTTATACAGTCTGCGCCATTTTTATACCTATGTCTAACAGCTTCCCTACCTTCTTCGGGAGAATTAATTACTCCTTGTCTGGGACCTGGATCACCCATTAATTTTTGATTACTGCCATTTGTAGGGTCTGCATGACCGCCAGTACTAGCAATAGATTTTCCGGCCGTAAAAATACGCGGTCCCGGCACTTTCCCTTTATTAATAGCATCTCGCAGGGAAATATTTATACCACTACCACCTAAATCCCTTACTGTTGTAAAACCTGAAAGAAGTGTGATTTCAGCATACTTTACTGAGTCATAAGCAACATCTGCTGGATCGTCTACATATTTTTGGACATATGCATGTGGATTATATTCTGTCTCCATATGCACATGCATATCTGTAAATCCTGGCATCACCCATTGATCTTTTAAATCTATAAGATTTATTTGTCCTGTAGGTGTTTTGTATCCCTTCTGCACTGATTGTATTTTATTCCCTTCAATGATTAAAGTCATTTCGGTTTGCCACTCACCTTTTTTGGCATCTAGTAAGTGACCTGCGTGTATGAACGTTGTGGTTGAAGGTTGTTGTGAGTACGCTTTCGCAAAAGCGAGACATACCAACAACATCAGTGCTGCGATATTTTTCATAATTAAGAATTTACAAACTCTAGTACTTTGTCTGTTATAAATTTGATTTGCTCATCATCCAATTCTGTGTGCATAGGTAATGATATACATTCCTTTACTAATCTATTTGTTACTCCAAAGTCCTTTTCTTGATAGCGATCATCGGCATAGGCTTTTTGAAGGTGTAATGGTATAGGATAATACACACCGCAAGGAATATCATGTTGGTTTAAATAGGCTACGAGCGCATCGCGATCGGTTTCTTTTACAAGTAAGGTATATTGATGAAACACATGACAATCACAGTTATCACAAATGAGCGGCGTGATAATCTTCTCGTTACCAGCAAGTGCTGCCGTGTATTTTCTAGCAGCGGTTCTACGAGCCTCATTGTATTGATCTAGCCGACGTAATTTTGATCTAAGAACAGTTGCCTGAACAGAATCCAATCGTGAATTGACTCCTACAACATCGTGGTGATATCTAACATACATTCCATGATTTACGATTCCTCTTATGGTATGAGCAAGATCATCATCATTAGTAAAAATAGCACCACCATCACCATAACAACCTAAATTTTTGGAAGGAAAAAAGGAAGTAGTACCTACATTACCTATTGTTCCAGTCTTAGACTTAGTACCATCCTCATTTAAGTAGTTAGCTCCAATAGCTTGTGCATTATCCTCAATCACATACAAATCATGCTCTCTTGCAATTTCCATGATTTCACTCATGTTTGCTACTTGCCCAAATAAATGAACAGGTACGATGGCCTTAGTTTTAGGAGTAATGGCTTTTCTTATAGCCTCAGGATCAATGTTAAAATTGAAAGGATTAACATCCACTAGAACTGGTGTAAGCCTAAGTAGCGCAATTACCTCAACTGTCGCTGCAAACGTAAAATCGGCAGTAATCACTTCATCACCTGGCTCTAGACCCAATCCCATCATAGCTATTTGAAGAGCATCAGTACCATTGGCACATGGTATCACATGTTTTACATCTAGGTATTCTTCTAGCTCTTTTTGAAAAGCGTGAACTTCGGGACCATTTATATATGCGGTAGATTCTATCACATTCATGATACCTGCATCTACCTCTTCTTTTATTTTTTCATATTGACCTTTGAGGTCAACCATTTGAATCTTACGCATTTGTAATTTAATTTTTGGAAAAAGTCAATGTTTTGACTCTACTTGTAAAAATACGCAATATTAGGAGCATGACCCAAGCGTATTTTTTGTACTATTTTTGAGTAAAATCAATTGTTTTTTGAAAGTTTTATATCGTATTATAATCGCTGCTGCAAAGGCTGGCTTGCCCCTAATCGGATTATTTAATAAAAAGATTAACCTAGGGGCAAAAGGTCGTGGTGCTACGTGGGATATCCTTGATAAAAAGGTAAAGAAAACTACTCCAAAAATCTGGGTTCACGCAGCCAGCCTAGGAGAGTTTGAACAAGTAGTCCCAGTGCTAGAAAAAATTAATCGAGAAAAATATCAAGTTGTTTTAAGCTTTTTCTCACCTAGTGGTTATGAAAATAAAAAGCATACTTCGCTGGCTGATGTTGTTTGTTACCTGCCTCTTGACACAAGGACTAATGCTCAAAAATTCATAAAGGTGGTTGAGCCCAGTCTCGCAATTATGGTAAAATATGAGTTTTGGCCACAATACCTTAATCAACTTAAACTTAAAAAGATTCACACCATACTAGTAAGTGGAGTTTTTAGAGAAAAAATGCCTTTTAATTCCTGGTACGGCAAGTGGATGACACCTTCTTTAGAAGCCTTTTCTCATTTCTTTTTACAAGATGAACATTCATTATACCATCTTAAAAATCTGGGATATACAAATGCAACCGTGAGCGGCGATACTAGGTTTGATCGTGCCAGCCAACTCATTGAGCGTAGTAACCATCTAGATTTCTTAGATGAATTTCTCGCTAACAAAAAGTGCCTCGTGGTAGGTAGTAGCTGGCCAGAGGATATTTCGGTTATGAAGAACTGGTTAAACTCCAATAGTCAAAATGAAAATTACAAGGTAATTATAGCACCACACGAAGTTCATAGTAATGCGATAAAGCAATTAATTGATCAACTTGATCATCCTGTACAATTGTACAGTGAGATTGAAAAAAATAAAGTGGTCGAAGAAACAACTACCCTTATCATTGATAGTATAGGAAAGCTTACTCTAGTCTATAGCTACGCTAGTATTGCTTATGTAGGTGGAGCTATGGGTACAAAAGGATTGCACAATATTCTCGAGGCCGCAACCTTTGGAATACCGGTAGTGATTGGAAAAAACTATGAAAAATTTCCTGAGGCAGGAAAACTAGAAGATTTAGGTGGACTGTTTTCAATAGAAAACAAACAAGAATTCAATGAGATAATCAATAAACTTTTTGAAGATGATTATTTAAGAGACAAAACTGGTATGATTTCTGGACATTGGATTAACAGCAATACGGGTGCCACTCGATTAATACTTAATTATTTAAAAGAATACAATGAAGACATGGTTGTCCATAATTAGCCTTTTTATAAGTTTAATTAATAATGCTCAAGATAACATTGTTGTAGTGGACAATGAAACAAAGGAAGGCATTGCATTTGTAACGGTAAGTTTTGGTAACGGTAATGGAACCTTTGCCGATGGTGATGGCGTATTCAAATTCTCAAAGGTCCTTTATAAGAATGTTGATTCTTTATTCATTAGCTCAATAGGCTATCAAGAACTGGCTTTATCGTCGAGTAAAATTACAGACACTTTATTCCTCAAAGCCAAACAAAACAATCTGGAAACAGTTATTATAAACGCACAACTTACAGGAAAACATAAACGAAAGAAAAAGAAAGAGCTCGTTCATGATAATTATCATGATTGCTGGCTACCTACTGTAGAAAGTGAAATCGCTGTAAGATTTGATCGCTATGAAAACGCACCTACTCAAATCAAAACATTAAAACTACCTATATTACTAGAAGACACGCAGCGCAGCAAAAATCGTAAACAGACCAGAAGATTCTCTACCATGTTTAGAGTTGTGTTTTACGACGTATCACCAGATGGCAAACCAGTAAGAGAATCTCTGTGGCCTTCAAAAACTTTTATAATTACCCAAGAAGCTGGCGACGTGTACGAGCTGGATATTGAAGATCTCAATATTAATATTCCTCAAGAAGGCATTTTTGCTTCCATACAAGTTTTAGGCTATACCACGCCCAAGGGCGAATTAATAAAAGCGAAAAAATATCGTGAATTCAAATCTAAATACGGTACCCAAAAAATAGCCACAACTTATAGACCTCTATTACCGTTTACTGACGAGATAGAAGGGAAGAAAACGTATGTACGTCGTATATTTTTAAACAACAAACAATGGACACTTTTTGATTTTTCCTATAATCCAAAAAGCAAATTACTGCGCAGTGGTCATGAAAATTACGGCATGGGCGCCGAGTTTAAAGTGTTCTACAAAGACTAATTCAAAGAAAAAATCTAGACTATACAGTTACCGCCTTATTTAAATAGTCTCTAAAGGGCATCATCTCTTTATAAACATGCACACAATGATCCATAAAATCGGCTTGCATAATTTCCTTTTGGGTAAGAGAATGCGATACAGCATGTGTTTTTTTACGCAATAAATCAATATGTTCATGATCTTGTGAAAATCCTTTAGGCGCGGTTTTTAAACTTTCGCCGTCATCGATAAGGTCAAAGGTGTCTTTAAAAGACTTCTTATTAAGCACCTTCTTGAATTCATCGCCGTTATAATCAATAGCATCCCTTATAGAGTCTAGCAATTCCTTTTTAGGTTTCCAATAACCACCAGCCAGAAAAGACTCATTTACACCTATATGGATATAAAAATCACCCTGCTTACCGCTAGCGTTTAAATCTAATCCTGCCCCAAAATGATCTTTATATATAGGCTTGTTAGGATGATATAACAAGTTGTTATTAATTCGATTAAGCGCCTTACGTCCATCAGTTGAAATATAATTATCATCAACTTGCATTAGTTTTTGATCCAGCTCATTCAACCAGACTATGTAATCGTCCCGTACCTCATGGTAGCGTTTCCTATTTTGATCCATCCATTCTTTATTATTGTTTTTTTGCAAATCACGCAAAAAATCAAACATCTTTCTAAAATTCATCTTTTAAACAATTTGTGTTAAAATAGTTTCGCTTTCGCGAAAGCGTAAACAATTTAACAGTTTTTATAAGTACTTAATATAATTATAAGACTAACTGCTAGGTGAGCTACATATCTTTGATCAAAACAAACACCGACATGAAAAAAATAGTTTTATTACTTGCGATTGCTTGTACCACATTAGTCGTTTCTTGTAGAGAAACTGAAACTAAAACAGTAATCAAAGAAGTTGAAAAGGAAGCTGAAGAAACTGAAGGAGCTCTTGAACGTGCTGCTAAAAAAGTAGATAAAGAAGTTAATGAAGAGATTGATGAGCAAATAGAAAAAATAGGCGACGATAATTAAAAAATTGCTATGAAAAAGATATTATTAGGTCTATTATTCTTATTCACCTTAAGCTTAACCAGTTGTCGTGACGAACGACCTGGGATGGACAAAGTTGAAGTACAAGGACTAGGTGAAGACGCTAACGACAGCGATGCTCAAGAAAGTTTTGATACTAATCCTACACCAGCAGATAAGGATTAAAATCAAGATTAATCTTATAAAAAAGGCACTTTTAAGTGCCTTTTTTTATGCTTTGGATTTAAAGTCTTGCTAAATTCAACCCATAAGTTCAACACATTTGTTTATTTATCTGTTCGATAGGCTTATTATAATTAAACTTATTTAATGCACTTTTCATTTCAATTTAGATTGATGTTGTAAGAATAGTAAAAACATTTAACCTATATTAATCATGAACAACACTGCTCAGTAATACTGGAAAATGATATTGGTTCTACGTCTACTAACATCCAAGCACTTTCGCTTTGTTCATAAAAACCGATCATGCCATTTTCACCAATGAAAGAACCACTACAACAGCCTGTTTCATCTTCTACACTATACTTTATCAAACCTGTCTCAAAATTCCCACAATCACAGTTTTTTCCAAAAGAAAAGTTTAGAAAAAACATAGATATAATTAATACATAGATTTTTAGCTTCATAACAAATTAATTTAAGAATTGCAGTTTATTAAGCTGTCCTAATTTCTGTTTTTGAAGTTCTTGATTATTCCAAGAAGCATTCTCTAAATACATTTTGTTTTTATTATAAAAATCATCCAATAATTTTTTCCTTTTTGGGTCTGATAATTTATAATTTTTGTTTACCAATGAATAAAAAGTAGCCATTGAGGGGATATTAGAATTCATCCTTGACATGTCATTTATTAAAACATTGACTTGCTCTTCATTTAATTGAGAAGTCCTACTATAAAAATTAGTGTGCCACATAGCTAATAAATTGTTATAATACAATTCCGATCGATGTTCATTTTTTTCAGCTTTGTAAACATCAAACAAATCATCAATTGACAACTTATTAAATTTATCCGAATTCCAGCTGACAGAAGATTTTGGAACTGCATATTTTTCTACTTCTGATGGAATGGTCCCTTTTTCTGAATCATCTTTAATCTGTTCAGAATTGTTAGTACACGCCATAAGTATTATAGCTAGTAAAACAAAATAGAATAATTTATTTTTTTCATAATATAAAAATTTAAACGTTTTGACCTGAACAACAAGATTCTTGTGCGGCTGCCGGTGAAATAAATTCCCTACCAATCCAATGCCATGCTTCACCCTCATTTACATAAGTATCGTAATAAGCGTATTCACCGACCACAGTCCCAGTACAGCAACCTCTACCATTATTCAAAATTTGGTAATGTGTAATACCTCCTTCAAAATCCCCACATCCACAATAATTGTAATCAGATGTTGAAAAATTTGAAAAAGTCATTAATAATCCAATAAGATAAAATGTTTTCATAATTCATTAATTTCCAAAAAGTTAAATAAAAAAAATTGCATTGTTTAACTTATTAACAAAATATTAATACTATTGTTAATATTAAAAATTAATTATAGCTCTTTATTTTTTTAATTTCTTCTCTTAAACTTTCTAAACCTTCTTGTAAGCTAATCATAGCTTCTTGACCTTCTCGTACCTCTAGGTCAAAACTTAGTTTTGAATTCACTTCCCATAGTTCTGTAATTTCTTCTACGGGTTGTTCAATAACTGGATATTCTCTATTTAATGAAATCAAGTATACCTCGCGACTAGATTCGGTTTTACGTAGTTTTTTAACTAGAACACTATCAGGTGTTACTACAACATGAATACGATTGTTATTTGCAGCAGCCATACTTTCTACCGCTTTACCCATTACCCATTCTTTAGGTTGTAGTACGGGTAACATACTATCTCCTTTTACTTGAAAAGCTCTATAACTACCTTCCTTATATTGAGGTAATGGTATATTAAAAGCAGGCAATTCATTATACCAATCTGTATCTTGCACATTACTGGCATAACCGGCACTAGCTTTAATAGGCACCATAATCATATTCTCGCGTTCATTTGAATCTAGAGTTACCACTTTTGGTGAAGTACTAGCGCTTGTATCCAGCTTCTTATTATAACTTGTACCATACAGCCACATAGGATTTATTTGAAATTGCTTTAATAGTTCAACTACTACGCTTCCTGTAATCTTCTTTTTGCCGCGTTCAATATCTGCGGTTGATGATCCAGCTCCTAGCAATTGAGCAAATTCAGATTGGGTTTTACCCAACTCTTCTCTAATTATTTTAAAGCGTTTAGCCTCTATTGGAATGTCTTGTGCCATAAAACAAATATACATATTAATGGAATATTTCCAATTTTAACACTGGAATATTTCCTACTTAATGGAATTATTCCATATATTTGACCTGTTAAACGGAATTTTTATTGGAATTATTCCAAAATAAGATTTATTATGTGTGGAAGAGCAACTTTACTATCGTCACAAGCAACATTAGAAAAACGATTTAATGCAAGATTTGCTAGTAAAATACCATTAGTAGAAAATGTAAACATAAGCGCCGGTGACCTCATACCTGTAGTTACATCTAGTAACCCACATCACATACAAATGTTTACATTAGGATTTACTCCACACTGGGCACACAAGCAAACTTATATGCTTAATGCTCGTGCAGAAGGAAGTAACAATAAAGAAAACAACAGTCAATATGATGGAGCACTAGGTATATTCCAGAAACCTATGTTTCGTAAAGCGATAAAAAGCCAGCGTTGCTTAGTGCTAGTCGATGGTTTTATTGAAGGACCTAAACACGAGAAACTAAATAGACCTTATTTTATTTATCCAAATCAAAATCAAGGTCCATTTGCACTAGCTGGTATTTACGACATATGGCAACATCCTCTTACAGGTCAATTACATCACACAGTAGCGATAGTAACCACAGCTGCAAATCGTATCACAAAACGTATCGAGCATCACCGCGCTCCTTTAGTCCTTACAAAAAAACAAGAAGAGCTCTGGCTAGACACAGATCTAGATGTAAAACAATTATCATCAATTATGAAGCCTTTTGACCCTAAAGGTTTTAACGCATATCCTATTTCTCAAAAAATTAAAAATCCAAAATCTAACGGTTTAGACTTATTAAAACCAATAGGAGATAAATTATTTATGGACTTTAATCGCAGTCCTTATGAAAAGTTGAAATACAAGGAAGAGCATTCTTATAGTATAAGAGAAGAACGCCTGGTTGAAGGAGATCAATTTGTATTGTTTTAATCACCAATACCGTGAATGAAATGTCAATAGAAAAAATTAAATGTGAGGTTGCATCAAGGATTGAACAACTCATGCAGCACAGGAAAAAATCATTACTAGTAGCTCAACTTTTAAAACAAAATGTAAAAAGCTGGCCAGAAAAAGTTGCAGAGACTAATGAACTAGTTAATAAAGCTTACGAGGTCATCAACGAAGTATTGTTACAGCATCAAATCAAATGGAATAATGACCTAGAACGCGAGGGGATAATTAGTTATTTGGAACCTACCGTGCATGACATTGTCATAAAAAACATGGACGATTAAAAATAAAGCTTCCTTTATAACACGAATTGCACCTCACAGGATTTCCTAGTGAGGTTTTTTAACCTCTAATTTTAAAGTAAAGACATAAATGTCAGTTCAAAAAAAACACATCATGCATTTAGATCTAGATACTTTTTACGTTTCTGTTGAACGCAAAATGGATTCTAGGTTAAAAACAAAACCTATACTAGTAGGTGGCACAAGTGATCGTGGTGTAGTAGCGGCATGCAGTTATGAAACTCGCGGTTATGGGGTACACAGTGGTATGTCCATGAAACTGGCCCGGCAACTGTGTCCAGAAGCTATCGTTATCAGGGGTAATGCTGGTGTGTATTCAAAGCATTCAGACGAAATAACCGAAATAATAAAAGAAGAGGTTCCTCTTTTTGAGAAATCTAGCATAGATGAATTTTATGCCGATTTAACAGGAATGGACAAATTCTACGGCTGTTACAAGTTTGCTACTGAGATGAGGCGTAGGATTATAAGAGAGACCGGATTACCTATTTCATTTGGTTTGTCCATCAATAAGGTTGTTTCTAAAGTAGCTACCGGCGAGGCAAAACCTAACAATCAACTTATGATTGATTATGGTTTAGAAAAACCTTTTCTAGCGCCATTGTCCATAAAAAAGATTCCTCAAGTCGGAGATAAAACATATCAAACCCTACGTAACCTAGGAATCAAAAAAATAAAAACCATACAAGAAATGCCTAGTGATGTTATGCAAAATGTATTAGGTAAAAATGGTTTACTCATATGGCGTAGAGCACATGGTATAGACAACACGCCTGTTATTGCATTTAACGAACGTAAGTCTATATCAACCGAGCGCACATTTGACAAAGACACGATAGACGTAAAACGATTACACAGCATACTTACCGCTATGACAGAAAACCTAGCTTTTCAATTAAGACGCGGTGAGAAATTAACCGCTTGTGTGAGTATTAAAATACGTTACTCTGATTTTAACACCTATAGTAAACAGGTCAAAATACCCTATTGCAGTGCAGATCATATTTTGATTCCCAAGGTGCTAGAATTATTTAAACAACTGTACAATCGTAGGTTAAGAGTGCGATTAATAGGTGTGAGATTTTCACACCTAGTCACTGGCAGCTATCAAATAAACCTATTTGATGATACAGAACAAGCACTCAATTTATACCACGCCCTAGACCACATAAGAGAAAAATATGGTGACCGCAAAGTAATACGCGCCTCTGGAATGGGTGCCAAAACTATAGGACGCATGATGAATCCATTCAATGGCTTACCACCCGTAGTACTAGCTCATCGCAAGCAATAAATAAGAAAAAACACAATCATATTAGAGATTAAGCTTCAGACAACATGTATTTAAACAATCACACCTATTACTCTTTAAGATACGGTACCTATGATGAGCAATCATTGATTGATTTAAGCTTACAATGTGGTGTAAAACATTTTGTGATTACTGATATCAACAACACTAGTGCTTGTCTAAATTTTGTAAGATTGTGCACCCTACAAAACCTAAAAAGTATTGTAGGAATCGATTTTCGCAATGACAATAAGCAATTGTATGTAGGTATAGCTCGTAATAATTTAGGATTTCAAGAACTCAACTCCTTTCTATCCGATCATTTACACAGTAAAAAAACTCTACCCGATAGAGCTCCTATATTTAAACACGCTTATGTAGTCTATCCTCTAGAACGAGTGATGGAAATGGGAATAGTACGCTTACGCGAAAGCGAAAAAATAGGAATCTCAACGTCATCGATACGCAAATTGATTTTTACCAAGTATGCGAGCTACAAGGACCACCTTGTTATTTTACAAACTACAAGTTTTAGAAACAAAAGGGATTATAACGCACACAGATTGCTACGTGCTATTGATCGTAATCTTTTATTAAGTCAATTACCCGAAGATCAACAAGGGCATCCTAACGATAAAATGATTCCCGTAGAAGAACTACAGGAGCATTTTAAATCATTTCCTGAGTTAATCGAGAATACAGAAAAGCTACTGCAACAATGCTCTATAGATTTTAATTTTGATAATGCCCAACTCAATGAAAATCAGCAAATTTTTACAGAAAATAAAGAAGATGATTTCAAGTTACTTAGTCAACTAGCACATGACGGGATTAACTTGCGATATCAGGACGTGGTTGACAAAACTGCTATTTACGAGCGCATTGAAAAAGAACTTACTACTGTAAAACGCAAAGGTTTTGTCGCTTACTTTTTGATTAACTGGGAAATTTGCCGGTATGCCCGTGAACGTAATTATTTCTATGTAGGTCGTGGTAGCGGCGCAAATAGTATACTAGCGTATTTATTACAAATAACAGAGGTTGACCCTATAGATCTAGACTTATACTTTGAAAGATTCATTAATGACTACCGGACCAGCCCACCAGATTTTGATCTAGATTTTTCATGGGACGACCGTGAAGATATTACACAGTTTATCTTTAAAAGATTCAAAAACACAGCCCTATTAGGAACCTACAACACTTTTCAATTTAGAGCCGTAATAAGAGAATTGGGTAAAGTATTTGGACTACCTAAAAGCGATATTGACAAACTTACCAGCGGGCAACTACCTGCTCATGAAATGGACGATATGCACCGACTGGTTTTTAAGTACGGTAACCTTATACAAGGCATGCCCAATTATATAAGTATTCATGCTGGTGGTATTTTAATTACACAAAAAAATATTCATTATTACAGCGCTACCGACTTACCTCCTAAAGGATTTGCTACTGTTCAATTTGACATGCACATTGCAGAGGATGCCGGAATTCACAAATTTGATATTCTGGCACAACGAGGTTTAGGAAAAATACGAGATACCGTGAGTATCGTTAAATATAACCAGCCAAATGCCAATATTAAGGACTTGAGAGCTTGCGTAAAAGAGTTTAAAGAGGATCCTGAGATTAATGCTATGATATCGCAAGCAAAGTGTATAGGCTGTTTTTATATTGAATCGCCAGCCATGCGCATGTTGTTGAGCAAATTGCGCACCCATGATTACTTAGGTTTAGTAGCAGCCAGTTCTGTGATAAGACCAGGAGTAGCGCAAAGCGGTATGATGAGAGAGTACATACTGCGTACTAGATATCCCGAGCGTCGCAAGCAAGCACACCCAATCATGTCTAGTATTATGCCAGACACGTATGGAATAATGGTGTATCAAGAAGACGTTATCAAGGTCGCTCATTATTATGCAAAATTAGATTTAGGTGCTGCAGATGTTTTACGTAGGGGAATGAGCGGTAAGTATAGATCTAGAGAGGAATTTAAAGCCGTAGAAAAACAATATTTTGACAATTGTAAAAAACATGGCCGTGACGATAAGCAAGCAAAAGAAATTTGGGAACAAATTAAAAGCTTTGCAGGATATGCCTTTGCCAAAGGACACTCGGCATCATATGCTGTTGAGAGTTATCAAAGCCTGTATTTAAAACGCTATTTCCCATTAGAGTACATGACAGCCACACTTAATAACGGCGGTGGCTTTTACAGACCAGAGTTATATGTTCATGAGGCTAAAATGTGTGGAGCAACCATAGAGGCACCTTGTATAAATAACAGTGATTTTCAGAATACTATAAAAGGAACAACCGTTTACCTAGCCTTAGGTTACTTAAAAGAACTAGAAAAACGTACTATACAGCGCCTTCTAGAGAATAGAAATTTTGATGGCCCTTTTAATTCATTTGACGATTTTATAAATAGAGTTCCTATAAGCGCAGACCAAGCGGCTATTCTAATAAGGATAAATGCTTTTAGATTTACGGGTTTAGACAGATGTATTTTACTGTGGCAGGCATACTTTAAACTCAACAAAAAAACCGCAGTTGATGTACAAAGTAAATTGTTTGCTCCACAAAATAAAAAGGTCAATTTACCGCAACTAAAAACTTCAAAACTAGAACATGCTTTTGAGCAAATGGAACTACTAGGTTTTCCGTTATGTTCCCATTTCGAACTTTTGGCTCAACAGCCCGACAACGATTTAACTCACAAAGATTTACCATCAAAAAAAGGTAAAACAATAACAATATACGGGTATGTAATCAACATTAAAACTACTCATACTTCAAATAGAAAACGTATGCAGTTTGGTACTTTTTTAGACCGTGATGGTGGTTTTTTTGATACCGTGATGTTTCCTCAAGTGGCTTCAAAATTACGCTTTCGCGGAAGCGGAATATATAAAGTCACCGGCAAGGTAGTAGAAGAATTTGACTTTTACTCTATTGAGGTCACACATATGGACAAAATGGATTATATCCAAGATCCTAGATACGCTGAAGACAACCCACAAACCATTCACAGGCTAGATAAACAAACCAGTTTGAGAGATCGCAGACTAGGTAATTCAACCGGAAAACGCAGTGATGAAGTAAACATGAATTAAAATGAATTACGAAAGAATCAAAGAAAAATTAGAAATCCTGGCTGATGCAGCAAAATACGATGTGAGTTGTAGTAGTAGCGGAAGTAAAAGGGCAAATAAAAATGGCGGATTGGGTAATTCTAACGGCACAGGGATTTGTCATAGCTATACGGAAGACGGTAGGTGTGTTTCATTGCTTAAAATATTGCTTACCAACCATTGCATATTTGATTGTGCCTACTGTGTTACTAGAAAATCTAATGATATAAAACGTGCTGCTTTTACAGTACAAGAAGTAGTAGATCTAACTATAAATTTCTATAGGCGTAATTATATAGAAGGGCTGTTTTTGAGTTCTGGAATATTTAAAAACCCTGATACCACTATGGAGAGGCTCATAAGAGTAGCCAAAAAACTGAGAGAAGAAGAGAATTTTAACGGTTACATACATTTAAAATCTATTCCAGGTGCTAGCGATGAGCTTATGAAAGAAGCTGGTCTATACGCTGATCGTTTATCAGTGAACATAGAGATTCCTACAAAAGAAGGTCTTAAACTATTAGCCCCAGACAAGGATCATAAAGATTTTATACAACCCATGAAGGCGGTTAAATCTAACATTGAGATATATCAATCGGAGAAAAGATTAATAAAAAACACACCTATATACGCTCCTGCTGGACAAAGCACACAAATGATTGTCGGAGCAACAGGCGAGTCAGACAAGGATATTATGTATAGTGCTCATTTTTTTTACGAGAAATTTAAAATGAAAAGAGTTTACTACTCTGGGTATATTCCCGTAGCAGATGATAAAAGACTGCCTTCGATAGGTACTGCAGTACCCGTAATACGGGAGAATAGACTTTATCAAACAGATTGGCTACTTAGGTTCTACGGTTTTAATATCAAAGAGTTGTTAAATGAAGATCAACCAAATTTAGATATGGATATTGATCCTAAATTAAGCTGGGCACTACGAAACTTACATTTGTTTCCTTTAGATATTAACAAATGTTCCAAGGAAATGCTATCGCGTATTCCCGGTGTCGGAATGAAATCGGTAAGAAAAATAATTAATGCACGTAGATATCGAAAGTTGAATTGGGAACATCTCAAAAAAATTGGAATCGCTTTAAACAGAAGTAGGTATTTTATTACATGTGATTCAACGTATTTTGAGAAAAAAGACCTTACTCCATTACAATTAAAAAATAAGATATTGCAAGAGAGTAGCATTAAATACTCAACCCATCTAAATAATCAGTTAACCTTGTTTTCATGATTTTAGTATATGATGATACTTTTGACGGTTTACTTTGTGCAATATTCGACAGCTATCTTTATAAGCTTGATTCGGTAGAAATTCGATCCGTCCGCGTCTATCAGCCTGAAATATTTAATGAAACCCAAGAAGTAATTACAGACGAGATAAAAGTAAAAAGACTTCAAAAAAAATTGTTGCAACTTTTTGGCATCTCTGGTTTAAACAAAATTTTTAAAGCTTTTCTTAGTGAGAGTCATAATGTAGAGAATTTACTCTTCTACATAATTAAAACAAGTATATCCAATAACAAATCTATTTTAAATGATGCTGCTAATGACATTGTTCTAAGCTTTGATAAACTTGTAAAAAAAGTTCATCGAGAAAAACATCGTATGGAAGCCTTTGTAAGATTTCATTTGATTGAAGGAGATATTTATTATGCTAACGTTGAGCCCGATTTTAATGTTCTTCCGCTAATTTCAAAACATTTTAAAACCAGGTACGCGGATCAAAAATGGATTATTTATGATCTAAAGAGATCTTATGGCATATTCTATGACCTAAAAACAGTTAAGGAAATAACAATTGATCTGACCACTCAAAATAAAAAAGGAATTTATAACACTATTCAGACTGGACTAGGAGATAAAAATTTACTCACCACTAAACAACTTAAAGAAAATAATTACACGAATCTTTGGAATCAATATTTTAAGAGTACCAACATAGAATCTAGAAAAAATTTAAAACTTCATATACAGCACGTTCCAAAAAGGTACTGGAAATACTTGAGTGAAAAAGTATAACTTTCCCCTGTTTTTAATCGATAAAAGGCGTAAATCATGGAACAATTTTGATTTTATAACAAATCTTACTGTAGTTTTCTTAAAAAACATACATTTGTTAAATCAATTATCAAAATAAACAAAAAATGAAAAAATTATTAATGGGTGCTGCTGCACTAGCAATGATCTTTGCAGTAAGCTGTAAAGAAGTTAAAGAAGGAATGGAGGATGCGAAAGATGGTGTTGAAAATGCTACTGAAAGCGCAAAAGAAGGACTAGAAGAGGCTGGTGAAGGATTAGAAAATGCTGCTGATAAGGCAATGGAAACTGCTGATGAAGCAATGGAAGACGCTAAGGATGGATTAAATGAGGCTGGAGAGGCGATGGATAATGCAGCAGAAAACCTTGAAGGCGCTGCTAAAGAAGGAGTTCAAAAAGCAAAAGAAGGTATTAAAGATGCTGGAGAGGCTCTAGAGCAGGCAGGTGATGATATGAAAAAAGCCGCAGGAGATGCTAAAGAAGGAATGAAAGATGCTGCCAAAAAAGTTACTGGTAAGTAAATTCTCAAACTTTAATTCATAAAAAAATCCGCTGGAGTTCCAGCGGATTTTTTTATTGAAAACATTTTCATTTTAATATAATAAAAAAGCTCCTGAAATTACAGGAGCTTTTATAAGTACTGAAGACGGGACTTGAACCCGTACGGGCATTACTGCCCATTGGATTTTAAGTCCAACGTGTCTACCAATTCCACCACTTCAGCATGGAAGTGCCCGCGGCACTGTTTAATTCGTATTAATCGAACTTAGAGCGAAAGACGGGATTTGAACCCGCGACCCTCACCTTGGCAAGGTGATGCTCTACCCCTGAGCTACTTTCGCAATTCATTTTGTTGATGAACAATCGACTTTTTCAAATCGGATTGCAAATTTAACAACTTTAATCACAAGTCAAAGAAAAAAATGAAAAATTATTAATCTACTTTGTTTTTACCAATCAACATCCTCTTTATTTCATTAAGTTTCATCAAAGCTTCTACTGGGGTAAGTGTATCTATATCAACCTGTAATATTTCATTTTTAATATTCTCTAACAACGGATCGTCTAGTTGAAAAAAACTTAGTTGCATTTCCTCATCCTGTAAAGCACTTAGTGCATTTTGATCATCTTGCTGCTTGTGAGAGTGCTCTAACGTCTTTAGAATTTTATTTGCTTTAAGAATAACTTGTTGTGGCATTCCTGCCATCTTTGCTACATGAATTCCAAAACTATGGTGACTACCACCTGGAACCAGTTTACGCATAAAAAGAACTTTATCAGTAAGTTCTTTTACCTCAACATTATAATTTTTGATACGTTCAAATTTGTCCGTCATCTCATTAAGCTCATGGTAGTGAGTTGCAAATAAGGTTTTAGGTTTAAAAGGATGCTCGTGCAAATATTCAGTTATAGCCCAAGCAATAGAAATACCATCATACGTACTAGTCCCACGACCTATTTCATCTAAAAGCACCAAACTATTTTCAGAGATGTTATTAAGAATACTAGCGCTCTCATTCATTTCTGTCATAAATGTTGACTCTCCTTGAGAAATATTATCACTAGCGCCCACACGGGTGAATATTTTATCTACAATTCCCATTTGAACATTCTCCGCAGGAACAAAGCTTCCTATTTGGGCTAATAACACTATAAGTGCAGTTTGCCTAAGAATAGCAGATTTACCACTCATATTGGGTCCAGTAATCATAATTATTTGCTGGGATTCCCTATCCAACCTAACATCGTTAGGAATATAAGGAGTATCTGCTGGTAGCATTTTTTCAATTACCGGATGACGACCACTTTTTATTTCCAAAACGTCTTCCTCCAGTAATTCTGGTCTAACATAATTGGAAATCATGGCATGATCTGCAAATGAGATTAAGCAATCTATCTTTCCTAATAACTGTGCGTTTAGTTGAATTGCTTTAATAAAAGGCATTATTTCTCTTACCACCTCTTCATACAATTCTTGTTGTAAAACATTAATGCGCTCTTCTGCACCTAAAATTTTACTTTCATACTCTTTTAATTCATCAGTAATATAACGCTCTGCATTTACTAGGGTTTGCTTTCTAATCCAGGTATCTGGAACCTTATCCTTATGAGCATTTCTTACCTCAATATAGTATCCAAATACGTTATTACTGCTTATTTTTAGACTTGAAATACCGGTTTCTTGAGAACACCTTTCTAGCATTTTATCAAGATATTCCTTACCAGAAGTTGCTAATTCCCTTATCTCATCTAATCCCTTATGATATCCATATGCAATTGTGGTCCCTTTTAAAATATTTACAGGAGCTTCTTCATGTATAGCACTTTTTATGGTGTCTATCAAATGCAAACATGGATTTAATTGTTCGCCGATTATATTAAGTGCTTTGTTTCCTGCCGTTTGAGCAAGCTCTTTAATAGGCGCTACCGCCTCCAGACTATTTTTGAGCTGAACAACCTCTCGTGGACAAATTTTGCCTGTAGCGACTTTAGACACTAATCGCTCTAAATCACTCATTTGTTTAAGAAGATCCTTAACGCTCTCACGCTGTTCTATTTGTTTTGTAAAAAACTCTACCACATCGTGTCTACGTTTGATCTCCTGAATACTTTTTAGAGGAAAAGCCATCCATCTTTTCAACATCCTACCACCCATTGCGGTAGTGGTTTTATCAATCACATCAATTAGTGTGACAGCACCTGAACTAAGCGCTTGATAAAGCTCCAGGTTACGCACAGTAAACCTATCCATCCATACGTAGTTATCATCCTCAATACGGGAAATGCTAGCTATATGGTCTATTTTGTTGTGTTGAGTTTCGGCAAGGTAATGTAGAATCGCTCCAGACGAAATAAGCGCAGTTTCTAGGTTTTCTACACCAAATCCTTTTAAAGAATTTACCTTAAAGTGGTTTAAAAGTGATTCCCGTGAATAATCTATTTGAAAAACCCAGTCTTCAAGATGGAAAAAAGGCAAGTCATAAGGAAACTGTTGTGCAAGCTCTTTCTTCAAGCTACGTGGCACCAGCAGTTCACTAGGATTGAAGTTCTGTAATAATTTATCAACTTCCTCTTTATTACCTTGAGACACTAAAAATTCACCAGTACTAATGTCTAGAAAAGCAACACCGTAAATGTTTTTTGAAAAGGTAATTGCTGCTAAAAAGTTATTCGATTTTGAAGACAGCACTTCATCGTTAAGCGCTACTCCAGGTGTAATTAATTCCGTTACTCCACGCTTAACAATACCTTTTACTGATTTTGGGTCCTCTAATTGATCACAAATTGCAACACGCTCACCTGCCCTTACTAACTTGGGCAAGTAGGTGTTTAAAGAATGGTGTGGAAACCCTGCAAGTTCAGTCTTTTCACCACCATTGTTTCTATTAGTAAGTACTATATTTAATATGCGCGCTGCTCTCACAGCGTCCTCACCAAAGGTTTCATAAAAATCTCCTACCCTAAACAACAGTAAAGCATCTGGATACTTACTTTTTATCCTGTTGTATTGTTGCATTAATGGGGTAACCTTTTTTGCTTTTGAAGCCAAACCTTTTTTATTTCTGATGAAAATCAAAGGTACAATTACGTGTCGTGATGCGCTATTCAACGCAGGTTCTTTTTTCCACATTTTGTAAAAAGCAAAACGTGCTGTTTTCTACTTCAATTAAATACAGTAGAAAGCTACAAACAGCACGTTTCTATTAAAACTCAAAATTCAACCCTTTATTTCCACGTGTAGCTCTTTTTTTCTGCTTGCTTTTGGATCGCCTTAAAAATGGCTGTTTCTAGGCCATTACCTTCTGCCATGTTTTGCTCACTTATGTATTTTTCGCGTTTTATGTTTAACCCAGCTATTTGATTTTGTAGTCGCTTTCTAGTTTTTAATTCCGCTTTCGCGAAAGCGGCCACCTCATCCACACTTTTATTCTTAAGTGAATCTGGTAAAGTAGATTTGTTTTCTTTTATAATCTTTTTCAAAAGCTTGTCATCACCTGCATTATCGACAAGATCCCAGCTCGCATTTTGGTAATTCGAAGACGATTTTGCCACCGATCTTTTTACCTGAACCTCTTCAGACACAACCATTGCCTCAACATCCATCTCAATTTGCAATTTTTGTTTTTGATTACCATAATCACCATAAGCGATATAGGTAGAGTTGAGTTGATTATTAAGTTCTAAAATTTTATCATCATAAGGTGTCGCGACATACACCGTTCTTTTATTAGCATCAATATTGGTGTACTCTCCATTACCTAGTGAAGCACCTTCTTTCCACTTGAGGTTTATACCCGTTTGATATTCACCACAAAAAATGGTGTTTACTGTTATATCTTTTTTTTGCGCATCAATGATACTCTCCTTAAACGAAATTGTTCCCTGTGTAAAACCTTCGTTTCCTGCGATAAAAATCATTTTAAGATCCTGTTTTCCATCACGCCATTCCAGTTTCTTTATAGAGTTGTCAATTACTGCTCCACAATACTCGTCACCTCCATTAGTGCGCAAGGCAAATAACTCTTTACTTAACATATCTAGATCTGTAGAAAAAGGTAGCACCTGTCTGATGTAATCGTCTTTTTCAGAAAGACCAGAATTCCCGTACTCATATAATGCAATCTCTAATCCTGCCTGTTGATCGTTACAATGAGCCGAAGTCATTTTATTGACCACATCCCACAGCTGAGATTTTGCCTGATTAATAAGTCCATCCATACTATTACTCGTATCTAATAATAAAGCGATTTGAATGGTTGCTTTTTTGGACCTATCAACCGATTGATCAATAGGTGCTTGTTGATTAATCGAAAGTCGCACCTCGGTTTCATTTTTCTCGGCGTTGCATGCTATACTTATTAAAGCTAGTCCTAGCATCAATATTTTCTTTTTCATAGTTATTTATTTTTATTTTTTAAGACCAGTCCATAGGGATGATATTTAATCTCCTCGCGCCATACGGTGCCATACTTTTGATCCAAATAGGCAGCTATTGCGCAATTGTTTTTAGTAGCTTTTACTGACGATAGTGGATCAATAACACATCCCATTGATATAGAGCCAACTCCATATTTATCTTGGAATTCCTTGACATCGTCTCTAGAAGGTGGCGCCAAACCGTAAACAATGAACTGTTTAGGTAAGCTATCATTTACCACAATCGCCTCTTGCTCCTGTGCATGACTTAAAACAGTTGCTAGTAGGAATAGCATAATACACACATGCTTTTTCATCTTTCTATATTTTTAAGAATCTGGCATTTGTTTAATGTGAACTGGTCCATCTGGCGAGATCACATATACTTTAGGTTTAGGTGGTGCAGGTGCAGGTGGCGCCGGTTTAGGCTCCTTAGGTTTTTCTGGTTTCGGTTGATATCGTAAGCTCAAATCCATGCCCAGTTGTATAACAGGTTTTGATATACCTGCATTAACCACAACATCATATCCATCGTAAGAGATTGGATCGTAGTAATAGGAAGTCGGTTTTTTTACTCTGGTTACTTTCTTTTTTTGAGCAGCTTCTACACTTACATTTTCGGCTGCTTGATAACTGCGGTAATAATCCTTAGGCACGTGATAGTACTTTTTATCGGCCATGAAAACATCGTAGGTACTCATATCAAAACCTAATGCTTCATAATAATTCTTTTTTGCACTAACTTCTTCTAACAGCTTTTCTTGCAGTTTTTTATAGATCTCGTCTAGGTTATTCACATAGTAATCTACCTTGACTAGGTTATAAACCTCATTATTTGCACATGCAGTGAGAATTTTTTGAAAGTCATCGTCGTTTTTGTAACTAATCAATAGATTTTGTTGCAGCTCAAATCCTACAGGAACCTCGGTGTAAGTCTTGGAAAATAATTTTTTAGTAACCTCTATCTCATACTGCGGTACAAACGAGATCATATCCATAGAAAACTGTCCTGTGAATCCATCTTGTTTAAGAGCAGCTTTTATAGCATCTACTTTTTGATTCATTAAATCTGTTGCTTCTTGAGCACTGGCACCTACTTGATTGATATTGAAAACTGCGGTATAATCTGTAGCCTCAATATTGTATAAGGATTTTAAATTTAAGGTAAGTACATTACTAGGTTGCAAGGGTTGAGAATGGTGGCGTTTTTGTTGATTGATATACCCGTTACCCATGGAAGTTGCAATATTTGCACGTGAGATATCCATTTGAACCGCTTGATTATTAAAATTTCCTAGGTGTTGGGCTGGCATAGCGCTGCATACAGCTAGAAAACAGATACATAGAATAGTTTTCATGTCAATTATTTTTATCAAATGTACCGGCTTGAACTACGTGTATCACAGTTATAATGAGTGAACGATAGGTTTGAATGAGTGAAGTATTGTAGGTGTTGAGTACGCTTTCGCGAAAGCATAATAAAAACACTTAAATCGGCCCATTCTAGGAACTTGACGAGTAACTATCAAATTAATAATGACTAGTTTTACCACATGATGAAAAAGATTCTTGTCATAATAATGTTACTTATAAGCTGCACGTCCCTAAATGCGCAGTCCAAGTTTTCTAAAACCAAAACAGAGCAGACAAGCCTATCCATTTCGGGTAGAGTACTCACGGAAGATGGAAAACCTATTGTAGGAGTCAATATTGAAGGTCCAAATGGCAGGTATGCCAGTACTGATAGTCGCGGGAATTTTCAAATTCCTGCCAATTATGGAGATAGATTAGTTATACGAGGTATTGATTTTGAAACTGTTTATCATACTGTATATAGCAACGACGATCTAGAGATTAGGGTAACTGATGAGGATGATTCCTTAAATGATCTTACTTACTCACAAGCCATAGATAGTGCCCAAGTATATTTTAATAAGGATCCAAAAAAAACGGCAGATTTCCTAATCGCCGCCTTATCAAACAATCCAAAATCATTATCAAAACAACAACAGGCCGCAGCCTATGAAAAATTAGGTGACTTATACTTTAATAATAAACAATATGATCTTGCAATTGACAATTTTAAAGCGTCTATAAACTTTATTGCAAATAAAAGTGTCTCCCTAAAAAGAGCCTCAGCTTTAAGAGAAAACGGTAATTATCAAGAATCCATAAAGGCTTTTATTGAACTAGGCCCTTTTAAAAACAAGGATGATGAAATCAAGCGTTTAAAAGGTCTAGCAGATGCTTATGCTGCAACTAACGATCAACAACAAGCCATTGCTGTGTATCAAAAGGCATTACTACTTTCTGAAGAAGTAGGTAACTTAAATGAGGTAACTTCCCTAAACACTAAAATAGGAAACAATCTTGATCGCGCTGGACAAACTGAAAAAGCTGAAGGATATTTTAACAAAGCCATTTCAAACTCTACCATTGAAGGTCGTTCAAATACCATAGTAACCCAATCTCAAACTGCCGATTTTTATAATGCTAATCAGCAATATGACAAAGAAATTGCCTTGCGTAAAAAAAACATACAGCTGTTTGAAGAAGAAGCCAAAGAAAAGGACTCGATAACACCTGATCGTGAGACTTTTTCAGATCCTAGCATTTTGTCAAATAAAACAGCTGTTATTACTCCTGAGGCACCAAAGCTTACTCTTCAAAAAGAGCAACTTAAAATTGCTACCGCTCTTAAAGAGCAAAACAAAATTGATGATGCTATTGATTACTATTTAAAAAGTCTGAATGAAGCCGAAAAAAACGAGGATCTAGATGTATTAAAAGATGCATCTAAGGAGCTTTCAAAATTATATCGAATTAAAGGAAACTCTAGCAAGGCGTTAACCTACAGTGAAAAGTACATTGAAGCCGTCGACCAATTGTACCTTGAGAAAGAAAATCAATTAGAAGAAGCTACTCGTAATGCCAAAGAATTAGTCGCAAAACAAACACGTATTCTCACTCTAGAAAAAGACCGTAAACTGACTGACAATAAACTAGCCCTAGCAAGTGCAGAACAGGCATTGTCTATTGAAGCAAATCGCAGACAGCGCTGGATTATCTACTCACTAGGTACCGCTGTAATCCTGCTTCTTACGTTAGCTTATTTCATGTACCGTAACAATAAACAGCAAAAAATCAATAATCATTTACTAGCGCTTAAATCCCTGCGCAGTCAAATGAATCCTCATTTCATTTTCAACGCGCTTAATTCAGTCAATAATTTTATCGCTACTAATGATGAACGTAAAGCCAATAAATATCTAGCAGATTTTTCCAAACTAATGCGTAGCGTGCTAGAAAACAGTGAATTAGACTTTATTCCTGCTAGTAAGGAAATTGAGTTACTCAATCTTTACCTACATCTAGAACATGAGAGATTCAAGGATAAATTTGAATTTGAACTAAATGTAGATCCATCTATAAAGGAGTCTAATATTCCTGTTCCACCTATGCTACTGCAACCAATAATTGAAAACGCTGTATGGCATGGTCTACGATACAAAAAGGAAAAGGGCCTTCTTAAAGTAAGTTTTGAACCGCACAATCAATCTGGGATTAAAGTAGTAATACAGGATAATGGGATAGGTAGAGAAAAATCCAAAGAGCTTAAAACGAAACATCAAAAGAAAAGAGATTCAAAAGGTCTAGGCAATATTAAAAATCGTATCGACTTACTTAATGAACTTCATAATAAAAACATCACTCTTACTGTAGAAGATGCTAATCTTAAGCCCGATATAGGGACAACAGTGATTGTTATAATAAACTAATCTATCAAAACCATGAAAGCTGTAATCGTAGAAGACGAGCAAATTTCTAGAGAAATTCTCATAAACTATTTATCAAAATACTGTCCCGAAGTAGAGGTAATTGCACAAGCAACCGATGTGGATGAAGCCTTACAAGTACTACGAAAAACAGACATGGATTTAGTTTTTCTAGATGTTGAATTGCCCTATGGAACAGCCTTTGACATACTAGAAAAAGTAGGTCAAAAAGACTTTGAGACTATTTTTGTCACAGCCTATGATCAATATGCCAAAGACGCTCTTAACATGCAGGCAGCCTATTATTTAACTAAACCAATTGAAATTGACGAACTTATTAAAGCTGTTGACACTGTCAAGAATATAAGAGCACGAGAAGAAGAATTACAAGTAGACTTAAAATTACATGCTAGTAGTCCTGTTCTAGAGGACAAAATAACTATTCCTACTCAAGAAGGTTTTGAAGTTCTTTCTATCAATGAAATAACATACTGTCAGGCAGACGATAACTATACACACGTTCATTTGACTAATGACACCAAACTTGTTTCAAAAACACTTAAGCATTTTGAAGAGTTACTAGACGATAAAGGATTTTGCCGTATACATAAATCTTACCTTATAAACACCAGCCATGTAACTGCCTATAAAAAAGGAAAAGGTGGTAGTGTGATAGTAGCAAATACTGAATTATCAGTAAGCCCTAGTAAAAAATCATCGCTGTTTAGTTACTTCAAATAAGGATTTAAAAATCTAATAAACTAATTGATTTATTACTCACCTCGGTGGTTAATTCTGAAAGTACGTCAGTTTTAAGATTTGAATACAAGTAATGATGTCCTAATTCTTTCTTTAAGTTTAATAGATTAGCGTTTTTAAGTACATGTAATGTTTGTCTAGCGACAGCTTCACCACTATCAATTATTTTCACTCTCGCTGGTAGCAATTCAGCAAGATGATCTTTGATGTAAGGGTAATGACTACAACCTAAAACTAAATAGTCTATACCAGAAATCATGAATGGTTCAATAATTCCTATGAGTAGTTCTCGCATTTGTACAGTATCCTTTTTTCCGGCTTCAATAAGTTCAACAATTCCAGTGCCTACGATTTCAATTGTATTAACATGCGTGGTAAACTCTGCATGTGTTTTATTAAAAAGCTCACTGGATAACGTCCCTTTTGTAGCTAGCACACCTACTTTTTTTGTAGTCGAATTAAGTGCCGCTGGCTTTATTGCCGGCTCAATTCCAATGAATGGCACATCGTAGTTATCACGTAAATAGGAGATAGCATTTGTAGTGGCTGTATTACATGGAATCCCTATTAGTTTACATCCACGATCCAATAAATATTCCGTGTTTTTGACACACAGCTCAATGATTTCCTGATTACTACGTCTACCGTAAGGTGCATTTTTAGAATCAGCTAGATAAATCGTGTCTTCGTGTGGTAATAATTTGATTACTTCTTTCCACACGCTGGTTCCTCCTACTCCAGAATCAAAAAAACCTAAAGGCTGTTTACTCATTATCGTAAAAATAAGAAAGTATAATGGAAGTAGTTATAGTTCGCTTTCGCGAAAGCGTAAAAAAAGCCCCAACTTAAGTTGAGGCTTCTATTTTTATAAACTTCTCAATGTTTAATTGAGATAAAGAGTTCCCAAGTTCTTTTTATCCTTATTGCTGGCAAAAATAACGTATTCACCTAGGGCCTTTCTATAGGTAATAGCAGGACGTAAAACAAGTTGCTTTTTCTTGTATTCATCAGGATCGGTACGAGTCATTTTTCCAGTGGCATCATCAAATTCAAACAACACCGGAATCATTTTTTTTACATTACGCACCTTGCGCATGTCATCCATTTCAGTGATTCCAATATTTTTAGGATCATCGTTTACAATTACAGATAGTTTCCCTTTTTCATACATAGCAATCGAGCTTAAATACTCTGGTCCCTCATTAAGCACTCCTAGCGGGAACATAAATCCTGCAGCAATGTTAACTCCGTTACCACCACCAACAGCAAAAAATCCTATGGATAGTTGAGTTACGGTTACTTTTTGTTCTTTAGGCAATACATTACTCCATTCTAAGTTACCTTCAGCATCCATGGCTGACACGATAACCTCATTAGTAATGTAAGTAATGGGAGTGAAGGCTAGTGGTCCTATACCCGAGCTTTGTCCAACAAATGTTTGATAAAACTCTGACATTACGATTATACCACCATTATCTCTTTCAATGATATGAGTATTGCGATAGAAAGGAAGTAAGTTTTTACCTTTTTTGGCTCTACGTTCACCGATTAATTTTTCTTTACATCATAAGTAAATGTATTGAAATTGTTTTTTACGACTGAATTAGTCTCCGTATCAACGCTTACGTTGAAAATACCTTCAATTCTATATTCTGATCGACCTCGTTTTGTAAGGTTTGAGTAGAAACCTACTAATTGTAAACGACCTTGTAAGGTGTTTAACATATTACAATTAACCACTTTTTTACCTTTAAGATCTACAGGAATCTCAGTCATTTCATAATTATTATTTGCATAATAAGCATGTATCATCAATCTGGTTACTGTAGTTCTTTTCTTTTTATCTCTATAGGAATCACTAATAACAACAAATACATCACCGTATTCATTTGCGATAAAATCGTCAAAGCTAAAGTCAAGATCTTTCCTGTCCTTAAACACTTGCTCATTATGCTTTGTAAACACGGTCTCCATATCGCCGTTTAGCAGTGTTACATCATATGTAAGTGATTCTTCCCAGCTACGAACAGTTACATAAGTTACTATATAATTGCGCTCGTCATATGATGGTTTATAGAAAAAATAACCTCTTTTACTTTTTTTCTCTACATCAATAGCTACAGCTTTTATAGGCTTGCCGAGAGTAAGATTAGACTTAATCGGAAATGCTGCAAGGATGTCTTGTTTTGCTTTTTTATCGTAATAGTTTCCAAAGATGTAAGGTTTACCATCGATGATTTCCATGTCCTCGATATTAACACGAGCTTTTCCTATTTTTTCTATCTTCAACTCCTTACTACACTTAAGGTAATCGTTTGAAGAGGCATCAAAGGTTTGAATAAAGAATTTTTTCTTGTGTTTTGCTAGAGCGTATCTTACCCCATCTACTTCACCTGCCACTTTAATCACATCACCTTTTGGTGCTGTAACATGACTACCAAATTGTAGTGAGACATTTCCTACAGAGTTTAATTGAGCGTAAGTAAAACAAGCTATTGATAGGAACAATAGCAACGATAACTTTGTTTTCATATTGATTGGTTAAAATTTTTCACGAATATAAGACAGAATCTTAAACTCGTTAAAACTCTTATTTAACCGAGAAAATCCACTATCTTACTTACATCCACAGTCACCATTACCACAATTGTGTGAGTCTTTAGATGGCCCTATATACTTGCGTAACAACCACAACAGGGCTATAACAAATAGAATTATGACTACAATGATTTGAGCAGTATACATTATTTTAAAATTTGAAATGCAGCCAAGGCACTAGCATAGGCTATAACCGTCATCGCTACAAATTGGATGGCTGGCCATTTCCAGCTGTTAGTTTCTCGTTTTACAATGGCTAGCGTACTCATACATTGCATCGCAAATGCATAAAAAAGTAACAAAGAGATACCACTAGCAAAATTGAACAATGGTCCTCCCAAAATGGGATTAACCTCTTCTTTCATCCTGTTTTTAATGGTAAGTTCATCTTCTCCATCACTTTCTACACTATAAATTGTAGCTAGGGTACCTACAAATACTTCTCTTGCTGCAAATGAGCTTACTATAGCAATACCTATCTTCCAGTCATATCCTAATGGGGCTACTACCGGCTCTATTCCTTTACCTATATATCCTATAAAACTGTATTCCAATTTGTGGGATGCAATCTTTCGATTTAAGTCTTTCTCACTTAAATTTTCCGACTCGTACTTTTCTGTAACAATTTGTTCTGCATTAGTATATTGCTCGCCTAGACCATAACTTGCTAACACCCATAGAATAACGGAGATTGCCATTATAATTTTTCCTGCACCAAAGACAAAACTTTTTGTTTTTTCAAGTACTGTGTAGAGGACGTTTTTAAGTATGGGTAGCTTATAGGCAGGCATTTCCATAACAAAAAACGACTTCCTATTAATGGGTAAGATCTTATTAAGCACCCAAGCTCCTAGAATCGCTGTAGCAAATCCTAATAGGTACAGCAACATTAAAGTAAGGGCTTGGTAACTTAATAAACCACCTAAAATACTGCCTTCAGGAATAACTAATCCTACAATAATAAGATAAACAGGCAACCTAGCAGAACAGGTCGTAAATGGCACCACTAAAATGGTGATTAAACGCTCCTTCCAATCTTCAATGTTACGAGTAGCCATAACTGCCGGAATTGCACAGGCCGTTCCAGAAACTAAAGGAACAACACTTTTACCACTTAACCCGAATTTTTTCATCAAGTGATCCATCAAGAAAACTACCCTACTCATATAACCGCTTTCTTCCAAAATTGATATGAATAAAAACAGAAAAGCTATTTGTGGTATAAAAATGACAATACCGCCTAATCCAGGTATAATACCTTCGGACAGCAAGTCGGCTATGGGTCCAGCAGGTAACTTGTTTGACAACCAGCTACTCAAACTAGCAAAAGACTCGTCAATGAAATCCATAGGATAGCCAGACCAATCGTAGATAGCTTGAAAAATAACGAGCAACACAGTAAAAAATATTAGGTAACCCCAAATTTTGTGCAGCAGTATACGGTCCAGTCTTGATCTTAAATCCTTGGCAGTAGCAGTATCTATAGACAGCGCTTTTTTAAGTAGACCATTTATAAATTGGTAACGTACAACAGTTTCCTTGTGCTGTAATCTCTTCAAATCTGCTTCAGATTTAATTTCAAAAGACGTGGTTTTGAGATCAGTTAAATCGCGATTTCTATCAATCTTACCAAAATTGACATCCTGTGTAATTACTAACCACAACTTGTACAGCAACTGATTAGGATAGGCCTTTCTAAGTCGCTCAAAATATACAGGGTCGATGACCGAGGCGTTAACACAAGGCTCAATATCTAAACTTTTAAAGTCAGTGATAGCTTTTTTAAGCTCATCTACTCCTATATTCTTACGAGAACTTACTAGAACAACTTTCGTTTTTAAATCTTCCTCTAATTGCTTAATGTCTAGAGAAATTGCCTTCCTTTTCATCCTGTCGGCCATATTAATGACAAGAATTGTAGGAATCTCTAAATCTTTTATTTGAGTAAAAAGTAAAAGGTTGCGTTTTAGGTTTTCTACATCGCTTACCACGACAGCAACATCAGGGAAATCTTTAGAGGTACGATCAAGTAAAGTTTCTATAACAACACTTTCATCTAGTGAGGTTGTATTTAAAGAATAGGTGCCTGGTAAATCAAGGATATGAGCTTTAATTCCTCGATCTAGTTTGCATATACCTTCCTTTTTTTCAACCGTAATTCCAGGATAATTACCTACTTTTTGATTAAGCCCAGTCAATCTATTGAACAATGAGGTTTTACCCGTATTTGGATTACCTATAAGAGAAACTTTAATCGATCTAGCCATAACGTTCTACAGAAATTTTTTGGGCCGTTTCTCTACGTATAGCTAGGTGAGTACCATTTATGTTTAGGTAAATAGGATCTTGAAATGGAGCACTTTGCATTACGGTTACTTCATTACCTGGTAAACATCCCATTTCCAATAATTTTAATGGAACATCAATTTCATTAAAATGTAGTATGATGGCGCTTTCACCTCTTTTTAAATGGGCTATTGTTATGCTCAACTGTTATTTAGACTTAATTTGAATAAGCAAAAATAAGGTAGAAATTGAGTTTGAAGAAATTAATGCTTTGTTAAGATTAAAATAATCCCTCTTCCTTCTGTTCAAAACCTTCATCAATTAGGTGAGTGGTTTTATTGAGAGCGGCGTCTACTGCCAGTTGATCACAGCGCTCGTTCATAGGATTGTTATTATGACCTTTAACCCATTGAAATTTTGCAGGTGCACGATTGTAAGCTCTTATAAAACGTTTCCATAAATCGGGATTTTTAACGTTTTTCCATTGACGTCTTATCCATCCATCGATCCATTTTTTATTTACTGCATCACACACATATTTACTATCTGAAAAAACAGTAATATCAACGGGTTGTTTTTTGATCTTTTCTAGAGCTACGATCACTGCAAGCAGCTCCATTCTATTGTTTGTCGTTTTTCTGTAACCTTGAGAAAATTCCTTTTTTATTTTTTTATTGACATCCATCATAACAATACCATAGCCGCCAGGACCAGGATTACCTCTCGATGAACCATCAGTATAAATGTGTACCACATCCATTAAGACAGTAATTTTTCAATGGTTACTGGAAAATGCTCGTGCTCTAATTGATGGATACGATTTGCAAGTGATTCTATTGTATCATTCATTAAAACAGGACAAGTAGCTTGATGAATTATTCCTCCTTCATCATAATGCTCATTTACGTAATGTACGGTGATCCCACTTTCTTTCTCCTTATTAGATAGGACAGCACCATGTACATGATTTCCATACATTCCTTTTCCACCATATTTCGGCAATAGAGCAGGATGAATATTAACTATACGATTGGGAAACTCTTCAACCATAAACTCTGGTATCTTCCATAAAAAACCTGCTAGCACGATTAAATCAGGATTAATTTGTTTTAAAATAGAATGAATGGATCCCGCTTTCGCGAAAGCGAACTTGTTAAAACTTATCCCTTCAATACCAGCTTGTGTAGCCCTTTTTAAAACAAATGCGTTAGGTTTATTACTCAAAATATGAGTTACCTGTACTTGATCATTATTTTCAAAATGATTTATAATTGCCTGAGCATTAGACCCATTACCACTAGCAAATATTACAATTTTCTTCATAAATTTATGGCAAGCTTGTTGTTACCCGACTGGTAGAGTTAAGAATAAAATAGATTAATAAATTCAATGGCAAGTTAACTCTAAATAAGTAAAAGACGGTTTTGTCACAAAGTTTGTTATTTTTGCCATTCATTTAAAATTAAAAAAAGAATATTATGTCAGACATTGCATCAAGAGTAAAAGCGATTATCGTTGACAAATTAGGCGTAGATGAAAATGAAGTTGTTGCAGAAGCAAGCTTCACAAACGATCTAGGAGCAGACTCTCTAGACACTGTTGAACTAATTATGGAATTTGAAAAGGAATTTGATATCCAGATTCCAGACGATCAAGCAGAAAACATAGCTACTGTAGGTCAAGCAGTTTCATACATAGAAGAAGCAAAAGCGTAATTTTAATTACATGGAATTAAAGCGAGTAGTCATTACTGGAATGGGAGCCCTTACTCCTATAGGTAACAATTTACAGGAATATTGGGAAGGTTTAATTGCTGGTAAGAGCGGTGCTGCTCCTATCACCTATTTTGATACAGAACATTTCAAGACTAAATTCGCTTGTGAGGTTAAGAATTTTAATGTTCAAGACTTCATAGACCGTAAGGAAGCTAGACGCATGGATCGTTTTGCACAGTATGCACTGGTTGCTGGCGATGAGGCTATAGCTGACTCTGGATTAGACACCGACTCTGTAGACAAATACAGAGTCGGAGTTATCTGGGGTGCAGGAATCGGCGGTCTAGAAACTTTTCAAGAAGAGGTTAAATCGTTTGCCAATGGTAATGGCACTCCTAGATTTAATCCTTTCTTTATACCAAAAATGATTGCAGATATCGCACCAGCTCATATTTCCATAAAATATGGATTTATGGGACCTAACTACACGACGGTTTCTGCATGTGCATCTAGTGCCAATGCGATGCTAGACGCACTCAACTATATTAGACTAGGACATTGTGACGTAATTGTAACAGGTGGATCAGAAGCTGCCGTTACACAAGCAGGAATGGGTGGTTTTAATGCTATGCACGCCTTATCAACTCGCAATGAAAGTCCAGAAACCGCAAGTAGACCTTTTGATGGTACACGTGATGGTTTTGTCCTAGGTGAAGGAGCTGGAGCTCTTGTTCTAGAAGAATATGAGTATGCCAAAGCTCGTGGAGCAAAAATCTATGCCGAAGTTATTGGTGGCGGATTCTCAAGTGATGCCTACCACATGACCGCACCACATCCAGAAGGAACCGGAGTAATTGCTGTAATGAAAAACACATTACAAAATGCCGGTATTAATCCTGAAGATGTAGATCACATCAATACGCACGGAACATCAACGCCTCTGGGCGATGTTGCCGAACTTAAAGCTATAAAAGCTGTATTTGGTGATCACGCTCCTAACATAAGCATCAACTCTACCAAATCTATGACTGGTCACTTATTAGGAGCAGCAGGCGCCGTAGAGAGCATCGCAAGTGTAATGGCTATTCAAGAAGGCATCGTTCCTCCTACGATTAACCACACCACTGTTGATGAGAATATCGATCCTTCTTTAAAATTAGTATTAAATCAACCTGAAAAACGAGAAGTTAAAGTAGCATTGAGTAACACCTTTGGTTTTGGTGGACACAATTGCTGTATCGCTTTCAGAAAGATTTAATGGCTATTGTTTTGAATGAATAGATTCCGTAAAATATTTTCAAATCGTTCAAAATCTTCCGTAGATCCATTAGCGGTTTCAGTTCAAAATATTACAGGTCTTAAAGTTCAAGATGTATCTCTTTATCATACAGCCTTTACACACAAATCTACAGGTGAAAAGACTGAAGATGGCATTGCTATAAGTTATGAACGCCTAGAGTTTCTGGGCGACGCAATATTGGGCGCTGTAATTGCCGAATATATTTATAATGAAGTTCCTAGTGGTGATGAAGGATATCTCACAAAAATGAGATCTAAAATCGTAAGCCGCGAACATCTTAATGAATTAGGAGAAGACTTTGAACTTATCCACTTTATTAAAGCTCAAGTTCCCGTAGAAAACTTTGGAAGAAACATCCATGGAAACCTATTTGAAGCCTTAGTAGGTGCCGTTTATTTAGACCGTGGATACAAGTTTTGCAAACGATTTATTGAAAACAAGGTTATCGAACCTTACGTGGACATTCAAAAATTAGAAGGCAAAATTATCTCCTATAAAAGCTTATTAATTGAGTGGTGTCAAAAGCATAAAAAGCAATTTCGCTATCATACCTATGAAGATACTGGGGCAAGTGAACTTAGACACTACGCTGTTAAGTTGTACCTAGATAACAAGGTTATTGCCAAAGCTAGAGCCACAAGCAAGAAAAAAGCTGAAGAGAAAGCAAGTAAAAGAGCCTACTTTGCTTTACAAGATAAAATGAACAATAGAAAGCGATAACATAGCTTACCCTATAATCTTCTATTTTTATAAGTTCCTGTTGGGAAAGGAAGACGTTTCACTGGCGATAAAGAATATAAAAAATCCCTATATCGTTTTCGTAAAGAATTAACGGTAATACAACATCTTACACTCTTAATTTATCAAGTAGTTAAATATATTTGTGTGGTTATGCATCTCGCTTATGGCAACTTTTAAATTAAGTGATTGGGAAGAAGAAGAGGATGTTTCTCTTATAGGAATTCACTCAAGCCTACCTGCCTATCGTGTTGCGTATTATATCAATAAGCACAGTGAACATTGTTTTGAAAGAAAACAAACAGATCATGAACTGTTTACTGATAGGATAATAGCAACATTTCCTGTGTACAAGGATTATGACGAGAAACTGCAAACTCAACTTTATCTAGTTGCCAATAGGTTTAAGGGCGTTTTAAAAGGAGTATCTGGCACAGGGCTTTTTGAAACTATAGATGAAGAGGAAATTACCGTGACATTACTTAAGGAATATCATAAGGTTGATTTTATCCTTAAAATAGAACAGAATAACATGAGCTATCCTGTGCAAAAATTAATAAATGATCTAAATAAAGTCCAGTCTTTCACAAGCTGTTATTTATTAGATTATTTTAAATTGAAAAATAAAGACTATTTAATCTTTGAATAAATGCCGACATCTAAAAAAACTAAAATAGTAGCCACACTAGGACCAGCAACATCAAGCAAGGAAACACTCCTTAATATGATGAAAGCTGGTGTAAATGTATTTAGAATTAATTTCTCACACGCCGATCACGATGATGTAAGAGAGCGCGTTCAAATGATTCGTGACTTAAATAAAGAACACGGTTATACTACAGGAATTTTGGGAGACCTACAAGGCCCAAAATTAAGAGTAGGTGTTATGGCAGAAGAAGT
This sequence comes from Nonlabens tegetincola, assembly GCF_002117085.1. GTDB lineage: Bacteria > Bacteroidota > Bacteroidia > Flavobacteriales > Flavobacteriaceae > Nonlabens > Nonlabens tegetincola. The sequence continues at coordinate 2,636,102 of NZ_CP019342.1, read as the reverse complement.
AGTAGTACAACCTGGTGATGAAATCACGTTTGTAACTGGAGAACCTTTTCAAGGGACTAAGGAACGTGTTTATATGAATTATGAACAGTTTCCAAGAGATGTTCAAAAAGGTGAACGCATACTTCTAGATGATGGTAAACTAATATTTGAAGTAAAATCTACTAATAAACAAGATGAAGTAGTTGCCAAGGTTATTCAAGGTGGTCCTTTACGTTCAAAAAAAGGAGTGAACTTACCACAAACGAATATTTCACTACCAGCTCTTACTGAAAAAGATATTGTAGACGCAAAATTTGCTTGTGAACTCCAGGTAGATTGGATGGCATTGTCATTTGTGCGTCACAGCAAAGATCTGATGGAACTGCAAGACTTGATTAAGGAAAATAGTGAAAATAAAATTCCTATTGTTGCCAAGATTGAGAAACCTGAAGCAGTAGAAAACATTGATAAAATAGTAGCATATTGCGATGGTCTTATGGTAGCACGTGGTGACCTAGGAGTAGAAATACCTGCACACGAAGTTCCTCTTATTCAAAAACAACTTGTATTAAAAGCTAAAAAAGCACGTATACCCGTAATTATAGCCACTCAAATGATGGAAACTATGATTACTAGTCTTACTCCTACTAGAGCAGAGGTAAATGATGTAGCAAATTCTGTTATGGATGGAGCTGATGCCGTAATGCTTTCTGGTGAAACATCGGTAGGTAAGTATCCTGTACAAGTTATTGAAAAGATGGCAAGTATTTGTAAATCAGTAGAAGACAGTGACTTAATAAAAGTTCCTTATGAACCACCACACATAAGAACAAAACGATACATCACTAAGTCAGTGTGTTATCACGCAGCCAAAATGGCAAATGAAATAGATGCCAAAGCCATAACTACCATGACCAATTCTGGTTACACTGCTTTTCAAATAAGCGCCTGGCGACCAGATGCACACATACTCACGTTCACCTCAAATGAACGAATTTTAACTCAACTTAGCTTGCTATGGGGCGTAAAAGCTTTTATGTATGAAAAGTTTGTGAGTACTGATGAGACTATTGAAGATGTAAACAAGTTTGCTAAAGAAAAAGGATTTGTTGCCAAGGGAGATTTCTTGATTAATCTAGCCGCAATGCCTGTAACTGATAAAGGAATGGTAAATACCTTAAGAGTTACCGAAGTGGAATAACTTAACTAAAATAAAGCCGCATCGTTTGATGCGGCTTTTTTTATATCAACTTATATTCTTTTTCAAATGCTATATGATGAGTGAGAACTCCATTTCCATTATATATAGGAAAAGCATCCAACTCACAACCGTATTCTACACCGTCTTTTTTATAATTAAGCAACCTAGCTTTAAAAGCTATACCGGATATCAAAGCCTCACGAGTACGCTCAACAGCATCTAGATCAGTATTAACACCTTGCAATATTTTTGGAGTTTGTCCCACCATTTCATAAGGGTCATAACCTGTCAAATCTTCAATATTCTTAGACGCAAATACGATTTTTAAATCCGATCCAGTAATGATAACCGAATAGTCCGTAGAATGGCTGTATCCATCAACAAAATAATTAAAATGCCAATCATATTTCCTGGCTATCTCGTCCATTTTATTCAATATTCTAGGTGTAAGATCCCACATTAATTTACCTACAACCTTCCAAGGAATCAGTGGTGTTGTTTTCAAATCATGATGTATGATTGTAAATTGTGTGTTTTTGAAAGTCATACTTAAATGTAGTGCAAGATAGTTAAGTATGAAAATGAACTAGATAAAATTAAGTTACTGTACTAAAACTTAAAATCTAATTGTACCTCTTCAATTTCATGTTCATCTTGTTCAGATTGATCATTATTAAGATTACTAAGAGTTATACCTAAGAGTCTTACGCTTTCGCGAAAGCGATCTTGTTCTAACAACTCAATTGCAGTTCTAAGTATAGTCTCCTTATCTCTAATGTAGTAGGGTAAGGTGATACTACGGGTTTGAGTTTTGAAATCACTGTACTTGATTTTGAGGGTTACCGTTTTACCAGCAACATCAGATTTTTCAATGCGTTTTTCTATTTCGCCTGCTATTTGCTGCAAGCGCTCTTTCATAAATAATTCGCTAGAAATATTCTCGGCAAACGTACGCTCTGCTCCTAGAGATTTACGTATCCTATGAGGTTGTACGGGACTATTATGAATACCTCGTACAATATTAAAATAATGCCTACCGCTTTTTCCGAAATGCTCTGCAAGATATTCTAAGGACTTACTTTTTAAATCGGCGCCAGTAAAGATTCCATGTTGATACATTTTGTCTGCGGTTACCTTTCCTATACCATAAAACTTTCTGATTTCTAATTTTTCTAAAAAAGAAACCACTTGATCAGGAGTTATTGTTTTTTGACCATTAGGTTTATTTATATCACTGGCGACCTTAGCAATAAATTTATTTATGGAGATGCCAGCACTAGCGGTAAGACCAGTAGTTTCATAAATACGCCTACGAATTTCATAAGCTATTATAGTAGCACTGGGAAAATTAAATTTATTTGCCGTAACATCGAGATAAGCCTCGTCCAGTGATAAAGGTTCGACTAGATCAGTATAATCATAGAATATTTCTCTTATTTGATTACTCACTTCTTTATAGCGATCAAACCTATGCTTTACAAAAATTAAATGAGGACACAATCGCGCAGCTGTCACACTGGGCATAGCGCTACGCACACCATATTTTCTAGCCTCGTAACTTGCTGCAGCTACTACTCCACGCTTGCTACTACCACCTACAGCTATAGGTTTACCTCGTAATGATGGGTTATCATGCTGTTCGACACTTGCATAAAAAGCATCCATATCAACATGAATAATTTTTCTAGATACTTGATGTGATTCGTTTGACATTTTCAACTACAAATATCGTAATAAGCAAATCAAAAATATGGAGCAATAACTAATTTAACCTATTTGCATTTATCTTAATTTATATGTTCATTGTTAATTATAATATAGCATTAATACATTTATAATCATTTTATCTATTTTATTTGTATTTTGTCTATGTTTTGAATAAATATAATAGTGATTTTAGTTAAAATACACTTTTAACAGGTCAATACGCTATTTAGATATTTATATTTATGATAATCAATCTAATACAGCCTATGAAATCACTACTTACCTTAATTTTTATATTCTATAATATAACTTTCATTTACAGTCAAGTTGGAGTAAACACCACCACGCCACAAGCCACCTTAGACATAAATGGAAATGTTATGATACGTAATGTAGATCCAGTTACAAATCCTACTGATAGAAATCTCGCTGCACAAGATAGTATACTTGTGAGATCTAATAACGAGGTGATGAGAGTTTCATCTAGCGATATATTAAACGCCACCCTTAAAACCGCGGTAAAAGGAGGATTTACAAATGCGACCTCTGCAACACTTGTTCTTTCATCTACCTATACACAAATTCCTTTTGACAGTGAAGAGTTTGATCTTAACGATGAGTATGATCCTGCCACTCACACGTTCACCGCAAAACAAGACGGTATTTACACCATAAAAGTTAGAATAAATGCCTCAAATTCAATTAATGCATCTATTAACTATGGTGTTTGTATAAGGAAGAACGGTGTCGTTGTTGCTCGTGAGAATTTTGCCAATATTACTGTAGATGTTGTTTTTCCAGAACTTACAGTAGGGATAATAACTATTCCCGAAACAGATCTTCTTGAGCTTCCTGTAACTCCACCAGTAAGAAAAGTTGAGTCACTAGAACAATTAAATACAGGTGACACTATCACATTTGAACTTTTTTCAGACCTTGGAGCTACTGTAAACCTATCAGAAGGTATTGAAGATTGCCAATTTACTATTGTACAAATACGATAACACTTATCTTAGTACTATCCTCAAATCAATCTTTATGGGTTATAGTGCTATAATAATTGGAGCCACTGGTCTATGTGGTAGTGTTTTATTGGAAAAATTACTGCAAAATGAGCAGTATGATAGTGTGATTACGCTTTCGCGAAAGCGTATCAACCACCAAAACCCTAAACATAAAAATTATATTGTTGACCTATTTGATCCATCTACTTATGTGGACCACTTATATGGAGATCATTTATTTATTTGTACCGGTACTACCCAATCAAAGACACCAGATAAAGCAGAATACTACAAAATTGAGCATGATCTACCACTTTTAGTGGCTCAACAGGCTAAGGACAATGAAATATCCACTGTCATAGCCATAAGTGCACTAGGAGCAAATCCTGAAAGCAGATTTCTATATAACCGAGGCAAAGGAGAAATGGAGCGAGACATAAAGGATCTAAATTTCAAAGCCGCCTATTTTGTTCAACCAGCATTGATAAGTGGACCCAGAGATGAAAAACGCCCCTTTGAAAGCATGTGGAAAAAAGTACAGAAATTGCTTGATCCACTACTTGTAGGACCTCTTAAAAAATACCGCAGTATTGCACCAAAAACAATTGCCACTGCTATGATTCATATAGCATTACATGGGTATGAAAAATCGCGGATTGAAAGCGATGAGCTCATTGAAATAGCAACCGTAAAATAACTGTTTCTTAATGGCTTACTATTAATTGTGGTTTATCTTTAGACCACATGATTAATAAACGACTTCTCGTAAAAAACCTATTAGCTCATAATGATGAGAATAGTTTTTATGACAAGAAGTTGCGAATTGATTTAGGCAGTAAAGAAGGAAAGGCTAAGTTTTTAAAACATATTTGTGCGCTTTCAAATTCTAATCCAAAAAACAACAGTTACATTGTTATAGGGATCGATGATGCGAGTAACTCCATTGTAGGCGTAGATTTTTTTGATGATTCTAAACTACAAAACCTTGTCAATGCTTATTTACAAAACGCTCCTATAATTCAATATGAGAATATTGCGTTTCCACACTTACCTACAGGAAAAGTGGTCGGATTAGTTACTATACGAGCACAAAATGGTCTTACCGTCCTACGCAAAAACATATGGAAATATTATGGCGGAGCAGCCTTTTTTAGGGATGGAAGCGTTTCAATGCCCAAGGATTTCTATAGCGAAATCAATGATGTTAATTCTGAAATCGTTCGACAAATTGAAAAACAATCGAGCAACCATATTGAACACACACTTGATAGTGTAGTGACGTTTATGGAAAGGCGCCACAACGGTCTACATGCAGAATATAAAGTTTTTAAAGAACAGTTTGTCATATGTTGGTCTGGCAAAGTAAAACATAAAAAAGGCCAAACTTACTATTCACGAGTTGACATTGAAATGGTCAATGAGCAAGTACAACTTTTTTACAGCGCCCTGGATGAAGTTCAAATAACTCATGATGATTCCAGTTTTAGCATACTTGAATTTGTACATTTAGGCATTGGAGCACAACAGCGGTATCATCCACTTGAAAAGCAAACGTTTAGATTTCTGCCTAATGGAACCTATACTTTAGAGAATAAAATTCTCTTTAATCCTCCTTACTACGATAGAAGAACGCTACACCACATTTACAATGCAAACCTGGCTTTATTGCAAAAAATAGCAACTGATGCACCGCTTACCGATAGGGAACTAGAGGATCTTAGGCAGTTGCCGGAAACCATGCTTATTTGTAAGTTTAACAATGTAGGTGAACCGATTGAAAAAATGCGAGTTCACAAGCAACATCTCAAAAAATATGTAAAAACATATAAGGCATTTAAAGAAGCTTTACGCATTTTAAGAAAAGTACAATACAATTCATGAGAACTATTGCAATAGGAGATATACACGGTGGCTACAAAGCCTTACTACAATTGTTAGACCGCATAAATATTAAAGGTGATGATCATTTAATATTTTTAGGCGACTATGTAGATGGATGGTCACAAAGTGTCGAAGTCATTGACTTTTTAATCAATTTTAAAAAAGAAAGAAAAGAAAACGGTCATTTAGAACCGGTTTATCTCATGGGTAATCATGATGAGTTATTACTGAATTATTTTAAAACCAACCAGAAAAACAATTCTTGGTTACAACACGGCGGACAGATAACTGTAGATAAATATGAAGCTAAAGAATCTGCAATTATAAATAAACATGTAGAGTTTTTGGAAAAACATTTGTTACCCTATTTTGAGAAAGATAACAATGGATTTTTTCATGCAGGGTTTCATAATTTGAAAGGTCCCAAATATGAATATTACTCAAATATCACATATTGGGATCGATCATTATGGGAACTCGCCTTATGCTTGAATCCTGAACTTAGTATAGAAAACGAACGGTATCCTGATAGATTAAAATTGTACCATGAGATTTTTATTGGACATACTCCAACAACAAGACTAGACAGTTTTTCTCCTATTAACGCAGCCAATGTATGGAATATAGACACAGGCGCAGCCTACAAAGGACCTTTAACAGCAATATGCATTGAAGATAAAACAGTCTGGCAAAGCGATCCCGTTCACACCTTTTATCCCAATGAAAAGGGTCGCAATTAAAAATAGGCTTTTAACTGCACACTGCCCGTGTGCACTGTAGGCGCACTTTCAGTTGCTCTACCGTTATAAGATAAGTTAAGGTCTAAAAAGCTTGTGATATTACGTTGAAACAGTAATTGCCAGGTCAAGTTATCACCGTCTTGTAGTCCTTCCAATATTTGAAAACCTGCTGGTGAAAAAGCCTGTCCCTCAAAATCATTTTTGATATATGTAAGAGTACCATTAACAGCATACGCCTGCTGCTTATTAAATGAAAAATTAACCCCAAAATTGTGCTGTTCTAAATTAGCCTGATCATTGACTTTATTCTCCTTTTTTTGATATTGATAAAATAAATCAAATTGATTGCTGGCACTAAATAAGTAACTCAATTTAGGTTTAAATAAGCTTTGATCTATTTTAAAATTTCGATTTTCAAAATTTTCACTCAAACTGGTTGTAGACCCTGATTGTAAGCTTATATCAATAAGCCAACTTTTCTTGATTCGATGGACCATTCCTAACTGGTGACTATTTACTTTACTTAAAAACAAACCTATACTTTGTAAGTTTTGCGATTCTGTAGAGATATAGGTGTAATTAGTAGTAAAATCCTGCTTTCCTCGATTAAAGAAAAGACTGTTTCTAAAGGATTTGTTCAATCCTAATTGCTCATCTTCATCATTAAAAGGATTTAGGCTAAAACTTGTACCTTCTCTTGCAATCATTCGATCTATTTGATAGCTAGTTTGATTAAAAAAATGAGACAATATCCTTTTGTATCCTGTTTTATCATTCCACGAACTAGGATTTAGGTTAAGAGTAAGAGCAAGTTTATTTTGATGAGTAGGAACAAATAGTTGATTAGGAAGTAAGACTCTTACATAATTTGCTTGATCTTGAAATTGGGCTACTTCAAATTCATTTAAATCTTGTATTCCATCATTGTTATAATCAATCCAAGTAAAGGTTCCTTGGCCAGGATTAACCTCGACGTAGGTAAAATCTTGACGTGCGATTGATGCACTATTAGTCTCATAGGCAGAGGTGAAATTTACTTTCTTATCATAAAAGGATCGTTGGTATTGAACTCTTGAATTAAATGAAACTTCATCTTCAATATTATCGACAGTGGCTTTAAGTTTTCTATAATTTGCGTACAACAGTAGTTTCTGTTTCTCGTCTTTAATGGGTTGTGCTCTTATATAATAATTGTTTGATTTATTAACCTGTACCAGTTGATTGTCCCTTAAACTATCATTTACTCTATGCCTATAACCCAATTCAACAAAAACTTTAGTAGTATCGCCGCGACCTGCAAAGATCTCATATTGATTAAATCGCTGTGATAAATTTGTAAACCGATCGGTATTTACATTTTTCTGCTCATTTCCTTCACCGTTCAAATTAGTTCCTATATAGTTTTTTCCAATCTTTCTTTTAACGGCAATATCGTATCTATTAAATTTTGAAGAAAATTCAGTACCACTTGTTTTTAGTACGCTTCCGCGAAAGCGTGACTGCCACAAACTATCGTTATAAGCGCCACTTAAAACGTGTCTATTCCCATTATAGGTATCACTAAATTCTAAATGCTGAAAAGAATAAGTAGTTGTGAGTGTTGAATCTATTTTAAAATCAGTAGACAGTGTAGTAAACAGTTGATTTCCTTGTGGAGTAACTAAATTCCAATCCCTAGCAAACTCGATATTATAAATACGTTCAACGTTCCTAAAATTCTCATTTATATAATCCAGAGATAGTGATGAGGCTACATCATACTTTTTAGGTTTTTTAATCAATACCTGTTTGATAGCAAACCTACCTGCAACACCATCATTATCATCATCATCTAGATTAGAAAATTTATTAAGATCATTGCGGCTAGCGGCAAACTCGGTTGCTATCTGTGTTTTTTCAGACGGAGCATAGTCGGCCTTAACACCCGTTATGGTTAAATTTTGTGGAGCAAAAAGTCTTACTATGGGTGCATAATTACCTTGTGAAACACCATTCACAGGTGATACGTATTCATAAATATTTGCGATGGCTTGGTCATTAATCAATACATAATCGCCTTGATTGTCTCCAACTAAAGTGAATCGAACTGTAAACAAATCATCATTGGGATCCTGTGAAAACACAAAACGTTCAACACCATTAATAATGTCCCGTCTATAAAGAATCTTATTTTCTGAAAAATCATCAGGAATCGCACTAGGTGCTACTTGTAAATCTGGATTATCTCCTGCAGCTGCGAGAGCTTGCACTTGTTGTTCAGAGAGGTTTTGTTGTAAAGGTTGATTTTTTGCATCAGACTCGGTATAAGCATATGCCTCTATATTAAGTTTTTCTGACTGATATCCTGCCGTTCCATAACCCACAAAACGGGTAAAATTACGCTCGCTATATTGATACTCTATAGAAATTCTCATTTCACTTGTTATCGGAAAAGTTGGCGTAAACCTAACCTCACCAGCATTATAGTCGATTACATAATCATTGTTTTCACCACGTTGTAGTAATATACCATTTACGTATACTCGCTCGCTACCAGAGACAATTAAAATAAACAGTTCTCCATTTTGCCCAGTTAATTTGTAGGGTCCTTGATTACCTTCTTGACCCACAAATCTAGAAGTATTGAATGTTCCTCTTACCAATGCACCAGCTGCGTTTATATAGCTGTTTGATGAGTCTCCATCAAACCGCACCGATCCAGAAATACCTTGAACTCTTTTGGTAAATTTATTAAAGGCAAATTGTTGTTGCTCTAGATCTACATCACCAGCTCTTATTTTCCATGAGTCACTGTATAACTCAATAAAAATCTGATCAAATTCGTCCAGTCTTTGAGAATAACCATTCTGTGTTTGAGGAACATTTGCGTCTTGAATGGATGCTCTTAAGGATACTTTATCATTAAGCTTACCTGTTATCCTAAGATCCAACTCGGCATCTACTACACTATTTTGGTTATTTCCTATTCTTAAACCTCTGGAAATACTTCCGCTAGTTTGTAATCCATTGAAGGGCACTTGGATCTCTTGCTTTTTGGGCTGGATTAATTGTACTAACTGTTCTTGTGGACTTTCATCACTTAGGATGATAGAAGGGTCGTATAATCGAACACCCTTAAATAATTCCTTGGGAAAAGGTAGGTATTGTACTCGCAATGAGTCGTTAGAGGCTGCTATAATGGGGTTTAAATAAATACGGCCTGTTACATAGTCAACTGTATATAAACTAGTATCAATCGCAACGCCCTTAATATTGGTTAATTTGAAATTGGATTTTTGAATAGGAAGACTATCTATTAATAAGCTATCTGATGGTTTAAAAGTCTTCACCTTTACATTTTCAAAACTTTGAGAATAGCAATTTCCCAATGCCAAAAAGAAGAAAAGAAACAAGACCAACCTCATACTAACAGCAAACTACCACAATTATAAAATATTTTATCAATAACCACAGAAATAAAAAATCCCAAGCCTAAATGACTTGGGATTTATAAACTAAGTTTAAAAAAGGACTACTTTTTCATTTCAAAATCATTCATAAAAGCAGTGGTATAATTACCAGCTACATAATCTGGATGATCCATTAATTGTCTGTGAAAAGGTATCGTAGTTTTAATTCCTTCTATATGGAACTCATCAAGAGCTCTTTTCATTTTATCAATAGCCTCTTGTCTAGTTCTAGCTGTTGTAATTAACTTAGCTATCATAGAATCATAATTAGGCGGTATTGAATAACCTGCATATACGTGAGTATCTAAACGCACTCCATGTCCTCCTGGAGCATGTAACACTGTTATTTTTCCTGGCGAAGGTCTAAAATCATAGTAAGGATCTTCAGCATTAATTCTACATTCTATCGAGTGTAAAGTAGGCTCATAATTCTTACCAGATATCTTAACACCTGCAGCGACTAATATTTGCTCTCTAATAAGGTCAAAATCAATTACCTGCTCAGTAATTGGGTGCTCAACCTGAATCCTAGTATTCATTTCCATAAAATAGAAATTACGGTGTTTATCTACTAGAAATTCTACAGTTCCGGCACCTTCGTATTTAATAAACTCTGCTGCTTTTACCGCTGCTTCACCCATATCCTTACGTAACTTTTTAGTCATGAAAGGAGAAGGAACTTCTTCGGTTAATTTTTGGTGACGACGTTGAATAGAACAATCACGTTCTGATAGGTGACACGCTTTTCCATCTTGATCTCCAACGATTTGAATTTCGATATGACGAGGTTCCTCAATGAGTTTCTCCATGTACATATCGTCGTTACCAAATGCCGCTTTTGATTCCGTTTTTGCACTATTCCATGCGTCTTCAAGGTCCTCTTCCTTCCATACCGCACGCATACCTTTTCCACCACCACCAGCACTTGCTTTAAGCATTACTGGGTAACCAGTTTCTTTGGCTACTTTTATACAAGTTTCAAAATCAGGAATTACACCTTCAGATCCAGGAACACAAGGAACTCCGGCCTCTTTCATAGTAGCTTTGGCAGTTGCCTTATCACCCATTTTGCTTATCATTTCTGGGCTAGCACCGATGAATTTTATATCGTGCTCTTGACAAATACGTGAAAAATCAGCATTCTCAGATAAAAATCCATATCCTGGATGAATAGCATCTGCATTTGTAATTTCTGCAGCGCTTATAATATTTGACATCTTTAGATAAGACTCGCTACTAGGCGCAGGACCTATACACACAGCCTCATCAGCAAACTTCACGTGTAAACTTTCAGCATCAGCAGTAGAATATACAGCTACTGTCTTGATACCCATCTCCTTACAGGTTCTTATAACCCTTAGAGCAATTTCACCACGGTTTGCTATCAATACTTTTTTAAACATGATAATCAGTTTTTTAGTTACCGCGATAGTGTGTTTTGGATTACGCTTTCGCGAAAGCGTAATTTTCCATGGACACTAACACAAACAATAAATCCCTCTTAAATTAAGAAGGATCTACTAAAAATAATGGTTGATCAAACTCTACTGGAGAAGAATCGTCTACTAATACTTTTACGATAGTACCAGAAACTTCACTTTCGATTTCGTTAAATAGTTTCATTGCTTCAATGATACATAAGGTATCACCTTCTTTTATAGAGTCTCCTACTTCAACAAAAAGTGGTTTGTCTGGAGCTGGCTTTCTATAAAAAGTTCCAATAATTGGTGATTTTACTGTAATGTACTTACTGTCATCGCTAGCAGCTGCTGGTGCAGGAGCATCACTTGAAGCCGGTGCTGCTGGCGCTGCTGGTGCAACAGGTGCAGGAGCTGCTGGTTGTGGAGCTGCCATTACCGGTGCTTGTTGTACATAAGTAACAGGTTCGTCTGATTGTGTTTTAATGGTGATTTTTACATCATCCATTTCTAATTTCACCTCACTTGCGCCAGACTTTGCGACAAATTTGATTAGGTTTTGTATTTCTTTTAATTCCATAATTTAAGGGTGGTTAATTAAAGGATTAACTATCATAGGCCCAAGTAAGTAGAACTGATCCCCATGTAAAGCCACCACCAAAGGCTGCAAACACGAGATGATCTCCTTTCTTTAATTGGGATTCATATTCATATAAACACAAAGGTAAGGTAGCACTGGTTGTATTACCATACTTGTGTATGTTCATCATTACTTTTTCTTGTGGTAATTCTACTCTCCTAGCTGTGGCGTCTATAATACGTTTATTTGCTTGATGAGGAACTAACCAATCTATATCATCGTTACTTAAACCGTTTCTTTGAACTACTTGTTCTGCAACATCGGCCATACTGGAAACCGCGTACTTAAATACACTTTTCCCATCCTGAAAAACGTAATGTTGCTTATTTTCTACAGTTTCATGAGAGGCTGGAAGAATTGATCCACCTGCTTCAATTTTTAAGAATTCACGACCTATACCGTCGGTTCTTAAAATTTCATCTTTAACACCATAGCCTTCTTCATTAGGTTCAAAAAGAACCGCGCCAGCTGCATCTCCAAAGATAATGCAAGTAGCGCGGTCTTCGTAATCTATGATTGAGGACATTTTATCTGCCCCAATAAGTAATACTCGCTTATATCGACCTGATTCGATGTAACTGCTAGCTGTACTCATTCCAAAAAGAAAACTTGAACATGCCGCCATTAAATCATATGAGAAAGCATTTGTAGCTCCAATTTGTGTTGCTACATAGGCTCCTGTTGACGCAACCGGCATATCGGGTGTAGCAGAAGCTAGTAATACTAAATCAATTGTTTTAGGGTCGATACCTTTTTTTTCTATAAGGTCTTGTGCAGCTTTAATGGCCATATATGAGGTTCCTTTACCAGGTTCCTTTAGAATACGACGCTCTTTAATACCTGTACGCGTGGTGATCCACTCATCATTAGTATCTACCATTGTTTCAAGAATGGCATTTGTAAGGCGATATTCTGGCAAATAGGCACCTACACCTGTTATTGCTGCTGTTATTTTACCCATAAGTATCGTTCTAATTAGACGATTAGAGCTGCGAAAGCTACTAAAAAACAGTCTAAAACCACAAAAAATGACACATTTTTAATTGAAAATGTGTCATTTTAATAATTTTAAAATAAGTTATTGTATCGAATAACCTGTGTTAAACGATAGAGACTAAGCCTCTACTTCTTCTGTTTTGTCAATTAAAACATTACCACGGTAGTATAATTTACCTTCGTGCCAGTGAGCTCTGTGGTATAAGTGAGATTCTCCTGTTGTAGAATCTACTGCGATTTGAGGAACACTCGCTTTATAATGAGTTCTCCTTTTATCTCTTCTTGTTTTACTGATTTTTCTCTTTGGATGCGCCATGGCTATTAATTATTATCCGTTTTTAATTTTTTTAATGCGTCCCATCTGGGATCTACTTGTTCTGTCTCTTTCTCTTCTGGAGCTGCTACACTTAACTCATCAAGTTTATCTAACACTTCTGAGTCTAGTGTGCCGTCTTCAACACCTGGATGTACTCTTTTTTGAGGAATTGATAAAACAATCATCTCATATACGTACTGGCTTATATTGAATTGGTATTCACCATGAGGTAAAATTAACAACTCTATATTTTCATCGTTAAACTCCTCACCGAATTTGATTACCAAATCCATATCTACCTCAACAGGTAAATCAAAGGGTTCATTAGTCACATCACAATTAACGTTAACCACTCCATGAGCAGTTAATTTAAGATCCATAATTGTGGTTCTTTTATCTAGTACCGCAGTTACAGCAAGGGATGAGCTATTAAACTCTTCAAATCCGAAATTTTCAAAAAACGTATTATCGACCTCGTACTCAAATTGATGCTGCCCTACTTTAAGACCAGCAAACGCAATATTAAAAGCTTTGAGTTCCATAATATAGCTCTTATAAAGAGCGTGCAAAGATAATAAAAGTTATTAAAAATCAACTGTTAATATCATCTTCGTTTTTTAGATTGTATTTTTAATACGTTTGAAGTCAGTTCGTCATATTCCTTTCTAGCGTTAAAAATATCTGCAGCCATATGTACAGCAGCAGTAAAACTACTAGCATTTGCTTCATTTTTTCCTGCTATGTCAAAACCAGTTCCATGATCTGGACTGGTGCGCACATGACTTAATCCTGCTGTGTAATTAACACCTTCACAAAAGCTTAGTGTTTTAAATGGAACTAAACCTTGGTCATGATAGCTTGCCAAAATAGCGTCAAATTGTTCGTGACGTTTTTGACCAAAAAAAGAGTCGGCTGCGTAAGGACCAAATATCAAAGTACCATCATTGCGTAACTCCTCTAAAACAGGTATTAGTTGTTTTTGATCATCATCACCTATAACGCCATTATCTCCTACGTGTGGATTAATTCCTAGAACTGCAATTTTAGGTTTGGAAATTTTAAAGTCTCGTTTTAATGACTCTTTTATTGTTCCTATTTTGGTTTTAATACTTTTAGCCGTAATGTTTGACGGAACATCTTTTACTGGAACATGGTCGGTAAGCAAACCTACCTTTAATTTATCCGAAACCATAAACATTAAGCTTTCTCCTGATAGTTCCTGATTCAAATAGTCCGTATGTCCAGGAAATTTAAACTCTTCACTTTGAATGGATTCCTTATTAATAGGCGCTGTTACAAGTACGTCAATATCCCCTGACTTAAGTGCCTTGGTTGCTTCTTGAAGACTTTTAACCGCGATTTCTCCTGCTTTTTTATCTACTTTTCCCCAATCAACATGAAAAGGCTCCTTAAAAAGACGCATAACATTAATTTTACCTGGCACGACATCTTCCAAAGACTTTATCCCTTGAAATTTGGTGTTGATTTTAAAAACTTTTGCGTAGTAGGAAAACAATTTTGTACTACCAAAAATTATAGGCGTGTACATTTCTAGCATTCTATTATCTTCAAAAGCTTTTAGAATAATTTCACCACCTATTCCATTAGGATCTCCTATTGATATACCTACTTTGATATTGTCAGTTTTTACCATGTAATGCGCTATTTAAGCCGTATTTTTGAAAAAGTAAAATTAAGGTTTTTTCACAAGTTATGTTTACAGGAATTATTGAACAAACTGCACGTGTAGTTGAAGTAAAAAAAGAAGGGTCTAATATTCATTTTACATTACAATCGGATATTACAAATGAATTTAAAATTGATCAAAGCATAGCACATAATGGAGTGTGTCTCACTATTGTTGATCTAAATGAAGACTTATATACAGTTACTGCAATCGACGAAACACTTAAAAAAACCAATCTAGGCGAACTTAAAGTTGGCAACACCGTAAATATTGAACGTGCCATGCTTATGAATGCCCGTTTAGACGGACATATTGTTCAAGGTCACGTGGACCAGACTGGAACCTGTATAAATGTAGAGGAACAAGATGGGTCATGGATATTCACTTTCAGATACGACTCTGCTTTGAATAATGTGACTATTGAAAAGGGAAGTATTTGTATTAACGGCGTAAGTCTCACTGTAGTAAACTCAAAAATCAATGAGTTTTCAGTCGCTATAATACCTTATACCTATGAACACACTGGTTTTAAGGACATGAAATCAGGTGATATCGTAAATCTAGAGTTTGACGTTATAGGAAAATATGTAAAACGTTTAATGGAATTACAAAATAATTAAAAGCTTTTTAAGCTTTTGTAATTCTTCTTCTTTGTAAAACGGAGTAAATCCCTATAGCAAGTGCAGCAGCAATAAGTATTACAATACCACTATCAACTGGAACTACATCACCAACAGGTGGCGGTGGTCCCATAGGAGGCGGCGGTGGCGGTGGCGTAGGTCCACCAGTACCTGTACCAAATATTAATAATAACAAGAATTGCATAGGGGCATTTTCTTTAAGTTGCGAATATATTTATTTATCAATCTTCTCCAAAAAAAGAGCTGTAAACTTAATGTCAATTTAAACAAATTTACCGTTTATCGATTTTTTAATGTTTATTATCTATAATATTCGCTATAATTAAGTTTTAAATTTACACTACAATCTATATCAAAAAAAATGCCTCACTATATTAATGAGGCACTTTTATTAGTAATATAAAAATAGCTTCTTACATTTTTGAAGCAAGTATTAAAGCATTATAAAGGTTTGCCATTCTACCCGATTTAGTAATCTCTTTAAACGGCTTTGTTGTCTCTCTACTTCTACTTAAAGTCATGTTTGCATTTGTAGTCAATCCACTTTCCATAATAACCTGCTTCACTTGACCTGCACTCAATTTAGGAAAATAACTTCTCACTACGGCAGCAACTCCTGCGACTGCCGGAGAAGCCATAGACGTACCTTGCGCAAATCTATACTCACTATTTGGAGCAGTTGAATAGATTTTCACTCCAGGACCAAAAACATCTACACTAGATTTACCGTAATTAGAAAAACCAGCAATCATATTAGCTCCATATTCAGGACCCATTGCTCCTACAGTTAAAAAGTTGTCCGAAATTTCTTCTCCTACTCCTTGTTGGTCTTGAGGATATACTTGAGTAAAATCTGTATCAATACCTTCATTTCCAGCAGCATTTACAATAAGAACATCCTTACTAGCAGCATATTTAATTGCTTCCCATACCCATTCTGGATTAGGAGAATGATATTTCCCAAAACTTGTATTAATCACTTTAGCACCATTATCCGCAGCATATCGTATCGCCTTAGCAATGTCTTTATCGTATTCGTCAGCAGTAGATACAGCTCTTAGAACCATTATCTCTACATTTTCGGCCACTCCATTAACACCTAACCCATTATTACGCTCTGCAGCAATTATCCCAGCAACATGTGTTCCATGAAAAGCATCTTCTTTCTTTGGATCTGGACCACTATACTCATTATTTCCATAGACTGGAGTGTCCCATACATAAGGGTCATCACCTAGGATATCTTTTCTATAATTTGTCTTTAACTTAGATCCGTTTAACAAATCTGCTTGATCGTTAATAAGCTCGGTAATAGTGTCTATTGCATCTTTGTTAGACTCTAAACCTTGAGAGAACAAGAACATCATCAATTGCTTGCCTTGTTGTACAGCTTGATCTTCAGATTCAACGGTTTTTAAATCCTCTGATTTGTACACGTCTTTTCCAGTCGCTTTTTTCAACAACGGATCAACTTGATTTATTTGCTGAAGGATTTGTTCATAACGACCCTTTGCAACCTGAGCCTGTTCTAGTTTCTCGTCGTACTCCTTTTGAGCTTTAGCCACTAGATCTGCAGGTAGCTTATCCTTATCACGAACAATACGTTCATATTCTAAATTCTCATCAACAATATCTCCTAAAAAGTTCCATCCATGAACATCATCGATATAACCGTTATTATCGTCATCAATTCCATTATTTGGGATTTCATCATCATTTACCCAAATAACATCATCCAGATCCTCGTGTTCAACATCAATACCACTATCAATAACTGCAACTACAACAGTTTCACCTTTTTTCCCTTTTAGGATTTCATTATAAGCCCTATTAACACTCATTCCAGGAATAGTATCCTGTTGAAGATCGTAGTCCTTCCAATTTTTCTCTTGCTCTTCAGTAAGGGCAGTTGTCTTTATAGGAGTAGTATCAATATTTTCAATAGGTGGTGATACTATATCAAATCCACTACCACAGCTAGCTAGCATACCAGCAACGGCTGTTACCACAAGGGTATTTTTAAATGTAAACTTCATATTCTAATTATTAAAAAAGTCATTAAATGTATAAACTTGGTCCAATCGCACACCTTTATCGGTGTGTTTAACTGTAATAATCTCATTAAAAGGATCGTGTTCTAAAATGAGGTAGTAATTCTCAGTTGCGGCCTTTTGTAAAAACCTCTCTTTTTCATCAAGAGTCAGTAGTGGCCTTGTGTCGTATCCCATAACATATGGCAGAGGCAAATGTCCTGCGGTAGGCAATAAGTCGGCCATGAAAACAAATGTTTTACCATCATACTCAATATGCGGTATCATCATTTTCTCTGTATGACCATCAACAAACAAAATGTCAAAATCCATTTCATTGGCTTTCTCAAAAGTTTGATTTTGTTTTACAAACTCTAATTGACCGCTTTCTTGAATTGGTATGATATTTTCTTTTAAAAATGAGGCCTTTTCTCTAGCGTTAGGTTCAATTGCCCATTGCCAGTGTGACTCGTTGGTATAAACACGGGCATTTTTAAAAGCAGGTTCATATCCATCGTGATTACTAGCTTTTTTTATAACGCCACCACAATGATCAAAATGTAGGTGTGTCAAAAAAACATCGGTAATATCGTCTCTATTAAAACCTAGATTTTTAAGACTGGAATCTAAGTCAAATCTATGGTCCATGTAATAGTATCCAAAGAATTTTTCCGATTGCTTAGCACCCATTCCGGTATCAATTAAAGTTAACCGATCACCATTTTCAATTAACAAACATCTCGCCGCCATGTCGATCATGTTGTTTGAATCGGCTGGATTTGTGCGTTGCCATAAAGATTTAGGCACTACACCAAACATGGCACCGCCATCTAATTTAAAATTCCCAGATTCTACCTTATGTATTTTCATTGCTGCAAAATACAAAATAGGCATTGGTAATCAGTGGTCATTTATCAGTTTTTTAATAGCTAACTATGCATCATGAATCTATGTTAAAATCAATAGAGGTATATCATAATTGCACGTTAAGAATGTGGTAATTCCGCTTTCGCGAAAGCGGAACCTAAACATCTATTTAAAAAAGGTCGTAAATTGGCCCTAAAATCTATCCAAATATGCTAGAACTAGCAGGAATTATAATTTTAGGTATACTAGCGCAATGGGTTGCATGGCGTTTTAAAATACCCGCAATTTTACCCCTTATAATCATTGGACTGTTAGTAGGTCCCATCGCAACCATTTATACGGAAGATCACACGAAACTCATTCACCCCATTTGGAATGGTGATAACGGACTGTTTCCTGGAGAAAGTTTATTCTATTTTGTCTCACTAGCAATTAGTATAATTCTTTTTGAAGGTGGTTTAACCCTGAAACGAGCCGAAATTCTAAATACTGGTCCTGTTATTGGAAAACTTATATCTGTGGCTGTAATAATTACTTTTATAGGTGCTGGTGTTGCTGCTCACTATATCTTTGACTTGAGCTGGGAAATTTCACTTTTATTCAGTGCGTTGATTATTGTTACCGGTCCTACCGTTATCTCTCCTATTTTACGAAACATTCCATTGAAAAAAGATATAAGTTCTATTCTTAAATGGGAAGGAATACTCATTGATCCTATAGGAGCTCTATTTGCCGTATTGGTATTTGAATTTATAAGCACCGGATCTGGCGGGAAATTTACCATAGTGGCACTTGAAGAGTTTGGTAAAATCGTGTTGTTCGGATTTGCTTTTGGTTTTTCTTTTGCTCATGCGCTTGCCTTTGCTATCAAGAAAAAATTTATTCCACATTACTTGCTTAATGTAGTGACTCTAGCTGCTGTATTGGGCGTCTTTGTTTTGAGCGACACCTTTGCCAAAGAATCTGGTTTACTTGCCGTGGTAGTTATGGGAATGGTGATGGGTAACATTAATTTACCCAATATTAAGGAACTCCTTTACTTCAAAGAATCCCTAAGTGTTTTATTAATCTCCATCTTATTCATTTTGCTAGCAGCAAATATTAACATGGAAGATCTATACTTAATCTATACATGGAAAACTGCAGTGCTTTTTGCCATAGTTGTGCTTCTGATAAGACCTTTGGGTGTGTTTGCGAGTTCTGTCAACAGCGGACTTAAAATAAATGAAAAACTCTTCATATCATGGGTAGGTCCTCGTGGTATCGTGGCAGCTGGTATTGCATCTTTATTTGGATCAAAATTAGTTTCTCAAGGTATTGAAGGGGCAGAGTATATTACACCTCTCGTTTTTATGATCGTATTAGGAACTGTACTTCTTAATGCTACTACGGCACGTGCTTTTGCAAAAATTGTAGGAGTTTTTCTTAAGAAATCTAATGGAATTATGATAATAGGAGCCAGCAAGTTCTCAAGACTTGTGGCTGACTACTTAAAAAAACACGAACGTGCGGTTGTGCTAGTTGACAGTAATGCTAATAATGTAAGACTGGCTAAGGAAAAAGGTCTAGACGCTGTCATCGCTGATGTATATAGTGACGCTCTTACAGACGATGTTGAGTTTAATAACATTGGATTTTTGCTAGCTCTCACTGGGAACTCTCAAATTAATGAATATGCGGTTGAACGGTTCGGCAATCAATTTGGAGAGAATGGCACCTTTAGATTGGTACATGCCAATGAAATAAACAATCCTAATCAAAATCCTGAGGAAGGTTTATTTTCTCCTACCGACGATTTTATCAACATTAACGAAGTAGCTAGATATCACGGTCAGATAAGAGAAATTGAATTAAAATCTCAAGAACATTTTAATGCTCTTCTAGAAATAACAAAAACCGACTCTAATATCATTCCATTATTTATACGCAAAGGAAAGGCAATAGATGTTATACCGTCACTTAATCAAGATCTAGAAATAGATGAAGGGTCCTTGCTGGTATATCTAGGTAAAGAAATAGTAGAAACTACCACCGGTGAAGTACTACTTGAAGAAAATTAATAAAAAAACAGCGACCAATTGGTCGCTGTTTTATTTTATAAAGCATAGTGAATTAATCATTCAACTTTAATACTGCCATAAACGCCTGTTGTGGAATTTCTACATTACCTACCTGGCGCATACGCTTTTTACCTTTCTTTTGTTTTTCTAGCAACTTACGCTTACGAGAAATATCACCACCGTAACATTTTGCCGTTACATCCTTACGCAACGCTTTGATAGTTTCACGAGCAATAATTTTGGCTCCTATGGCTGCTTGTACCGGTATATCAAATTGCTGTCTAGGGATTAACTCTCTTAATTTCTCAACCATTTTCTTACCAATGGTATAAGCATTATCAAAATGCACAAGCGCACTAAGAGCATCCACCGTTTGAGAATTTAACAGAATATCTACTCGCACAAGTTTTGACTCTTTCATACCAATAGGTGCATAATCAAAACTAGCATAACCTTTACTTACTGTTTTTAATCTATCGTAGAAATCAAAAACGATTTCTGCCAACGGCATGTCAAAAACTAGTTCCACACGTTCTTGAGTAAGGTAGGTTTGATTTTTTACTTGACCACGTTTTTCAATACATAATGACATTACATTACCCACAAAGTCAGATTTTGTAATAATCGTAGCTTTAATAAATGGCTCTTCTACGCGATTAAGTGTTGATGGTTCTGGTAAATCACTAGGATTATTAACGATTACAATATCGTTAGGATTTTTGTTAGTGTAAGCGTGATAGGATACGTTAGGTACCGTAGTGATCACCGTCATATCAAACTCACGTTCTAATCGTTCTTGTATGATCTCTAAATGTAACATTCCCAAGAATCCACATCTAAAACCAAATCCTAATGCAGCACTACTTTCAGCTTGAAAGACAAGCGAGGCATCATTGAGCTGTAATTTTTCCATACTAGCTCTTAAATCCTCGTAATCTTCAGTATCTACAGGATATATACCTGCAAAAACCATAGGCTTAACATCTTCAAAACCTTCAATTGCATTCTTAGTCGGATTATCGTGATCAGTTATAGTATCACCTACCTTAACTTCCTTTGCCTCTTTAATACCTGTAATCAAGTAACCTACATCACCGCAGCTTATCTCTTTCTTAGGTTCTTGTTTCAGCTTAAGAGTTCCAATCTCATCGGCATAGTAGCTTTCACCGGTTGCAACAAACTTAATATGTTGACCTTTTTTAATACTACCATTTATAACTCTAAAGATGGTTTCCACACCTCTAAATTGATTGTATTGAGAATCAAAAATCAATGCCTGCAACGGCTCATCAGGGTTACCTACAGGAGCTGGTACACGCTCAACGATAGCGTCTAGAATCTCTTGGATTCCTATTCCTGTTTTGGCACTTGCCGGTATTACCTCTTCTGGGTCACAACCTAACAAGTCTACAATGTCGTCGGTTACTTCTTCTGGATTTGCACTAGGTAAATCAACTTTATTAAGTACAGGTATGATTTCAAGATCGTTTTCTAGTGCAAGGTAAAGGTTAGAGATCGTTTGTGCTTGAATACTTTGTGCGGCATCAACTACCAACAAAGCACCTTCACAGGCAGCAATAGATCTAGAAACTTCATAGGAAAAATCTACGTGACCAGGAGTATCTATCAGATTAAGAATATATTGCTCGCCATCTGGAGCTGTATAATTCATCTGTATTGCGTGAGATTTAATGGTAATACCACGCTCACGCTCTAGATCCATATTGTCTAATAGCTGTGCTTGAGCCTCACGCTTTGTAACAGTTTGAGTAGCATCTAACAGCCTGTCTGCCAGTGTACTTTTACCGTGGTCAATATGCGCAATAATGCAAAAATTACGTATGTTCTTCATAGTCGTTTCAATCGAGATGCAAATATAGTCGAATTTAAAGTCGGTATTTTCCTATCCCTTTTTTATTTTAGTGGTCTAAATTCCAACTGAAAAGCCTCATGAATAGATTTTTCCCTTACCTATTCTTCCTTGTTTCTTTTAGTTCGTTTGCACAGCACGAGCTTACAGCAAGACTCATCGATGAAAAGAATGAATCCCTGCCCTATCTAAATAGTATTCTTTACAAAATGCCAGACAGTACGTTTTATCAAGGTACAAGCAGTGACGATCTGGGTAAAGTCCTTTTTAAGAACATAGAAGATGGTGAATATACGATGGTGGTTACAGGTGTAGGTTATGTTACGCTTTCTCGAAAGCTTACCATTAACAGCAATCAAAATCTAGGTGACCTTATAGTCCAAGAGCAAATTGAATCCATGGATGCGGTCACTGTCACGGCCAAAAGACCTACTGTAACTAAGAAAGCGGATAGGCTCATTTTTAATGTAGAAAATACCAGTCTGAGTAATACTGATGCATTGACCATATTACGCAGTTCGCCTGGTGTTTTTAAACAAAACAACTCTTATATAGTTAAAGGACAGGCTGCTCAAATTTATATTAATAATAAAAGAGTATACCTAACCGATGATGAGCTCAATCAATTACTAGCTGGCTATAGTGGTGATAATGTCAAAAATGTAGAGGTCATTACCAATCCACCAGCAAGTTACGATGCCGAAGGTGGAACAGTCATCAATATTAACACTAGTAAAGGAATCTCATTAGGTTACAAGGGTAATGTAATGGGTAGTTATACCATCGACGAGCTTGCCAAATACAAAATAGGTACTTCACATTTTTATAAAAATAATTGGGTAAATATATATGCTAACTACAGTTACAACCCAAGAGAAGATCTTTATATAGAAGAAAACGAAATAGGCTTTTTTAATCCTGATGGTACTAGATCGCAACGCTGGTTCACTGATTATAATAATGTGAATGAAAGTGATGCTCACAGCCTGAATACTGTTATAGATTTTAGTTTAAGTAGTAAAAGCTACCTAAGTGTTTCTGGAAATATTAACGTTAACAACAATCAAGATGGTAATGCTTTTACACGCACATTAATTCTTCAAGATGGTGATACCGATTTTTCAGGCTTAGAAACTAACGGTATCAATGAACGAGACGCAACAACTGGTTTTGTGAATGCCGACTACAACTATTATGCAGATAATGGGAATGTCCTCAGGCTTTATGGAAATCATGTATTTACCAATAAAGACAACTATCAGGATGTTTTTACTAGATTTTTTGACACTCAAAATAATACCACTGGAAGTAATAGTTTTTTGTCGGACATAGATCTTGATGTGGCTATTTACACAGCTGGGATAGATTATCAATTCGCATTAGGCGAATACCAATTTAGTACTGGAGCAAAGTATAATCAAATTGATTCACAAACCGTACAGGATTTCTTTGATTCAAATGGAACTTCACCGATTATTGTTCCTGCTAACTCGGATAACTATGCCTATGATGAAAAAATCATTGCTTTCTACGGACAAATGGAACGCAATTGGGAAAAATGGTTTCTGACCGCTGGACTACGAGCTGAGCAAACTGATATTACAGGTGATTCAAGAAGTCTAGGAATAGTGAATACTCAAAACTATCTTTCATGGTTTCCCACGGCATCATTAGGACATTCGCTTGATGAAAGCAACACACTTACATTAAGTTACAAAAGAAGCATTGAAAGACCACGTTATGAGAGTCTAAATCCCTATAGGATTTTTGTAAATGAAACCAATTTTAATTCTGGTAATCCTAATTTAATGCCTTCATTCAACAATAAATATAGTGTTGCATGGAATCATAACGACACCTGGTTTTTTGACGCTTATTATTTGTATTCAAAGGACTTACTTTCTATTCTACCTTTTCAAGATAATAATGCAAACAATTTAAATTTTCAAAATGCTAATTTGAACTACGAGCTACAATATAGTCTAGATATTGAAACCTTTCAATACCCAACTGATTCTTGGTTGCTTGCACTTTCTGCTAGTTTCTTTTATTTAGAAAACGAATTTGTTGCAGTACAGTCCGGCGGTGTAGACCAAAAGCAGGACGTGACAGGAGTTTATCTCTCTAGCTTTAGTAGATTTAGCCTTTCAGAAGATCGTACCTGGTCTTTGGATGCCGAGCTAAATTATGTAAGTGATATTTTATTTGGTTCGTTTAGAATGCAAAATATGATCGTGAGTAACTTTGCCATAAACAAATCGTTATGGAACCGTAGAGCAAATCTTAGGATTGCATATAATGATGTCTTTAGAGGTCAAAACAGATTAATGGAGTCTATTTATGGTAATCAAGATGTAGGCGTTACTTATTTACCAGAGACTAATACCTTTAGTGTTGCATTCACTTACAATTTTGGAAATTATGGTCTAAGAAACAATGAAGTAGAAGAACCTGAAGAGAAAGAACGTACAAAACAACAATCTCTAGGACTTTAATCCAGTTTTTTAATCAAGGCTTTCTTGATAAACCATTGCTCGTAAATAAAAAGCACCATGGACCAACAGCTTTTTAAAAAAGAGTAATTAAGGTGGTTGCGATATACAGCATAGTTATATTTAATCAGACTACTTTTTCGTGAACTCAACCCATTGCCTGCTCTATAACTGGCAATGGGTTTTTCTATACCGATAGCTGTGCCCGATAGTTTAATCACATCCAACCACATGGCCCAATCTTGTCTTTTACGTAATGAAGACACGACAACCTTTCCTATTTTATGGGTATCGTAAATTCCTGTCAAATTCCCTACATAGTTTGCTCGTAGTAACTTTTTATAAGTTAGTGAATTGAAAACCTTTTGAAGGTATTTAGGCTCACTCGCATTTTCTGTGAATATCTCATAAGCACCATAGGACATCGCTACTTGTGACAGTCTCATTTGTTCGATTTGCAAGGAGAGTTTATAGGGTTTCCAAAGATCATCGGCATCTAAAAAGGCAATATATCTACCCTTTGCTAGCTCGACTGCCCGATTACGAGTAAAACCAGCCCCTTTGTTTTCTTTATTTTCTTGAATTATAAAACTTATTCCTTGAGAAGAATTTTTTGTAGAATACGCTTTCGCGAAAGCGTGACTATCATCAACACTGCAGTCGTCAATAATAATTAATTCAATAGGCCGGTAGTCTTGAATTAAAACGCTATCTAGGGTTTCTCCTAATGTATCCTGGTTATTGTAAGTTGGTATTATAACACTTACTAAATCCATTAATATGCCTTTTCCTCACCCTTAAACACGTTGGTGATTGTTTTAATTATAATCTTGATGTCCAAATTAATATTCCAGTTCTCAATGTAGTAAATGTCATTACGCACGCGACCTTTAATATCGTCTTCTGTTTCTACCTCACCGCGATATCCACTTACCTGTGCTAGTCCTGTTATTCCTGGCTTCACAAAATGACGCACCATGAATTTATCGATACGTTCGGCATACATGTGTGTGTGACTAACCATATGAGGTCTAGGACCTACCACACTCATGGAGCCTAGTAACACATTAAAAAATTGAGGTAATTCGTCAATGCTCGTTTTCCTTAAAAACCTACCAATTTTGGTTATTCGTTGATCGCCTCGTGTTACTTGTTCTAGGTGTGCCTTGTTGTTAGGAACCATGGATCTAAACTTAAAACAAGTGAATTCTTTATAGTCCAAACCGTTACGCTTTTGCGTAAAAAAGACAGGTCCCTTGGATTCTAGTTTGATAATCAAGGCTATTAAAGGTGTTAACCATGACATTAAAAAAACAATAACAAATAAAGAAAAAAGAATGTCAAAGGCTCGTTTTATAAATTGATTACCAAAATCATCTAAAGGTATTTGACGTAGGGATATTATTGGTGTACGACCGTAGTACTCATAATGTAATTGCCTAGAAAGTGGCATATCAGTATCGGGTATGAATTTAAGTGTCCTTAAATTATTGTCAACAAATTCAGTAAGATCTATGAGATCTTCATTTTTAAGTTCTCTAACTGAACAAAAGATTTCGTCTATTTGATTGTCTAAAACATATTCTTGAAATTCCTGCATGGAAAACTCGCTAGAACTTGTGTCAATAATATTTTGAGTGCGATAACCGTAATCCTTGTGCTTATTAAAAAAACTTGATAACTGCTTAGTATCCTTGTTGACTCCTAGTAGTACTACATTTCTAAAATTACCGCCTAAAACCGACCTATAATGTTTTAAAATATAGAACAAACTTATTTTTATTACCGAGATTGTTCCCATAGTCCACAGTAGGTATTTGGAAACAATCATGGTATTGTTATTTATCTCATAATAAAAGCCAAAGAAGGCAAATACCATAAATGCAAAAACCACAGCTTGTTTAACCAGTCTACCTAGAAGAGTGATTATATCAGTATTGCGTTGAGTTTTATAAAAATCAAACTGCATGGATACAAGCACCCAGCAAATACCAATAAAAATTCCATAGGTAAGCACGTCAAAGGAGCTCGCAAAAAAATGTGATGCGAATATGACAATCAAACTTAAATCAATGAGGTACGATAATGGCCTTATAAACCCAGAATACCGTTGATCTCTATAAGTGATTTTATCTTCGGTTATGTTGTGTAAAGTCTTTGTGCTCACGTTTATCTAATTCTTCTGGAGATAACGTTTTAAAATACTCAAAAGTACGTCGCATCCCTTCTTCTCTTGAAACTTGTGGTTCCCAGTTTAATATTTCTTTGGCAAGTGAAATATCAGGTTTACGCTTCATAGGATCATCTTGTGGTAAGTCCTTATAAATCACCTTTTGATCAGTACCTGTTAATTTAATTATTTCTTGTGCAAAATCACTTATCGATATTTCATTGGGGTTACCAATGTTTACTGGCATGGGATAGTCGCTCATTAATAACCTAAAAATACCTTCTACCTGATCATCTACATAACAAAAAGACCTGGTTTGTGATCCATCTCCAAAAACAGTGAGATCCTCGCCACGCAGCGCTTGCCCCATAAAAGCAGGAATTACCCTACCATCATTAAGTCTCATACGAGGTCCATAGGTATTAAAAATGCGTACAATTCTAGTTTCTAATCCATGAAACCTGTGGTAAGCCATCGTTATAGACTCTTGAAACCTTTTTGCTTCATCATATACGCCACGAGGACCTATTGTGTTTACGTTACCATAATAATCTTCTGCTTGTGGATGAACAAGAGGATCACCGTAAACCTCACTAGTACTAGCGATAAGCAACCTAGCTTTTTTATTTTTGGCTAGACCAAGTAGGTTGTGAGTTCCTAGCGATCCTACCTTTAAGGTTTGTATAGGGATTTTAAGATAATCAATAGGACTAGCCGGGCTCGCAAAATGTAGAATATAATCTAAATCTCCTGCAACATGGACGTACTTTGAAACATCATGGTGAAAAAATTCAAATTGTTCTAGTGGAAATAAATGCTCTATATTTTTAAGATCTCCTGTAATCAGGTTATCCATTCCAATAACATGAAAGCCTTCTTTTATAAATCTATCACATAGATGAGACCCTAAAAATCCCGCTGCTCCTGTTATAAGTACGCGCTTTTTCATAGATGAGGTTGTAGCAGCAAATATAAGTAAATACCCTACTTACTCGAGAAATGACATAGGATCTAATACTATATCCTTATACTGTTCAAGCTCCTCTTTAGCGGCTACTCCTGGAAAATCTCCTTGATATCCTTTCATATCTGTCATTACTTGAAAATGTAAATGCGGACTATAACCACCATTTTCTTGAGGTGTTCCTAAATGAGCTATTATTTCGCTTTCGCGAAAGCGATATCCAACTTCCCACTTGTTTACATCATCCAAACTCAAGTGACCATAAAGTGTATATATCGTTTTTCCTTCAATATCGTGTTGCAAGATCAATGTAGGACCATAATTTCCAGGATCACTATTGTGCGCATAACTGTGAACTACACCATCATACATTGCATGAACAGTGGTTCCTGCTGGCGCCCATATGTCTACTCCTAGATGAATGTCACGTACAATTCCTTTATTGAATCTTTCATTTTTTTGATAAAGAGCTCGCTGTTCTAAGTAGCCACCTATGGCCATAAAAGCGCCGTGAGATTGACGCTGTTGCTCGATATACTCATGACACACCGATATGTCGGCCACATCATTACGCTTCCAAAAAGGATTATTGATTGAAAGGTCAAGAGGGAAATAACCTTTTTGTGACAATTGTGGATCAAGCAAATGTCTTTTCATAGGAGCTTTACTTATAAGGACATTTCAGGAATATCACCTTCAACGATAAGAGTACCTTCAGTTGCTGCTTTTATATCGTCTACAGAGACGCCTGGAGCTCTTTCTAGTAATTTAAAGCCATCATCAGTAACCTCGAGCACAGCAAGATTGGTAACCACTTTATTAATACAGTTTACACCGGTAAGAGGTAATGAACATTTTTTAAGAAGTTTACTATCACCAGCACGGTTTGTATGCATCATAGCTACAATAATATTTTCGGCACTAGCAACTAGATCCATGGCACCACCCATTCCTTTTACCATCTTACCTGGAATTTTCCAATTTGCTATATCACCGTTCTCGGCTACTTCCATAGCTCCTAGTATCGTTAAATCAACGTGCTGTCCACGTATCATCCCAAAACTTGTTGCGCTATCAAAAAAACTGGCTCCAGGTAAAGTTGTAATAGTTTGTTTACCTGCATTAATTACATCAGCATCTTCATCTCCTTCAAAAGGAAATGGTCCCATTCCTAACACACCATTTTCAGATTGAAATTCAACCTGAACACCTTCAGGAATATAATTTGCAACTAGGGTAGGAATTCCAATCCCTAGATTGACGTAGTAACCGTCTTGTAGTTCTTGAGCGATTCTTTTTGCAATTCCTGTTTTATCTAGACTCATGGTGTGTTTTGTTTACGTGATATGCTATCAAAGATAAATAGTTTTTAAAGAGCTAAAAAACTATTTATGGTAGTTTCTAATGAAGGTTGACTAGGTCTTGCAGCATTGTTATCTACCAGTCTACCATTTTTATCAAAAAGCATATATCTAGGTATGCGACTCACATCATTTTTTTGGAACAAGGCGGCTTTTGGATAATTTTTTGCATGAAAAGAATATTCATTAATATCATATTGTTGAATTCCTTGTTTCCATCTTTCCTCTGCTTGATCGATGGATATGTAAGCAAATACAACTTCCTTACCTGCGAACTTTTCTTTAAGTTTTTTGGCGTGAGGAAATTGAGCTTTACAAGGTCCACACCAGCTTGCCCAAATATCTAGATAAACTACTTTGCCACGGTTTTTCTCTAGAAAATTTTCCCAATTATCGTAAGTCCCATCAACAGTTGACAAATGAACTACATCATTACTGCTAATGTCCACTTCACTTACCTTTCTGGGTTTCTCTGTCTTTTCTATGGTTTTACTCTCATTACAAGAGGTAGTGATCAATAACAAACAAATTATAATAGATAAATATTTCATTTTTTAAGTTTTACGCAAAAAGGTATCTAACTAAGTCTTCAATTTTTGAAAAGGCAACAACCTGAGCAGTAGAGTTTTTAAAATTTTGTTTGGCTGATGCAATACAAATTCTTTCAAAGCCTAATTTACCAGCTTCATTAATACGTTGCTCCATTCTACTAGCTGTTCTTATTTCTCCGCCCAGACCAACCTCAGCACTGAAACAGTGTTTGGGATTGAGTGCTATATCAAAATTTGATGATAATATAGCTGCAACCACTGCAAGGTCGATTGCTGGATCATCAACATTAATACCACCAGTAATGTTTAAAAAAACATCCTTTTGTCCTAATTTGAATCCTGCCCTTTTTTCTAGGACTGCTAGTATCATATTAAGACGTTTTAAATTATAACCCGTTGCACTGCGTTGTGGTGTTCCATAAACAGCCGTACTTACTAGTGCTTGAACCTCGATCATAAGTGGTCGCATACCTTCCATTGTTGCTGCAATTGCGGTTCCACTAATTTCAAGATCTTTGTTTGCGATTAATATTTCACTAGGATTAGTTACTTCACGCAATCCGTGGCCTAACATTTCATAAATGCCTATCTCATGCGTGCTACCAAAACGGTTTTTAAGAGCTCGTAAAATTCTATACGTATGATTGCGATCTCCTTCAAATTGTAGCACGGTGTCTACCATGTGCTCAAGAATTTTAGGCCCAGCAATGTGACCATCTTTTGTAATGTGGCCTATTACAATAACGGGAGTAGCTGTTTGTTTAGCAAATTTTATTAATTCACCTGTACATTCTCTTATTTGTGAAACACTACCTGCGGTACTTTCTATGTGTTGTGTTTGTAAAGTTTGAATTGAATCGATTATTAAAACATCAGGCTCAATATCACTTACTTGTTTAAAAATGTTTTGAGTCTTCGTCTCAGTGAGTATGTAGCAATTTTCGGCGTTTTTGTTAATACGATCTGCTCGCATTTTTATTTGTTGTGCACTTTCCTCACCACTTACATACAAAGTTTTAAAAGGCAAATTCAAACACACTTGCAACAATAGTGTTGATTTACCTATACCTGGTTCACCACCTAGCAAGGTAACCGATCCAGGAACCAATCCACCACCTAGCACTCTATTGAATTCTAGATTAGTAGTATCCAATCGTGGACTTTCTTGAGCATTTATTTCGGAAATGCGTTGAGGTTTTGAATTGCGCTTTCGCGAAAGCGTACCTGGCACATTACCTGTTTGCCAACTAGGAGCTTGCTCTTTTTGAACTACTTCTTCTACTAAAGAATCCCACTTTTTACAGGTGGTGCATTGTCCTTGCCATTTTGCGTACTGGGCACCACAATTTTGACAGTACCACGTTGTCTTTACTTTTGCCATTATTCTTTAGCTTGTAAGGCTTCTACCTTATCTAAACAATCATCCTTTGTTAAACCTACAGCCTCTTCTAATATATAGGCCTGTTCAAAAGATTTGATCGCACGACCATATCTACCTATACCTTCGTATCCCATTCCTTCTATAAACTTGCCGTACATAATATCTGGATATTCCTTATCAACAATGGTTGCCATGTCGAGTAATTGTTCCCAGTCTTTTTCTCTAATAATATATTCTGACATAGTTACGAGGTCCTTTAATCTCAATTTCATATCTATGCCATACACTTTTTTCACATATTCATATTTGTCCAGCAAAGTTTGTACGGCTGTTTTCATATCAGCAGTACGATTTGCACTTTCTTTAGAGGTATCCTGGGCAAGATTGGAATTTAATAGTTGCTCACCTTCTACCAATTGGTATTCATTAAATATGAAATCCAATCCACGTGGTATAGCTTGCGCTGCAACGTTATAAAAATTAGTTTCTTCAATACTTTCATGCTTCAACTTCACATTCTCTTTAGTAGAAAACAGAGAATCTGTTTGTTCAGAGAACAGCTCGCTGGCGACATTTTTTTGTGCGCTGGTAGCTACATAAAAATAATTGTACTCATCCAGACTAGATATTTTGTTAACTAGATTCTCTTGAATAATCGTAGTGTAATCCGGTTCTATTTGTAAAAAAGCATCTATAGCCACTTTTTTACGCATGAGAAAGAAGCTCGCAAGATTTGCATTTATATCCTTTGCCACTAGAACGGTAAATGGTGCAACTCGATATTCTTTTTGCATGGTCGTCACAAGTTCCATAATAAAATCCATGTAACGTTGAGCTTGCTCCTCGGGAAAACCTGATTCGACGTTGATAGCTGTATCATCGTACCGGCTTTTACGTTGATTTATTCCTATTACAAAGGATTCGGGCATTTGATCCCAATAAGACAAATAATCCACTACTCCTGAAACGGGTTCAAAAAGATAATCACCATCTAAGACTAGGATTAATGGATAAGTTTTTTCTTGGTTACTATTGTAGTTACGTGGTTTAAGAATTTTTACGTTGCGTTCTTCTCCTAAAACATCGCTAGGAAATGACCTGTACAATGCTTGTGAATACGTGGTTAAACAGGACAGAAAAGCAAACGCAATAACAATATTTTTCATCTCCGTTTTTTGAGATGCTGAATTTAAGAAAAATGAAGAGATTATTTTTTTAAACTCAATAATATGAAGGAAATTAATCCGTACACTAGAACCAGTGCTGTTTGTGATAGCCACAATATCCAGCCCAATGAAGTTCCTACCGTTTCTGGTACATGAAACAATAATAACACCTGAGCAATCAAAAAAGGATAAGCTCCAAATCCTCCATTTGTAAACGCTACTGCAAAACTACCTGCTACAAAGGCTGCTAATATAGCAGCAACAGCAAATGTTCCCTCATATGAAATTGCAAATACACTCACGTAAAACATGGCTAGGTACATGAACCAGATAAAAAAAGTATGTATTAAATACAGCCACTTTTTTTTCATTGTCCAAATGGTTGAAAAGCCTTCTTTCATACCTTTTAAAAAGTCAAGTACTTTTCGGTACAATCCTAACCTTTTGATTAAAAATATTCCCAGTATTATTACTGAGATTACTATTGCTAAGTATAAAAATAGTTGTGATGAGTTCGCTTTCGCGAAAGCGGACTTAAAACCACCAATAAAGTATTCTAAAAAGACGTCCTGTGATAGTAATAAAGCTATGGCGGTTATTAGTAGTAAGATACCAAAATCCAGCACACGTTCTGCAACTATAGTACCTATTGCTTTATTAACAGGTATACCATGGTTGCGATTTACAACTATCGCTCTAGATAATTCACCGCTACGTGGAATAAAAATATTCATAGCATACCCTATTCCAATTGCAGTAATATTTGTCAAAAATGTAGGTGGTTTTCCAAACTGGGATAGCATGTAATTCCATCTCCAAGCTCTAGACAAATGACTGAGTAAAGCTAGAATTAAACCAACTATAACATAGTAATAATTTGCACCTTTAATTTGTGCATATATTTGTTCTAACTGCTCGTTTGTGAACTGATTATATGAATAATAAATGAGCCATGCACCTATAAATAAAGGCAAGCCTATTTTCAAAAATTTAATCAGATTGTTTTTCAAAGATTAGGTGAGCAAGTTGTTCTCCTCATTAGGAAATAAAAGAGATGGTTTAAAACTGCGAGCTTCTTCCATGGTCATTTGTGCGTAGGTAATTAAGATAAGAACATCACCTGGAGAGACTAATCTAGCAGCAGCACCATTAAGTGTGATTTCTCCACTTCCTCTAGGACCAGGTATTGCATATGTTTCTAGCCTATGCCCGTTGTTGTTATTTACTATTTGAACTTTTTCACCTTCTACAATATTTGCACCGTCCATTAAATCTTCATCAATGGTGATACTGCCTATGTAATTAAGATCTGCTCCTGTGACCTTAACACGGTGAATTTTTGATTTGACAACTGTAATTAACATGGTGCAAAGATACGATTAAGTAATAATTAGATTAACATATAGTCTAACAGACTTTTAAAAAATGATTTACAAATCTAATGCCAGATTATCTATAAGTCTTACACCTTCAACGTGCACTACTATAAACGCCCTTAAAGCAGTGTTTTTTGATTTACGAATTGCAGGTTTTAAATCTCTTTCTCGATTTATAGTAAAATACTCTAATTCAAAATTCTCTAGATTCTCAAAAATATTATTCACCATGTTGATGGTGGATGAAATACTGTTATTTTTTAAATAATCATTTGCACGTTGCAAAGTTTGAAAAATCACTTGTGATTCATGTCTAGCATGTGAGCTTAACCTTTCATTACGACTACTCATTGCAAGACCATTTGGCTCTCGTTTAATAGGACAGCCAACAACCTTTACATTGAGTTTCAATTTTTGCACCAATTTTTTCACAATTTGGAGCTGCTGGAAATCTTTTTCACCAAAATAAGCTTTGTCTGGTGACACCACTTTAAATAAAAATTCTAGTATAGTTCCAACACCATCAAAATGACCTGGCCTATTTGCGCCTTCCATTACTTTCTCTAATCCATCGTATTGGTAAGATTTTGAATGTACATTTTCCCCATACACATCCTGCACACTAGGTGTGTAAACTAAAATAGTAGCATCATTAAACTCTTTCTTGATTAATGCGTAATCTTTTTCAATCGTCCTAGGGTATTTCTCTAAATCATCTTGATTGTTAAATTGAGTAGGGTTTACAAATATGGAAACCACAAGGACATCATTTTCATTAACTGCCTGTTGCATAAGAGATAAGTGTCCCTTGTGTAATGCTCCCATTGTAGGGACAAAACCAATGGTTTTATTCTCTAGCTGTATTGATTTGAGTTGTTTTTTAAGGCTGTTGTGAGTTTTAACAATCATAGTACTTAACAATCATTAGCAGTTGTTATACAAGGGTTTTGACGCAAAAGTGGTTAAAAATGCTTATTTTTGCATCTTGCTAAATGTAAGGCTACAATAATACAATATATGAAGGAAAAAAGAGTACTGTACGTATCTTCAGAAGTAATTCCCTACTTACCAGAAACCGAAGCATCTTCAATGTCTTATTTTTCACCTAAGATGGTTAATGATCGAGGTGGACAAATACGCATATTCATGCCAAGATTCGGTAATATCAATGAGCGTAGACACCAACTGCATGAAGTAATACGTTTAAGTGGAATGAATCTTATCATTAATGACCTAGACATGCCATTGATTATTAAGGTTGCTTCTATCCCAAAGGAACGTATGCAAGTTTATTTTATCGATAATGAAGAATACTTTAAACGTAAAGCAACTCTTACGGATGAAGACGGAAATCTGTTTCCTGATAACGATGAAAGAGCCATTTTCTTTGCCAAAGGAGTTATAGAAACTGTGAAGAAATTGAATTGGGCACCAGACATTATACACGTTCATGGTTGGATGGCTGGAATGTTACCCTTATACCTAAAGAACTACTACGGGAACGACCCATTATTTGAAGATAGTAAAATTGTTACCTCGGTATACAATCAATCATTTGATGGTTCGTTAGATAATGAAATGATAGATAAGTTAAGGTTTGATGCATTGGATGAAGAAGCACTAGAGTTTCTTGAAGAACCTACTTATGATAATATCATGAAAACATCATTAAAATACAGTGATGCCATTATTAAAGGTAGTGAAGAACTAAGTCCAGAAATAGAATCTTTTGTTAATTCATTAGATAGACCAGTATTGGAATATCATGCACCTGATTCATTTGCTGACGCTTATGAGAACTTCTATCTTAATGATGTTCTAACTGAAGAAAAAGAAGAAGCTTAATTGCACATGAAAAAATTGCTTTACGATTAACAACCCTTCTTGTCGGGATGTTATGTATCCTATCTTGTGACCAAGATCCTACAACAATTGGTCAAGATCTTATTGGGGTGGATCCTAATGACATTATAAAAGAAACAGAATTTGAAGTAACTGCTTATTCACAACGACTAGACGCTGTTCAAACGGGTCGTCAAATTGTGAGCACAGCAGATAGACCTCATGTCTTAGGTATTTATGACGATCCTATTTATGGTCGAACTGAATACAGTTTTGTAAGTCAATTATCGTTGCCTTTTGCAAATCCAGATTTTGGAGGAAATGATACAGATCCAAGTATTCCAGAACCTATAATAGAAAGTGTAAGTATAGAGATTCCGTATTACTCTAGAGTAACGGGAATTGATGAATCAACAACATTATATGAAAACGACTCGTTGTACAACGAAATTGCACCATATAAACTAGAGGTATTTAGGAATAATTACTTTTTAAATAATATTAATCCTCAAGACTTAAGCACAGAACAAGATTATTACAGTGATCAAAAGAATCTAATTGAAAACTCGTTGGATCCAAATCCAATTTATTCGATTACTACTTTTCAACCTAGTTCCGAAGAAATTCAACTCGTTGATGAAGATGGAGAAATAACAGAAAGATTAACTCCAAGATTAAGAATATTCGAAAATACACCTTTATCATGCTCTGGTTGTGATGATCCCGATATCCAAAACAATTATACTATTACAGGACCAGTTCCCGAATTGGTTCAATATTTTTACGACACAATTATAAGTCAAGAAGGGAACTCTACTCTTTCAAGTGATTCAAATTTCCAAAATTATTTTAGAGGACTATATTTTAAAGTTACACCTTCAGCATCAGGAGGAAATTCAGTCATTTTAAATCTAGCTAATGCCAACGTTAATATGAAGGTTTTAGTTTTTAATAAAGACACCTCAGATCTCGATGGCGATGGTGATTTTGAAGAAATAATATCTATAAGTAGTAACTTTAGATTCGGATTTGGCCCTAGAATTGTCCAGTTTATTGATCAGGAAATCTCTGCCAACGTAGAAAGTGAGATTTCATCAAATTCAAACTCCATTACTGGTGCTGAGCGATTATTTTTAAAAGGAGGCCCAGGATCCGTTGCTTTAGTTGAATTATTTGAAAATCAAACTGAATTTGAAGATTTTATATCGAATAATTGGCTTATAAATGAAGCATATCTTGATTTATATGTTGATCAAAGTAAATTCACTGGTATTGACGGTGAAGCAGAACCAGAAAGAATCTTTGTATATAATGCAAGGACTGGAGAAGTATTAGCAGACTATAACCTGGGATCAAGTTCAAGTGGTGCGGTAAATTCAAATACTATTCACCTTGGAAGATTGGAAAGAGAAGTTGAGGACGATTTGAACTCACGTGGGATAAAATATAGAATTAGGTTAACTAATTATTTAAACACCTTAATCGGACTAGATAACCCTACTAACGACCCCTTAGCGGTGGTAGTTTCTCAAAATGTAAATGTAATCGCAGGTCAAAGAATTAAAGATGCTACAGATTCTATTGAATTAGAAAATGTACCTTTGTCGACCGTAATCGCTCCTGAAGGTACTGTACTTCATGGTAATCTTTCTGCAGATCCTGATAAGCGATTACAACTTAAAGTTTTTTATACAGAAACAAACTAACCTATTATGTGTGGAATTGTAGGATACATAGGCCATAGAAAGGCTTATCCAATCGTTTTAAACGGTTTAAAACGACTTGAATATAGAGGATATGACAGTGCCGGAATCGCGATTTATGACGGTTCTGAATTAAGCTACTCAAAAACTAAAGGTAAAGTAGCAGACCTAGCTACAAAATTAGAGTCCGAGATAAGCACCGAAGGTACTATAGCAATCGGTCATACTAGATGGGCGACACATGGTGTTCCTAATGATGTAAATTCTCACCCACATTTGTCAAACAGTGGCGACCTAGTTATAATCCATAATGGAATTATTGAGAATTATGAACCATTAAGACAGGAACTTACTAATAGAGGTTACACCTTCAAATCAGATACCGATACCGAAGTATTGGTAAACCTCATTGAAGATGTTAAAACTAAAGAGAAGGTTAAACTAGGGAAAGCCGTTCAAATAGCTTTAAATCAAACCATTGGCGCCTATGCAATTGCTGTGTTTGATAAAAACAAACCTAATGAAATTGTGGTTGCAAGATTGGGTTCTCCACTGGCGATTGGCGTAGGAGAAGATGAGTTTTTTATAGCAAGTGATGCAAGTCCTTTTTTAGAGTTTACAAAAAATGCTATTTATCTTGAGGATGGAGAAATGGCTGTGGTAAGAACACATAAGCCTATGAAGGTACGTAAGATTAAAGACGATAGTCTTGTACAACCTTACGTTCAAGAACTTCAAATGAATCTTGAGCAAATAGAAAAAGGAGGCTATGATCACTTTATGCTTAAGGAAATATATGAACAGCCTGACGCCATTAAAGACACTTTTAGAGGTAGGATGCTAGTAGATCAAGGCCTAATCAAAATGGCAGGAATTGATGATCATATAGATAAATTCTTAAACGCAAGAAGAATTTTAATCGTTGCCTGCGGAACGAGCTGGCATGCAGGATTGGTTGCTGAATATATTTTTGAAGAATTAGCGAGAGTACCTGTTGAGGTGGAATACGCATCTGAATTTAGATATAGAAATCCTGTTATTTATGAGGACGACATTCTAGTTGCGATATCACAATCTGGAGAAACCGCTGATACTATGGCAGCTATTAAGCTGGCTAAGGAAAATGGTGCTTTTGTATTTGGAGTTTGTAATGTTGTTGGAAGTTCTATTTCTAGACTTTCTGATGCCGGTGCCTATACTCATGCAGGACCTGAAATAGGTGTTGCTAGTACAAAGGCATTCACAACTCAAATAACTGTCCTTACTCTTATAGCATTGCAACTAGCTAAAAAGAAAGGTAAAATTTCTACAAGTGATTTCCATACTTATTTAGCCGAATTAGAGACGATACCTGCTAAAGTAGAAAAGGCATTGCAATCAAACGATCATATTCTACAAATAGCAAATATCTACAAGAACGCTCAAAACTGTTTGTATTTAGGAAGAGGCTTTAACTTCCCTGTAGCTCTAGAAGGAGCCTTAAAGCTTAAAGAGATTAGTTACATTCATGCTGAAGGATATCCTGCGGCAGAGATGAAACATGGTCCTATTGCCTTAATCGATGAGCAAATGCCCGTGGTAGTTATTGCTACAAAAAAAGGACATTATGAGAAGGTTGTAAGTAATATTCAGGAAATCAAATCCCGTAGCGGTAAAATTATTGGTATTGTGACCGAAGGTGATAAGGATGTAAAAAACATGGCCGATCATGTAATTGAAGTTCCTGAAACCATCGAGTTTATGACTCCTCTATTAACTACGATACCTCTACAGCTTTTATCGTATCACATCGCTGTTTTATTAGATAAAAACGTGGATCAACCTCGTAATCTTGCTAAGTCAGTGACTGTAGAATAATCTTAAGGTTCATTCACTTACAATATAAAAGGCCACTATTATTATAATAGCGGCCTTTGTACTTAAAAAGAGGTTACTACCTTAAAACTTGAATTTCACAGGGACTTCTAAGCTGTCAATAACCGGAACTGTAATAGAAAAAACACCTTTTTCTATATCTACTGAGCCATCATACTTCACAGCTACCTTTTTATTGCCCAATACCTGAAGGGCGATATCAATCATTTGATTACCTCTTTTTCCGATTAAATCTTTAGGCGATAACTGAGCCTTAATGGGGAATTCAAATTCTGAATTTCCTGGCATTATTGCATCTGATGTTTGATGAATATTAGCAGACTTATAATTATTAATGTATACATCAAAATCAGCTTGTTTTAATTGTAGACCAATATCGTTAGGGTTATACATAACACAAACTGCTTGTAGCTCAACTGAATCTCGTGTAATATTTAATAATTCTGCTTGCTTAATTCGCAAGAACACTACATCCTCATATGGATTGGAACAAGAAAAGGAAACCAATGCAACGACAAAAAGTATAAAAATCTTTTTCATTATTTAATTATTCTTATAGAAACAAAAATATCAATACTAATATCACTGTCATGATAAAAGTACACGTAAATATCTTTTAATAAAGCTTTTACTAGATAGGTGCTTCCCTCAAAAAAGGTTTGCACAACTTGTACTTTGACTCCTTCATTATCAACAATCTCAATGCCATGAGGATAGACTAGCAACTCTTTATTATTATTAAGATATCCTGGTGGTATCACATTCACCTCTTCAAATAAAGATGCTGTGTAGAAGGTGCCGGGATAATTATAAATATTATGAGTATCACCTTGAATTTCTATATGACCATCTTTCATCACAACAGTACGGTTTGTAAACGATAGAACATCATTCTTATCATGAGTAGCAATCATACACGCTATCCGATTGCTTTTTAAATAGGCAAATAACCTACGCCTTAATTCATTTTTCCTAAAATTATCAATGTGTGAAAATGGCTCATCTAGTAATAAAAGCTGTGGCTCTTGCGCAAGTGCCTTAGCTAGGGTTACTCTTTGTTTTTGTCCACCAGAAAGGTTTTTAACAATTGTATTTTTAAATGACGTAAGATCAACTGTATCTAAAAGTTCATCAATACGGTATACTCTGTCATCATTTTGAATTGATAAATGTTCACCTATATTTTCGGCAACGGTGGTAAATGGCATCAAATCAAATTCTTGTGGCACATATTTCATCATTGAATGCCCGGGAACCAAATGATAATCAGGACCTAGTAATTCTTCATCATACCAATAAACTTTACCGCTTTGTTGTTGTAATAATCCATATGTCAAATTCAACAACGTACTTTTCCCACATCCACTTTCACCAATAATTGCCGCAATCTCACCTGTTTTGATTTCCAGGTTAATATTTTTTAGATTGTACGATGATTCTTGGTTTTGATTATCCGCTTTCGCGAAAGCGAAATTTATATCTACTAATCGTAACATAAATACAAAGATAAGAGACAGAAAACCCTAGTCATTTGACTAGGGTTTTTTCTAATTTAATGCGTGTAATTGATTACATTTTTACTTGTTGCTGATCATTAGGTAATTCAGTGAATCCCATATTGTATAAAGCAAAACTGTATATATCTGTTTGCTCATTAATGGTTTGTTCTGTGGATTTACCTGCGCCATGACCTGCGTCAACATCGATACGAATCAATGTAGGCGCATCACCTGCTTGTTTAGATTGAAGCTCAGCTGCAAATTTAAATGAATGCGCTGGCACTACACGGTCGTCATGATCTGCAGTGGTAACCATTGTTGCTGGATATTCTACACCTTCCTTAACGTTGTGTAAAGGAGAATAGCCTTTTAGGTATTCAAACATCTCTGGGCTGTCCTCTGCCGTTCCATAATCATATGCCCAACCTGCGCCAGCTGTAAATTTATTATAACGCAACATATCTAAAACTCCTACAGCAGGAAAGGCA
This sequence comes from Nonlabens tegetincola, assembly GCF_002117085.1. Lineage (GTDB taxonomy): Bacteria > Bacteroidota > Bacteroidia > Flavobacteriales > Flavobacteriaceae > Nonlabens > Nonlabens tegetincola. The sequence continues at coordinate 2,594,748 of NZ_CP019342.1, read as the reverse complement.
ACTGCTGCTAGGTCTGGACGTTGAGTCATAGTTGCTCCTACTAATAAACCTCCATTTGATCCTCCTTGAATAGCGAGGTACTCTGTAGAAGTGTAGTTATTTGCTTTGAGCCACTCACCTGCTGCTATGAAATCATCAAATACGTTTTGCTTTTGCATTTTAGTACCTGCATCGTGCCATTTTTTACCGTATTCTCCACCACCTCTTAAATTTGCTACTGCGTAAACTCCGCCCATTTCCATCCATGCTGCTCTAGAAGTTGAAAATGATGGATTTAAGCTTATATTGAAACCACCATATCCATAAAGTATAGTTGGGTTTTTACCGTCCAGTTTAAGACCCTTTTTATGGGAAATGATCATGGGTACTTTTGTACCATCTTTTGAGGTGTAAAATACCTGGGTACTTGTATAGTCATCACTATTAAAATTCACCTTGGACTTGCGATACATGGTTGAGGTACCATCTTCAATATTCAATTCGTAAATACTTGATGGTATAACATAGTTTGTAAATGAATAATACAATGTTTTCTCATCTTCTTCTGCACTAAAACCGCTTGCATTACCAATCCCTGGAAGTTCTATCTCTCTAACTTCAGTACCATCATAATTGTACTGTACAACTTTTGAAACTGCATCTACCGTGTATTCAACAAAGAAATAGCCACCTGCTTTTGAAGGACTCATTACTTGTTCTGCCTCTGGAATTATATCAATCCATTTATTTGGGTCTAGGTTACCCAACTTTGTTTTCACAATTCTTTGATTCGGTGCGTTGTAGTCAGTCACTAACCAAAACATGTCACCTTCATTGTGAATTGGGTAAGTATTAGTATCAAAATTGTCGATAATTGCGACCGGTGGAGTATTTTTTACTAAATCCTTTACAAATAGCTTATTCCCATTTGTAGAAGTGCTTGCTGTTATAATAAGGTATCGCTCATCCTTGGTAACATTTCCTCCTACATAACGATATTTCTCTTGTGGAACACCTCCAAAAACTATCTTATCTCTATCTTGTGAAGTCCCTAAAACGTGATAATACAGTTTATGCTGGTCCGTTTTGGCACTGAGCTCACTACCATCTGGTTTGTCATAGCTAGAGTAGAAAAAACCATCATTACCTCTCCAAGATATACCAGAGAATTTTACGTCTTTAAGGGTATCGCCAACCATTTCTTTAGTCTGAGTATCCAATACTATAATTTTACGCCAATCACTACCACCTTCAGATATTGCATAAGCAAAAAGAGAACCATCCTGAGTAAAACTACTACCTGCTAGAGAAGTTGTTCCATCTTTGCTAAACGTATTTGGATCAAGGAATAATTCGGCATTTTCTGGTTTATCGCCTATTTTATATCTGTAAAGAACACTCTGATTCTGTAAACCATCATTTTTAGAAAAATATTCCCAATCACCTTCCTTTGATGGAGCGCTCACTCTCTCATAATTAAAAAGCTCAGTTAATCGATTTTTTATCTTATCTCTATAGCTTATTTGGTCAAGAAATGAGAAGGTTGTTTTGTTTTGTTGAGCTACCCATTGTGCAGTTTCATCGCTCTTATCATCTTCTAACCATCTATAAGGATCTTTTACTTCTTTTCCGTGATAAACATCTACTGTGTCTACTTTTTTAGTTTCTGGATAAGTCATCGCCATTGTTGCGTCTTCATTCTTTTTGTTTTCATTTTCGCAAGAAATGAACACAGCTACTGCGGCCATTCCTAAAAGAATTTTTTTCATAGTATTTCAGTTTTGGTTTTTTATATTTTAACTAGCTTAAAGGTTTTATAACTAGTTGAGTTGACCGTTTTTCCACTATTTAAAGCCTCCTTACTTTCTATCGTTAATAGATAAGTTCCTGTCTTAAGGTCACTAATTGATATTTCTTCTACATTAAATTCCTGCTTAACTACTCGTCCATTTAGGTCGTATATCATAATCCCGTCAAATGAAGTTGCTGTTGTGAACCTAACGATATCGGTAGCTGGATTAGGAAACATTGTGAGTGATGCTTGCTCTTCTTCTGCCAAATTAAGAACGTTGCTGTCATAAACAAACATGCCGTCAACAGTTGAGGATATATTAAAACCACCGCTATATCCCGTATCTTCATTAAAAAACGCCACATCTAAATGCTGGTTTGTATCAATATTAATCCAAGTTACTCCATCATCTAGACTGTATGAACTTCCTGAATAAGTAGTTCGTTGCCCACAACTCACAATTCTATTGGAATCGGGCACATATGCTATAAAATCACCATATGGAAAACCAGTTCCTGAAATATTAATTCCTTGCCAGGTAGCTCCCGAATCATTGGTTCTATATAAGTTACCATTGTTATCCTGAATAATCCCTTTGTTTGAATCAGCAAATGAAATATCTCCAAAAACAGTTGTCCCACCAAAATCTGATAACGGTGACTGATATGCTGTCCAATTCACACCACGATCTGAGCTGTGAATGATTCGTCCTTTACTAGTAGTAAACCAGATATTATTACCATAGTAAGTATACTGTCCAAAATATCCGAATTCACCTGGCAAAACAGCTGGTATATTTGCACTAGGAACTCTTGTATAAGTAGAACCTCCATTGCTAGAAACATATATTTCCCAAAACCCATTTACAGGGTCACCTGCCGTCACACCAGCGTTGTCAAAAAAATGCACAAAATTGGGAAAACTACTTGAATCTTGATATAGCGCTCCTGATTGTCGTGTCCAAGTTAATCCAGCATCTGTAGTTTTCCACACACCACCTTGATCTCCCGCATTTAATGGATGAGCTGCTACATAAGCTGTAGTTCCTCCTGCATCACAAACATTTGATATACCTAGATTAACATTTCCTAAATCAAAACTTCCTGGTATCCATGATTGGCCAGCATCATTTGTTCTAACAAATTCCTGAATATTGTTACTAGGAGTTATCCCATCATAAGCAACACCCCATGCAGTTGTTGCAGTTCCTATGTGGATTTTATTGACACCTCTAGAGGTATTAGAAAATCCAGAAGCTTCTACACGCCAAAATTGAGCTTGAACCGTTGATGTTGTAAATACTACTGCTATTAGTGCAAGTACTAGTTTCATACTTAGTAAAATCTTTACATTAAGAAGTAAAGATACTACCTGATAAAACTAATCACAACCACTATACTAACTTGTTTTCAATTAAATACTGAGCGATTTGAACAGCGTTTGTCGCAGCTCCTTTTCTCAGATTATCTGCCACAATCCACATATTAAGTGAATTTTCTTGCGAGTGATCTCTACGTATACGCCCCACAAAAACATCATCCTTACCATGTGCCATAAGTGGCATAGGATAATTATTTACATCCACATTATCTTGCACTGTAACACCATCAGTTTGTGAGAGTAATCGACGCACGTCTTTTACATCAAAATCAGACCTGAATTCAACATTTACAGATTCTGAGTGGCCACCTACAACCGGTATACGAACGGCTGTGGCTGTAACAGCAACTGTATTATCATTAAGAATTTTTTGAGTTTCCCTTACTAACTTCATTTCCTCTTTGGTATACAAATTATCCTCAAAAACATCACAATGCGGTAATGCATTACGGTGAATTTGATATGGATATGCCATCTCTCCTTTTTTACCTACATATTCATTCTCTAACTGTTGAACAGCTTTAACACCAGTCCCAGTTATAGATTGATAAGTAGAAACTACAAGTCTTTTTATACGATACTCCTTATGTAAAGGAGACAAAGCAAGCACCATTTGAATAGTTGAACAATTGGGATTTGCAATAATTTTATCGTCTTTAGTTAAGGTATGCGCGTTAATTTCAGGAACTATTAATCGCTTATCTACATCCATTCTAAAAGCACTAGAGTTGTCAATAACTGTGGTTCCTACTGCGGCAAATTCAGGAGCATATTTTAAACTAACGTTCCCACCGGCAGAAAATAAGGCAATTGCAGGTTTCATTTCAATAGCCTGTTTCATACTTACTACCTTATACTGTTTACCCTTAAAAGTAATCTCGCTACCTACTGATTTTTCTGAGGCAACAGGTATCAAGTTTGAAATTGGGATGTTTCGCTCTTCCAGCACTTGTAACATCACTTGTCCTACCATTCCGGTAACACCTACTACTGCTATATTCATGAAATAAAAATTTAAGTCTACAAAAATATATCATAAACAGTGACGGTAAGGCCTTTAAGAAATAATTAATAATGAGAAACTCAAGATTGCTATTACCGTTTTGTAAGATGGTTTACGCTTTCGCGAAAGCAAAATACAAAAACACAACAGTCTTAATACAAGCTATTTAGACCACACAACAGATTAGGCTAAAAAAATCCAAATCAATAGATACAATTTAAACATTTTAAGCAGTATCTTTGCACGACGAAAAAACAGCTCTAATGAGCTGCAATTATTTAAGTACTAAAACATTATATAAATGTCTCAAGTAAAAGGTAGCGTTTCACAGATCATCGGACCGGTGGTTGACGTAACATTTGACGCGGCACAAGGTGCCCTTCCTAGAATTTATGACTCACTAGAAATAGCGCAAGCTGACGGTACAAAACTTGTATTAGAGGTTCAATCTCATATAGGTGAAGATACTGTGCGTACTATATCTATGGACTCTACTGATGGATTAAGTAGAGGTGCAGAAGTTGTAGCTACGGGTAACCCAATTCAAATGCCTATAGGTGACGATGTATACGGTCGTCTTTTCAATGTAATAGGTAGTGCAATTGACGGATTAGGTGAATTACCTAAAGAAGGTGATAATGGTTTACCTATTCACCGTGCAGCGCCAGCCTTTGAAGATTTATCGACTTCTACAGAAGTTTTATACACTGGTATTAAAGTCATCGATCTTATCGAACCTTATGCAAAAGGAGGTAAAATTGGTCTTTTCGGTGGTGCTGGAGTAGGTAAAACGGTACTTATACAAGAATTAATTAACAACATTGCAAAAGGTCACGGTGGACTTTCTGTATTTGCTGGTGTAGGAGAGCGTACTCGTGAAGGTAATGACCTTTTACGTGAGATGCTTGAATCGGGAATTATCAAGTATGGTGATGACTTCTTACATTCTATGGAAGAAGGCGGATGGGATCTTCAAAAGGTTGATAAGGAAGCAATGAAAGAATCTAAAGCTACCTTTGTATTTGGACAAATGAATGAACCACCAGGAGCACGTGCTCGTGTTGCTTTATCTGGTCTTACAATAGCTGAATACTTCCGTGATGGAGCAGGCGATGGTCAAGGTAAAGACGTTCTTTTCTTCGTTGATAACATTTTCCGTTTTACCCAAGCAGGTTCTGAGGTATCGGCACTATTAGGTCGTATGCCATCGGCGGTAGGATATCAACCTACACTTGCTACTGAGATGGGTGCTATGCAGGAACGTATTACCTCAACTAAGAAAGGTTCGATTACATCGGTACAAGCTGTATACGTACCTGCGGATGACCTTACTGACCCAGCACCGGCAACAACGTTTGCTCACTTAGATGCAACTACGGTACTTTCTCGTAAGATTGCTGAGCTTGGTATTTATCCAGCGGTAGATCCATTAGATTCTACTTCTCGTATTCTTACTGCTGATATTTTAGGTAACGAGCACTATGACTGTGCACAACGTGTGAAAGAGTTGTTACAACGTTATAAAGAACTACAAGATATTATCGCCATCCTAGGTATGGAAGAATTATCTGAAGAAGATAAACTTGCGGTATCTCGTGCACGTAGAGTTCAACGTTTCTTATCACAGCCTTTCCATGTAGCAGAACAGTTTACTGGAATACCAGGTGTATTAGTAGATATTAAAGATACTATCAAAGGATTTAACATGATTATGGATGGTGAACTAGATCACTTACCAGAAAGTGCTTTTAACCTTAAGGGTACTATTGAGGAAGCTATTGAGGCAGGAGAAAAAATGCTTGCTGAAGCTTAATTCTGAAAAACACTATTATGAAATTAGAAATTGTAACTCCAGAATTAACTGTTTTTAGTGGTGAAGTGGAATCTGTAGCTGTACCTGGTGTCAATGGTGAATTCCAGATGCTTGACAATCACGCGCCTGTAGTTTCTCTTCTAGTAGAAGGTGATGTTCGTATTTATGGATCAGTTACTTTAAATGAAGATCAACAAAAGTTGTTTGTTTCTAATGATGGCACAACTAATTATAAAATTTCTGGTGGTGTGATTGAAATGAAGGATAACAAAGCAGTTGTACTGGCAGACTAATACAACTTACTTACTTATAAAAAAAACCAGCTCAATGAGCTGGTTTTTTTATGTCATAATATTTATAAAGTGATTAAATGTTTTTATCGCTCCCACCACGATTTCATCCATTTCAGACGTTGTATAATCCTCTTTAAGTAATTTTAAGGTAGCTTTCCATCTAGCTCGCCTTTCTTCATTAGAAGAAGTATAAAACTGCATGGAATTAATATTATAGTCTAAGTTTTTATTCTCTGATAGTTGTTTTCCTATTACTGCGCCGCCCAATAAAGATCCTTCTACTACGTATAACGCACCTATCATTTCTAAAGGTGTGAAAGAAATTGATTCTATATTTGGCAAGTGAATATCTCGTTGTGTAAGCTCAAAATAATCATGCTCAATCCACCTAGATATGGGTTGCCTTTCCATACTTAATGATTTTTCAATTGGTAAATAAGCTTTATAATTAAGCATTAATATTTCTAAAAAATATTCTTTTGAAATATTTTGATTAAAAATGGCAATAGAATGAGGAGCCTTATCCAATTTCTCATGTAACTCCTTAGTTCTCGATCTTAGGTTATTGATAAGTATCATACCCTAAAAAAAGAAGAAATATTCTCATCAAGATCCTGTATTACTTTATCATAATACTCTTTCAATTTAAGATCTTTTTCATCTGTTCTTGCAGCAGATTTTAAAATTTCATGAATACGTCGTAACTCCTCTCGCCTTAATTTTAATTCGTTTAATTTATCCAGTGTCTTTTGCTTTTTTACAATGATATCCTGGACTAATGGTTCTAATCTTTTATGGAGATTACTGATATCGTTCTTTAATAAATAACCAGATGCTCCACTCAAAATAACATTAGCTGCTAATTCTTCATTATTCAATGTACCTGTTATTACAATTACTGGAGTACTAGGCTCGATCTCTTTTACAGCATTAATTACGTCAATTGCTGTAAACCCAACCAAATCATAGTCTGTACAAACCAAATCAGGTATAAAATCTTTAAGAGCATAACGCACATTACTGAGCTTATCAGAAATTCTAATTTCAGGTTCTGAAACAAACTTTTCAAACTGTCGTTGCAGTAGAATGGTATCGCTTACTAGATCTTCAACGATAAGGATTCGTAGGTTTTGGTTGATCATTTTAACTTAGATTAATTTCAACCCAATACTTTACAGCGTTTACAACGGTATATTTCAACGACTGAAAAGATTTAGGTTTTTCCACATAAGAGTTAGCACCTAGATTATAAGCGTGTTCGATATCACTATTTATAGTACTTGAACTAAACATTATTTTCGGAATTCTACGGAATTCTTGTTTATTTAAATCTCCCAAAAGCTCTAATCCAGAAATTTTTGGCATTTTCAAATCGATAAAAATTAAATCTGGTCTAATTTTTTCAAATTCATTGTTCTCAATTAAATGCCGTACTTTTTCTGAATCATCGAAAGATATAAAATTTGAGTCAGAAAATTCTTTCTTAATGATTCTTTTGAACAATTGTATATCTTCTAACCTATCTTCTATATAGACAATATTTTTTCTTTGAATTGAATCCATTCTACCTAATTGATTTAAAATAAAATTTTATCGTCGTTCCTTTATTTAGTCCACTTTCTGCCCAGATATCGCCACCGTGTCTAAACACCACCCTTTGCGCAATAGCCAGTCCTACACCTGTACCTTCGTACTCTTCTTTAACAAGACGTGTAAATACACCAAAAATCTTTTTACCATATTTAGGATCAAATCCTACACCATTATCAGTTACAACATAAACATCCTTTTCACCGTCGTTGTATTGCGATACGGTTACTTGTGGAGCTTCCTTTTTGGAACTGTATTTAAAAGCGTTTGATAGCAAATTAAAAAACAACTGGTACAACATTGCTCTATCTCCATATATTGAAGGTAATCCTTTTTGAATATTAAATTGAGTCTTTGGATAGCGCCTTTTCATATTACTATCTTTTACGATATCATTACAAAGTTTCTCAACATCGATATCATCATCAATTTTCCTGAGCTTACTAAGACCACTATAACTCAAAATAGAGTCCATTAAATCATTCATTCTAGCGGCACTATTAATGATTATTTGAAGACTCTGCTTACCATCCTCATCTAATTGATCCATGTAATCCTCCATAAGTATTTGAGCAAAACCATCTATACCACGCAATGGACCTCTCAAATCATGCGATACACTGTAACTAAAACTTTCTAATTCTTGATTTAAAGACAAAAGCTGTCTATTCAGTTTAGATACTTCAGAAAATTTAGTTACGATTATATTTTTAACATCCTCAACAAAGGCTTTAATAGCTGCTATTTCGTGTGTTTGCCATGGTATGGAATGCTCTCTTACTTGTTCTGTGAATTTTTCAAATGATTTACGAGGAGTTAGATTTCCTTGGATTTGTTTTTTGTCTGGATTACCACCCCAATTAATTTCAGCAATCTGTTCTTTTCTTAGCCATATTATACAATCACCTTTCTTCTTGCTTATTTTATATAAGACCACACCAGCGAATTGTAACTTTTCTAAACTAGGAATGGAAGTTTCTTTGCTAAAGGAATTGGAACTATAAAAACCGTTTTCATCACATAGAACTTCAAATTTCTTGATTATATTTTTAATATCTGTGTCTTCCAATGAGAGACCTATTGAGCTTAATTGAGTGTCATACTTAATGATAAAAGCATCTGATTTAACCAAATCTAGTGCGGTAACCTCATTGTTTGTAAGTCCGTGCACGAGATCCCATTTTTCACTCATATAGTGAACAAGTTTTGAACGTACATGACTGTTTTGATTCAAACGTGATATAAAGTCATTTGACGTTTTTATCGTAATTTGATTGCTTATTATGTCAGAAAGTAAAAAACAGGTTTGACGTTTTTGAAAGTCGATAAACTTTGGACTATAATGATGACAAGCAATTAATCCCCATAATTTATCCTCGATCACTATTGCACAACTTAAAGTTGCACAAACTCCCATATTCCCTAAATATTCTTTATGAATATCACTAGAACCTCTTAGAATCGAGTTACTTAAATTAGTCAAAAAACCAGACTGTGGATTTACCATAGGAAATAAAGGGTAATCTGGTTCTTTTAGATTTGATATAATTCTTACACCTTGTTCCTTAAAAAGGTCACGTGCGTTTTTTGGTATATCACCGGCAGGATAATGTAGACCTAACCAGGAGTGCAAATCATTATTAGCCGCTTCTGCTATAACTTCTCCGTTCCAATCTGCATCAAACTTGTAAACCATAACCCTATCATAATTAAGGAAATGTTTTATTTCATTTACTGCAGTATTTAAAACCTCCTGAACACTATTACACGATGACATTTTATTGAGAGCGCTTATAATTAGTTGTTGCTCTTCTAGAAGATTTAATGTTGAATCGTACTTTTCAATATCCAACAACAATCCCTCATTACTCAAAGAAAGTTTATAAGAAAATTCACCGTCTACTACTGTCTTGAAATCGTTATCTATAAGCTGTATTTTCAATTTATAAATTACCTCGTCGTGCAGAAACGCAGATAAGTTACTGTTTAAAAGATCAATCTGAACATTCAAAAAATCGGTTGCATTCTTAGAATATTGTAGGATGTTAAAATCATTATCTATGACTAATAGTACACCATGTGATTGAGTTCTATGTATAAAACGAATAGGCTCGTCTTCACATGTTGAAATTTCAATTTTTTTAGGGTATGATTTTAACATCGTTAATTTTTTAACTTAGTAAAGATACTTGTTTAGTTTTATTTGATAAAATTTAAACAATAATTGAGTTCAGTTTTTTAGAATCATTCAAAAAAAACCCTGACAAAACTGTCAGGGTTTTCGTTGGTTATAGTTAAGAGTATATATTACTTTCTTAGTGCAGCTATAGTTGCAATATTTTTAGTCTCTTCAGCATAATCTAGTGCAGTTTTACCGTCTATCTTTATTGATGCATCTGCACCAGCTTCTAACAATGTAGATATTAAAGAGCTATTCCCTGCTTTAGCAGCCATCATTAATGGAGTCATGTTGTTACAAGTGCCATTAACATCTGCTTTAGCCTGTTGTATTAAATAAACAGCTATATCATTACTTTTCATCATAGCACTGTATTGAAGAAGGTTGTATTCCTGACTTCCAGATACTAGACATGCATCCTTGTTAGAATCATTAACTAATGAAGAAATAGCTCTAACATCATCATTTTTGAGAGCTATAGTCATTTCCTTAGATAAATCTTGTGCAAAAACTCCCGAAGTTCCTGCAATAAATGCTATTAACAAAAGTGCTTTTTTCATTCTTTCTTTAATTTAAAAGATAAATATACTGATATCTTAAGAATATCTTTAAAATAATTAAACAAAATCGTTTTTGTACTACCTAATCAACCTTTACATTATGAATGAAATTTAATTATATCACCCGGCTTACAATCCAATACTTTGCAGATAGCCTCTAAAGTAGAAAATCTAATTGCCTTGGCTTTACCCGTTTTTAGAATAGAAAGGTTTGCCGTGGTAATTCCTATTGCTTGAGCAAGTTCATTACTTCTCATACCTCGCTCTGCGAGAATTTTATCTAATTCGATTACAATAGGCATAGGCTAAATAGTTAAGTCATTTTCTTGTTTCAATTTCACTCTTTTTTAAACTAGTCTGTGCAAAAGTTCAAACGCACACCGAGTAAAAAAGTAATAGTTTTAATCTAGCTTCTCTTCAAACTCTTTAACGGTCATAGCGTTTGCTACTCGATAATCACCTATTGCAGTTCTACGCAAGGCACTTAAATGAGCTCCATTATTTAATGCGATGCCCAAATCATGAGCTAGAGATCTTATGTAAGTTCCTTTACTACAACTCACTTTAAAATCCACTTCTGGCAAATCAATTCTAGTGATTTCAAAATCATGAATGGTCACCTCTCGACTTTTTATTTCAGTAGTTTCACCAGCTCTTGCTAGCTCATACAAACGTTTTCCATCTTTTTTAATGGCCGAAAATATCGGCGGCTTTTGAGCAATGGTGCCCACAAAACTGTTTGCCGCTTTTCTAATGTCGTCTTCAGTTAAATGATCGTAATCAAACCTTTTATCAATCTCCGTTTCTAAGTCGTAGCTAGGTGTAGTAGCTCCTAAAGTAATGGTACCGGTATATTCTTTACGTTGCGCTTGATAGGTAGTAATATTTTTAGTCTCTTTACCAGTACACAATATAAGTAATCCGCTTGCTAGTGGATCTAGAGTACCTGCATGACCTACTTTGATCTTTTTAAGCTTAAACTTTCTTTTAATCAGCCAGCGCACTTTATTCACTACTTGAAATGAAGTCCATTCTAGCGGCTTATCAATTAATATCACTTTACCTTGTGAAAAAGGATTGTCAGCTTGTGTCATAGCTTGCAAAGGAAAGAAAATAAACTAATTTTAATATACTTAAATTTTAAATTCATATTCGTGTTCTACCTTACAAATGCGAACCTTATAATAGGAATACCATAGGGTTTTACCCAATTTTTGCGCTTTCAAATGCTGCAAATTACGTTTCCACTTTTTTATGGAGCTCAAATCCTTCCAGTATGATATAGTAATTCCTAAATCATCACGGGCACTTTCAAGTTGTATAAATCCGTCATTGTTAGTAACAGCCTGTTCCATTAAACTGGCCATTGAATGATATTCAGGATCATCTTTTTTAAGAATTGAAGTGAATATTACTGCATAATAAGGAGTTGTTATCATTTATCACCGCTTTACTGTAATCCATTTTCCCTGACTGCGCACAACATAATCACCATCGTACATAGCCTCAGCTTGTGAACCTGGCAAGTAGTAGTCTCCCAAATAACTTGCATTAATAACCGTTTTTAAACTAATGGATTTTTTAGGCTGTAAGTCAAAATAGTAATGCACTCTATCATCTCTTATATCCTTATATTCTACCTGATTGTTTTCTTCGTCACCGTATTCAGTAAATCGAGTGTTTACCATTTCCCAACCAGACGGCACAATTTGTGAAAAAGCAACATCTCTAATAGTGACACCTGTTGTATTTGTTATGGTAGCTATTGCGGTAACCTCGGTTCCTTGAGAAAGATTACTAACGTCTATTGGATTTCCATTTTTGTCTGTATAAGCAACAACCATTGACAATTTACTTTGGATTACTTTATCTTTTCCTACGGGTAATTTCCCAGTTAAAGCTGTATTTAGAAACACATCTACATTCCCTGTATTGGTCACTTGAATAGTTGTTGGATTATAAGCCACTTGTAAATCTCGCATCACTATACTTTTCTTGGACTCAATAACTTCCTTATTACCCTTATCAAGCAACTCGATACTAAATCCTGTACCGCCTAAACTCTCTACATATTTATTAATAGATACCAGACTGTAACTTATTGCCTGCGTATTCATATATCGATTATCAGCTAGTTGTTTGGCAATATTCTCAAGTAATTCTCTTGCTTTTTCTTTTTTACCCATGATGACATAAGTTTCCAATGCCATGGCACGATTTCTTTCTGGCGACCCATATGATCTGTAAACCCATTGATAGGGTTTAAAATCTATATTTGAATTGCTTAGAAGTTCATTTGCTACCTTTTGCTGTCCCACCATAGCATAGGCTGCTGCTAGTCGTAACTTAGAATTGTTAGATAAATTACCGCTTTCGCGAAAGCGATTCATAGCACTTAAATCTGCAACACCAGCCAGCGCTAGTGTGTACAATCGATACGCTTGATTAAAGTCATTGTGATCATTGTAACGCCATCTACTAGCGGCTTGTTTTTGATAAGCTATCCAATTTGATTTGAAAGTAACTGGGATGGCGTATCCTGCACGTTCTGCCTCTAACATAAAATGACCTGCATAACTTGTTCCCCAATCATTTGGACTTCCTGCGCCTGGCCAGTATGACAATCCACCATCAGGGCGCTGAAAACTCGTCAACCTATTGATAGCCATCTTTACATTGTTTGAGAGTGTCGATTGCTCTTGAGAATTCAAGTTTGCAACAGTAGACAATCCTAATTGTGGAAATGCTGCACTAGTGGTTTGTTCCACACAACCATGTGGATACCTTATTAAATAATTCAATCGCTTACCAATATTCATTTCTGGCAAGGTTGAGGCTGTAATTATTCCCGAATTTGTTCCTTTACTTCCAAAAGGCTCTATAGGAAGTGTTTTACTCTCTCCTGCCTTGAGTAATACTTGCTGACTACTTGTGGTAAAAGGGTTGGGATTGACAATATCTATTTCAGTTTTATAACTTGCTTTTTCACCAGATGAACTCGCAGAAAATTCTAATTGAGCAATTCCTACTTGATCTTTTACTTTAACATCAAAATAAGCTAATTGATCTCCAACTTCTTCAAATTTTAACTGTTGTTGCGTAGGTCCTACTATTTCAAAATGATTTGATGGTTTAAAGCCGACTGTTACATTTTTAATATTGTCTTCCATCGCAAACACTGTTACTGGTAATTTGACAGTTTCTCCTGGAGTAAGCTTTCGCGGAAGCGAAGCCAGCATCATCAATGGTTTTTTTACAGGTGTTGTTTTTTGAGCGTTTCCATAAGACTCGTCTTTAACATTTGAAGCAACAACCATAGTGCGCACTGATCCCACGTAATTGGGAATATCAATAGTGTGTGTACGACTTTTACCAGCTGCTACCTCAAAAGGACCTATATGGCGCACCATAGGTTCAAATCGATTGGCCTTTTTTGCTTTGGCCGCTTGTGCTGTACCATCACCACCTATTGCAAATGCCGCATCTATTCTACCACCATAAGCTCCAATCACATCATCATAAATATCCCAGGTTTTTACACCTAGGGCTTCTCTTGCAAAGAACTTATCCCAAGGATTTGGTGTTTTAAAATTTGTTAAGTCTAGTAGCCCTTCATCCACAACAGCCAGTGTATAGGTCATAGGCTTGTTATTCTTTTCACTTACGGTTATAGAAACTTTACTTTCTGGTTGTAATGTTTCAGGCATTTTAATAACTGGTTGTAAATGCGTGTTTTTATTTTCTACCATTAACGGTATTACTCCATACATTCTTAATGGTAAATCGTTTGCTGTTGATGCATGAGGCTGTAAGTATGTTATATGTACATAAACATTAGGAACATACCTGCTATCTATTGTTAATGTGGTGGTCGTTTTATCCTTGTTGGTTTGGACCCATTTTGCGTCTAAAATCTCTGTTCCATTTTCAATGGTAATTAAAGCTCTTCCACCGGAACTGCTAGGAAATGTTATTTGAGCTTGTTCATTTACATTATAGGATTCTTTATCTGCATTAAAGACCAGCATACTTGCGGTTTCTGGATCAGCTTTTCGTGATTTCCCTGCCCAACCTGGCCAATCCACGTAAACTATTTTACCTGTACTGTGACCACTTTCTGGATCATAAACTTTAACAAAATACCTACCCCATTCTGGGTACTTGATTTGCATTTTAAAACTACCTTTTCCAGAGCCGTTGGTGGATATTTTTTGAGAATTTACTAATTGCCTGGATTCCATTGACTCATATCTCGATAATGAGTTTGAAGTGCTTTGCCACCACCATCTCCACGATACTTTGTATACATTCACTTCAAGGTTTTGTCTAGCAGCTGCCTCTCCTTTCTCATTAACTGTGACCACGTCAAAGGTGTGGTCTTTATCGGTTACTAACATCCCACGTCTTTTATCTCCTGGTGGTACTTTTAACCCAACATAATGTGTATATGGTGAGTAGGACGATGAAGTGACATTGGTGCTGAAATCACCACCGTTTTCATAAACCTTAGTGAGAAAGTTAGCTTTTAGCATTCCAGGTGCTTGACTATTCAGCTCAGGATTAATGGAAAAACTTGCCTTTCCATCATTATTTAATTTGCCATCAAAAACCTCGTTTTCTATCATTTCAAAATATCGAGATGGATCATCAAAATTATAGTTGTCATATTTAGAAAATTTTGTCGATGTACTATAGTATTTTACAGTAGTATTTGCTTTTAGGTTTTTAGCCTTGGCACCATGTAACCACATAGCAGATAAATCAATATCAACCTTTTTACCGCTGGTGATTAGATCATCTTCAAAATCTAACTGCACTTTAAGCCTATTGGGCTTTATTGTTTCAATCTTTAAAGTTTTATAAAAGCTTATTCCTCCTACTTGAACTTGTACATTCCAATTTCCAGTAGGTGCTGTTTCGTCTGTTTGTAAATCAAATTGATACACTTTATTTAAGCCATTTTTTTGAACCTCTTGATGTATCATTTTACCATTAGGATCTCTTAACTCTAATTTGATAGGGTGATTAGCAGGCAGTTTATTATCACTATCATTTAAAACAAATGATAAATAAATATGATCTCCCGGTCTCCATACTCCACGTTCTGTGTAGATATACCCTTTAATTCCCTTTTGCAATTGTTCTCCAGACGTGTCGAACTTACTTACCGGTAATACTTGCCCGTTATCTAATCTTACGTAAGCATACTGATCCTTGTATTTAACTTTTACAAAATAAGCGACTTGATCAAGTTTAATTTGCGAGAGTCCACTGGCACTCGTCCTAGTAGTTGCAATTTCTTGTTGCTGGTAGTTATAAAAGGTCACTAATGATCCAGCAAGAGGACTAGTTGAAAGTAAATTAGTCACAGCTACTAAAAAGCTATTATCCTGTCCTTTTTTAACGGTGACTCCTATATCACTAGCTAATATGTTTGTGCTTACTGTTTTATTCCTATAAAAACTATGTGTACAAGGATCTTCCCTATCTCGCCAGTTATAGGAATAATCGTATTCATCGTAATAATAGTTTTGGTAACTATCCCAATTTGTCGTTTCAAAGGAATCGTTATAATCTATTTCTTCAATTTCAGGTTGGTTTTCGGCAGTATAGTTGCAAGAGTAGGCGCTGTAAGCTAGTTTGAAATCCAGTTCTACTCGATATATTGCGCCAGGTTCTGGTGCAATAAGTTCATTTAAATCAACTGAAAATACATTCCATGTACTGATATTTTTAACGGAAGATTTCAAATCAAGTACCTTACGTGCAATAGGCCTACCAACCCTTCTCATATTTCCAGTAGATGCTATATTGTTAGATTGAAGAAATTGCAAAACATTATTTTCATAAATACGATAAACCATTACATCAACAGCGTTTAAGTTTACCGCTTTGAAACGAACACTAGTATTTTGTGAACTAGGTAAAATTGCACCAGACTTAATCAATCTGACTTCTGGCTCTACTTGCTCAAAAGCGATATAGCTAGAAAATGGTTTTTTCAATTTGTATCCATCAGTACTTTCAACACCATTGAAAACCTCGACCATTTTGGATCCTGAGATAGCATTTAGTGTGTAGACTTTAACAGTATTAGATTCAATTTCTAGTTTAAGATCTTTTTGTCCTTCTATAGAAATTAAACCATCTAAATTTTGTGTTTTTTTCAAAGGATCAGAAAAATGCACAGCAACATAAGAGGATTCTGAATTGACAAGTTGAATATCAGTGACTAAAAAATTATCCTTTCCTGGTAAGGTAATGGATACTTCATCTTTATCGTTTACTCCAATTGCAGCACCATTCCAAAAAACTTTAAGCTCCTGATCGTCGACGGTGCGTTTAATATTGTCAATTATAAAGCTAAAAGAACTGGCTTTTTCAATATCAGATTGAAAGCTAATATCTTGTTCTTTACTGTTAATCCTGGCTGTAACGATTTTTCTTGCATCTTCCAGTGTGAGAATATCGCTTGCTCGTATAAAGCCTATAACACGTTGCGTGTTTTTGTCAACGCTTATAACAGGCTCAATGTTTACTATAAAATCTTGCTTAATCGTCTTGAAAGAAAAATTAAACTCTTTTAAATCGTCTTCTACCTGTAATAATTTACCAACCTGAAGTTTGACCTGATAATTAGTATTGTTTTCTAAAGGTTCGTCAGGAACAAATGAAATTGTTTGATTATCAATAAAAATAGATTTACCCTTCACCTCTGGAGATATTTTAAACACATCTTCTGGTACTGTTTGTCCAGAATTCCAATTAGTTTGTGGATTTGTAAATCTTACAGTTATATTTTCATGAGCACTTACAACATTATCGGTTACTTGATCTATTATAGTTCGGAATTTAAAAAACTCGGCAGCTTGTTCTTCTTGAAGTTCTTTAGGGTTTTTCTCAGAACATGAAAAAAGTAATAATAAACAAGACGACAATAAAAGAAGTTTTTTCATAATGGTATGGTTAGTAATCGGATAATTTCTTAAAGTTAATACAGTTATCACTGATTTATAGTAGAACGGCAATTATTTTACAATTATTTTATTTTGCCATGCCTGTAAAAAGTATTTTACAAAATGAAT
The DNA here is from genome assembly GCF_002117085.1 of Nonlabens tegetincola. GTDB lineage: Bacteria > Bacteroidota > Bacteroidia > Flavobacteriales > Flavobacteriaceae > Nonlabens > Nonlabens tegetincola. The sequence continues at coordinate 2,577,074 of NZ_CP019342.1, read as the reverse complement.
ATCGTTCTCACTACTAAAATCGCAATAGGGATTAATACCAGAATAATTTTTAAAACTCTATTTGATGAAGAAGTAAAAATGTAGTTTAGAAAAAGAACAGTTGGTAAAAACAATAATAGTTGACTGGCTGTTTGATTTTTATCTAACCATAAAAAAATTATTGCAGAAACTAGACTGTAAAAGAATAATACTGAATACTTTGCTCTTGTCTTATGAATGACACTTATTATTGATCCCACATATAAAATTATACCTGCTACAATAAATGATAGCAATAGGATAGAAACCCAGTGAAGTTGTAGAACATATGATCCCGCAAACTCATAGGAAGAACTCAAAATTAATCTAGGTAATAAGTCAATATTAAAATACAATTGAATTACCCAGCTAATTATTAACACGGTTGTAATCCCTAAAAATGGAATAACCCAGAATCTATAATTATTGCGAGCCCACAAAAAGACTCCAACAAAGACTGGAAGGAAAAAAAGGCAAAATTTTGGTTCAATTAAGGAAGCTATAGTTATCCAGAAACTAGCATCAAAAATTTTGGCCAATATGGAATGCCTAGTACGCAAACTAAGCAATCGCCTTAAAGACATAAATATTAGAAGATTAGCTAACCACAACCAATCTGAAAAAACATTTGGAAACAACAAACACAATAACACAGACATGCTCATAAAAGCATAACTAGAGTTTTGAGTAAGTTCATTTTTTATTAGAATGAACTGAGTCAATAGCAATAAAAAGACTAATCCCAAAACAGTTGTAACCGTCTGGAACGAGAGTTGCTCAAACCAAAATACAGATGTAAATCCAGCAACAATTACGAGCCCACTATAAAGTGCGTAATGAATAGGTTGAGTAGTTTCAAAAAATCTATGAAGCATCAGCTTTTTATATTACTTTTGCAGGATAACAAGCAATTTACTGCAATGAAAGAATTATTAGAAGGAATCGAATACTTATTTGTAGATCTTTTATTTGCTCCTTTAGATTTTTTAAGAGAGCTAGAAAATGAAAATTGGTGGGCTGCAAACTCTATTACTTGGATCGCCATCATTATACTTATCGTAGCATTAGGTTACTGGATGAAGCAATTGCGCATCTTTGACCAAAATGGTGAAGAAGATAAAACACAAACGTCTCACTCGTTTTTGAAGTAAGACGTTTGAATCATAAGTTTTATAGGTCAAATCCTATATCACTTCTATAATACATCTTATCAAATTGTAGCTGTTTTACATTTTGATAAGATTTTTTTAGTGCCTGTTTGAAATCTTCACCATAACTGGTTACAGCAATAACTCTACCTCCATTAGTGACAACAGCACCATCTTTAACAGTTGTACCTGCGTGAAACACAATGCTGTCTTCAATTTCATTAATCCCGGTAATCACTTTCCCTTTTTCATAGGCTTCTGGATATCCACCAGACACACACATAACTGTAGTAGCACTACGACTGTCTATTTCTAGTTGTTCCTTGTTTAATTCCGCTTTCGCGAAAGCGGACAAATGTCTCAATAAATCAGACTTAATTCTAGGTAGAACAACCTCTGTTTCAGGATCACCCATGCGCACGTTGTATTCGATTACATAGGGCTCTTGATTTACTATCATAAGGCCAATAAATACAAAACCTTTATACGTAATTGATTCCTTTTTGAATCCAGAAATGGTAGGCTGTATAATACGTTGCTCAACCTTTTCCATCAAGACATGATCTGCAAATGGTACTGGAGACACGGCGCCCATTCCACCCGTGTTTAAACCTGTATCGCCTTCACCTATTCGTTTATAGTCCTTAGCATTAGGTAATATTTTATAATGCTCTCCATCGGTCATTACAAATACACTCATTTCAATACCGTCAAGGAATTCTTCAATCACGACTTTATTGGACGCTTCTCCAAATTTTCCTCCTACGAGCATTTCTTCCAGGCTATCTTGAGCTTCTTTAAGATCCTTGATTATAAGTACACCTTTTCCTCCTGCTAGACCATCGGCTTTAAGCACATAAGGAGCTTTTAGAGTTTCCAAAAATCTCTTTCCATCCTCTACGGTTTGGGCCGTAAAACTAGAATAGGCAGCCGTTGGAACACCATTGCGTTGCATGAATTCCTTGGCAAACTCTTTAGAACCTTCCAAAACGGCACCTTTCTTTGAAGGACCTATAACATTAATATGTGATGTTTCTTCTTGTTGGAAATAATCATAAATCCCGGCAACTAGTGGCGCCTCTGGACCTACAACAATCATATTAATATCGTTTTTTAACGAGAACTCTTTGATAGCATCAAAATCAGTGACACCTAGATCAACATTTGTTGCTATTGCTGCCGTACCTGCGTTACCAGGTGCAACATATAATTGGGTTAGTAATTCGCTTTTTTCAATAGCGTGGGCAAATGCGTGCTCACGACCACCGCTACCTAAAATAAGTACGTTCATGGGAAAAGTGATTTGCCTGCAAAAGTAATTTATCTCAAAGGAAAATTCATCAGGATAAGCATCTTAAAGGAAAGAGATTTAATTCATGCCGCGTTCTTTCCTGATACTCTCATAAGCCTCTTGTACCTTACGGAACTTTTCTTCGGCGCCTTTACGGTACGCTTCGTCCATGTGAACAAGTTTATCTGGGTGATACTTTTTGGCCATTGATCTGTAGGCCTTTTTCACCTCATTATCTGTTGCCGATTTTTCTATCTCAAGGATTTTATAAGCATTGTCACGATCCTTTACAAACATGGCTTTAATAGATATAAAATCCCTACTGCTTAATCTACAGTAACTAGCTATGTTTTGCAGTACTCGCAATTCTGGGTCACTAACGTGACCATCGGCTTGTGCTATACCAAATAGAAAATGAAGAATTTGCAATCGTGTCTCGTAGGTGGTACGAGTATTAAGCATTTGACAAATACGTTGTGCATTTACTTGTCGCTTTTTTACCACATCGTTAAATACCCTAAAAACAGCATTGGCTCTATCCTTGCCATAAGAACTTACAAAGTAATTTCTCACATAATCCAGTTCTCGTTGACTTACATTACCATCTGCCTTAATGACTATACTAGTAAGCGAAAGTAAATTGAGTTCAAAATCTTGTGGACTTACTGTATTATTAGAATGGCTGCGATATCTAGGTTGGGTAGAGCTTTGTTGGGTATAACCACCCATAAAGCTCACATATAACCATCTTAAGATTAAGAAAACAGCAATATAACCTATAAAAGACATTGTTATTTTTTAGGCTTTTTAAAAATAGGAACGGCGCTACATGCCTCACCGTACATTATAGATCGGGCGATAGGTTGTAATTTTTCAGTAAGCATTAAGTAGGCGTTTACCGGTACTGGTTTGTTTGAACATCCTTTAATAATTACTGGTAGGTCTTGATATTCTGATAAATCAAGGTTATTAAGAATTTCTGTATACAACACGCTTTCAAGGTGTTGAAGATCTCCATAAACCACCTTTTTTGCAATTCCAGTAAGATGACTTTGTAACAACATCCATATCCACTGTGGCACGATTGCATCGGTACTGCAATGAATGGCTACATAGTGGTCTTTATAAATAGAGAAATCAGTGTTTTTTACGCTTTCGCGAAAGCGAGATTCTACCACTACCAGACCTTCAAGTAACCATTGTGATATATCAATAACACTGCGTGTTCCTGGCAAATAAAAATCTTCGAGGTCAATGGTGCGCAGCTTGCTTTGCGCTACTCGATTCACGATTTCCTCCATACTACAACATGCCTAATTCTAGTTTTGCCTCTTCACTCATGAGATCCTTACTCCATGGTGGATCAAAGGTGATTTCTACCTCGGCATCGTTAACCTCTTTGAGAGTTTTTACTTTCTCTTCTACCTCAACTGGTAGAGTTTCTGCCACCGGACAATTAGGTGATGTTAAGGTCATGAGGATTTTCACATCGGCATCAGTGCTTACCATCACATCATATATAAGTCCTAGCTCGTATATATCTACTGGGATTTCTGGATCGTAGATAGTTTTAAGAACTCTTACTACTTTTTCTCCTATTTCCTGACCGTTTATTTCTTCCATGGTTTAATTTAATTGTGATTGGTATGCTACAGCATACATTTTAAGCTGTTTAATCATTGATACAAGACCGTTTGCTCTGGTAGGAGATAAATGCTCCTTGAGACCTATTTGATCAATAAAATCTGTATTTGCGGCAATAATATCTTGTGGTTTTTGACCTGACCAAGCTCTTATAAGTATAGCTATAATTCCTTTGGTAATAATAGCATCGCTATCTGCCGTAAAATGTACTTTTTCGTTATCTAATTGCGCGTCAACCCAAACTTTGGATTGACAACCTTTAATGAGTTTGTCCTCGGTTTTTTGAGTTTCGTCAATTAATGGCAAGTTCTTACCTAGATCAATCATGTACTCGTACCTCTGCATCCAGTCATCAAACATTGCAAACTCATCAACGATTTCCTCTTGTATATCTTGTATAGTAGCCATTATTTAATCTTGATTGCTTTTATAGTAAGTGTACCCGATTCGTCAAATAATTCTAGACCATCTTCAGTAGGTTTTACTTGCACTGATTTTGCCAAGTGTGCGGTATAATCTCTTTCGATTTTGTCTAATTCCCTACAATACATTTTTGTGCCCATAAGTGGTCCAATCTCAATAGACGTTCCCTGGTATTTAAATTCACCCGAATACTGGTTACAAGCAGATTTTCCAGAGATTCTATTCACTGTTCCATCGGTTTCTATATTTAAAGTGATATCATACTCACCATAATTATTATCACCTACAGTAGTTACTTTATAATTACCATTCATGTCTTCTATCGTTTTACAACTTAAGGTTGTAAAAATGATCATTACAAAAATTGCTGCTTTTTTCATCATAACTTCACTTATTTAAGCTTACACTAAGCTAACATATTAACAGCTCGCTGCAAAGCTTGTACCATTATGTCTATTTCTTCTTTAGTATTATAAAAAGCAAAGCTTGCTCTTATAGTTCCTGGAATTTGAAATCTATCCATAACTGGCTGTGCACAGTGATGACCCGTACGTACTGCAACACCTAATTTATCTACAATGGTTCCTATATCGTATGGATGCAGCTTATCTACAACAAAACTAATTACCGCCGCTTTGTCAGTTACTTCTCCTAAAATTGTAACACCTGGAATTGTTTTGAGCTGTGCTGTACCGTACTCTAATAACTCATTCTCGTATGTTGCAATATTGTCCATACCTATTTCATTTAGGTAATCGATAGCCGCTCCTAATGCAATACCACCGGCAATATTTGGAGTTCCTGCTTCAAATTTATGAGGTAAACCTGCGTAGGTAGTGTGCTCAAAAGTTACTTGATCAATCATCTCGCCACCACCTTGATAAGGTGGTAATTGGTTTAACAAGTTTTCTTTACCGTATAAAACTCCTATACCAGTAGGACCGCACATTTTATGACCGGCCATTGTGTAAAAATCTGCATCAAGAGCCTGCACGTCGACAGTCATGTGTCCACAAGATTGAGCACCATCAACTAAAACTAAAGCATTAAACTCATGCGCTTGTTTAATTATTTCCTTAACAGGATTAGTAACACCTAGTGCATTTGAAATATGGTTTACAACTACAAATGCAGTCTTATTACTAAGTAGATTAGAATAGGTTTTCATGTCTAATGTACCGTCGTCTAAAACTGGAATCACTTTAAGTACAGCTCCTACTTTTTCACAAAGCATTTGCCAAGGAACTATGTTTGAATGGTGTTCAACTGCACTTACAATCACCTCATCACCTTTTGAGACAAAAACATGTGCTCCACTAGCAACTGCATTTATCGAATGTGTATTACCAGATGTGAAGATTACTTGTTTAGCTTGTGGTATATTAAAAAATGCTCTTGTCTTTTCACGGGCTTGCTCAAATAAATCTGTCGCCTCCTGACTTAAAGCATGAACACCACGATGAATATTTGCATTGTAATGACTGTAATATTTTACAATGGCATCAATTACTGCTTGGGGTTTTTGTGAGGTTGCAGCATTGTCAAAATATATTAAAGGCTTTCCATTGACTTCTCTTTGAAGTATTGGAAACTGTTGTCTTATTTTTTGTACATCAAACATAATACAAAGGTACGTTCTGTAAGTGAACACTACGATAAGAATAGTGTTTTCCTTAAGTTTAATTTTTTAAAACAAAAACCAGTCTCAAGGACTGGTTTTTAAAGTATTACTTCTAATAATCTTTATAAATCCAATCCTATTTCTACTCCTAATTTAAGAGCTATAATCTTGGTTATTCTAGACTTTACTTCTGGTATTTTAACACTTTCTAATACACTGTTTGCAAAGGCAAACATGAGTAAAGCTCTAGCTTCCTTTTTACCAATACCACGAGACTGCATGTAAAACATAGCATCCTCATCTAATTGGCCAATAGTACAACCATGTGAACATCTAACATCGTCAGCAAAAATTTCTAATTGTGGTTTTGCATTTATGGTTGCTTTATCACTAATTAAAATATTATTGTTTTGCTGGAAGGCGTTAATTTTTTGGGCAATTTTATCTACATAAACTTTACCATTAAATACACCTACAGATCTATCATCAAAGATTTGCTTGTATTCCTGATAGCTTTCACAATTAGGTTGTGTGTGATGAACAAGTGTACTATGATCTACATGTTGTTTACCTTCTAATATAGTCACACCATTAAGTAAAGAATTACAGTGCTCTCCTTTTTGATAGAAATATAAATTGTTACGTGTTATAGAACCGCCAAATGAAAAAGTATGCAATCTTACCTCACTATTTGACTGTTGTTCAACGCTTGTGTGATCTATTAAAGAAGCTTCAACATTGTCGTTCTGTATTTTGTAATAATCCACCATAGCGCGTTGATCTGCATAAATCTCTGTAACCACATTTGTCAACACAGAGTTTGAGCTCAGGCTTTGATGGCGTTCTATAATTTGAACTTGAGAATTCTCACCTACGACAACTAGGTTTCTAGGTTGCATCATTGCAGCATTTTCATTTCCTGTTGAGAAATAAACAATCTCAATAGGTTTGCGTACTGCTACATTTTTACCAATATGTATGTAAGCACCTTCACGAGCAAATGCTGTATTGAGAGAAGTTAAGCTATCATTACCAGCAATTTTATTGTAGTGGTTCTCAATTATAGGAGCATATTTATCCTTGCTTAACGCACTTGACATCAAACAAATATCATACTTGTCGTGTGTTGTTTGTGATAATTGGGAATTGTAAACACCATCTACAAATATCACCTTGTAAGTATCAATCTCGTGCATCAAATACTTTTTGATGTCACGATATTCAATATGAGAATCTGTTTTTGGGAATAAAGAATAGTCTTTATTAAAAAGAGATTTTAAACTCGTGTATTTATAAGCTTCATCCTTGCGTTGTGGTATTCCTACTGTTTCAAATTGCTTTAAAGCATCGCTGCGCAATCCATGTACATAAGAATCTGTATCTACCTGAGATTCTAACGCTATAAAGGAGGAAATAATATTGTCTTTAAAACTCATAATTCTTTTTATTATGTTTTTACAGTACTATCGTAAATTGTTGATCAACTGTAAAAATCATTATTAGACTACTAGGCGTCAACCTCTTCTTTAATCCAGTCGTAACCTCTTTCTTCTAATTCATGAGCTAGTTCCTTACCACCAGACTTTACGATTCTACCTTTATATAGTACATGTACATAATCCGGAACTATATAATCAAGTAACCTTTGATAGTGAGTAATCACTACGGTTGCATTATCCTTGCTTTTAAGCTTATTCACACCATTTGCAACAATGCGCAATGCATCAATATCTAATCCTGAATCTGTTTCATCAAGAATAGATAGTTTAGGCTCTAGCATCGCCATTTGAAAAATTTCATTACGCTTTTTCTCACCACCAGAAAAACCTTCATTTAGCGATCGAGACAAAAATTTACGATCTATTTCAAGTAGTTCTGATTTTTCACGAATCAATTTAAGCATGTCCTTTGCAGGCATTTCATCTTTACCTTGTGCCTTGCGAGTCTCGTTGATCGCAGTTTTCATGAAATTTGTTACTGATACACCTGGAATTTCTACTGGGTATTGAAACGAAAGAAAAACACCGCGGTGTGCTCTTTCTTCTGGATCAAGTTCAGAAATTTCCTCACCATCTAATTCGATAGAACCATCTGTCATTTCATATTCCTCGCGACCTGCAATAACATTGGCAAATGTTGATTTACCAGAACCATTAGGTCCCATTATAGCATGCACTTCTCCAGGCTTAATTTCTAGATTTATTCCTTTTAAGATTTCTTTGTCCTCAATTGAGGCTTTAAGGTTTTTTATCTTTAACATATCGATCTACTTGATGTCTTTTAATTCTACTTTGGATCCTGTTGTGATCACGTTGCTCTCAAGAGCTGGGTTAATTTCTATTATTTTATGAATGGTAAAAACTTCTGGCCATCCTTCTTCACCTCGTTCTAGTTTTGGGTTTGGTTTAAGTTTACCTTGAAGAGTAACTATAGGCGCGTCGTACTCATTCTTTTTAAGTGGATTTGTTCTATCAACTAGTTGTAACGCCACATCATTTCTTTCTACTTCATGAATTTTACTAGTTGTATTGAGAACGATAATATCCTCGTATACAATAAATTCTCCTCGCAATTCAACTTGACCTTCAGGAATACTACTTGTATTGTCCATTTCAACCACAGAAGCGTCCGTGTTTTCGTCATCCTTGGATTGTTGCTTACAAGCTATTGAGATGATTGTTAAAAGTGTAATCGCTAGTATTTTTCTCATAGTGAATAAAATGATGATTGGTTTTTTTAAGTACGCTTTCGCGAAAGCGATATCCTAAACAACTACGTTTTATTATTAATTTATCCTACAGATCCTTCTAAACTTATTTCAAGAAGTTTTTGAGCCTCTACAGCAAATTCCATAGGAAGCTTATTAAGTACTTCTTTTGAAAAACCATTTACAATAAGGGCGATTGCCTTCTCGGTATCTATTCCTCGTTGATTACAATAGAATATTTGATCTTCACCTATTTTACTAGTAGTGGCCTCGTGCTCAATGCGAGAGCTGCTGTTCTTGTTCTCTATGTATGGGAAAGTGTGCGCTCCACATTCATTCCCCATAAGTAAACTATCACATTGAGAGAAATTACGAGCATTTGCAGCACGTGGGCTTACGTGAACTAATCCTCTATATGAATTTTGAGATTTTCCAGCACTTATTCCTTTTGAAATAATCGTGGATTTAGTATTCTTTCCTAGGTGAACCATTTTGGTCCCTGTATCTGCCTGCTGAAAGTTATTAGTAACTGCAATGGAGTAAAACTCTCCAATTGAATTGTCACCTTTTAATACACAGCTAGGGTATTTCCATGTAACAGCACTACCGGTTTCAACTTGTGTCCATGAGATTTTTGCATTTTTCTCACACAAACCTCTTTTTGTTACAAAATTGAATACTCCACCTTTACCTTCTTTGTCACCTGGAAACCAGTTTTGAACGGTACTGTATTTAATCTCTGCATCATCAAGTGCAATAAGCTCTACAACTGCTGCGTGTAATTGGTTTTCATCACGACTAGGAGCTGTACATCCTTCAAGGTAAGAGACATAACTACCTTCATCGGCAATTACAAGGGTGCGTTCAAATTGACCAGTTCCTGCTTGATTTATTCTAAAATAAGTAGACAACTCCATAGGACATCTCACACCTTTTGGGATGTAACAGAAAGATCCATCTGAGAACACAGCACTATTTAACGCTGCATAGTAGTTATCCTTTTGTGGTACAACAGTTCCTATATATTTTTTTACTAACTCTGGATGTTCTTGAATAGCTTCTGAAATTGAACAGAATATGATTCCTTTTTCAGCTAGGGTTTCTTTAAAGGTCGTTGCCACAGAAACTGAATCCATTACAATATCCACAGCTACTCCTGCTAATTTCTTTTGCTCATCAAGGGAAATTCCTAGTTTATTAAAGGTCTCCAACAATTCTGGATCCACTTCATCCAGAGATTCGTACTTAGGCTTTTTATTTGGAGCGCTGTAGTATGATATAGCTTGTAAATCTGGTTTTTTGTAATGTACGTTTGCCCATTCTGGCTCGACCATATCTTTAAAAGCCTTGTACGCTTCTAATCGCCAATCTGTCATCCATTGTGGCTCGTTCTTTTTTTGAGAAATTAGTTTTATCACATCCTCATTAAGACCTACGGGAATCGTATCAGATTCAATATCGGTATAAAAGCCGTACTCGTACTCTTTAGTCTCGAGTTCCTTTTTTAATTCTTCTTCTGTGTACTTAGACATCTTAAATGTGTTTAAAAATTAAAGCGAAAAGCTCTCACCACAACCGCATGTGCGTTGTGCATTTGGGTTATTGAACACAAATCCTTTTCCATTAAGTCCACCACTATATTCTAGAGTTGTTCCTACTAGGTAAAGAAAGCTTTTTTTATCGACCACTATACGCACGTCGTTTGCTTCAAAAATTTTATCTGTATCAGTTGTTGAGTCGTCAAAATTTAACTCGTATGACAAACCACTACAACCACCACTTTTTACTCCTACACGCACATAGTCCTTATCTATGGTAAATCCATCCTCGCTCATAAGTTGAGCTAGCTTAACCTTAGCTGTTTCTGAAACGTTTATCATAATATTATTTGATTAATCAAAATGTGTGCAAATATACGACAGCAAGGGCATACAAAGGGTTAATACACTTATAAATACTACCTATAACAAGATAGAGATTGCACACGGGTAAAACCGTAAGTAAATTGTAATTTTGCATCATGCTAGAGAATAAAAATCAAAGCCGTACAGGTATAGAGAATTTAGGTGAATTTGGTCTTATAGAGACTCTTACTAAACAAGTGGAAATTAATAATAACAGTACATTACTGGGAATAGGTGATGATGCTGCAATTATTCATACCAAACAACCTAATGTCATAACTACTGATATGCTGGTAGAAGGTATACACTTTGACCTTTCTTATGTTCCATTAAAACATCTAGGGTATAAGGCTATTATGGTTAATTTATCTGATGTTTATGCTATGAATGCCCAGGCTTCTCAAGTAACTGTTTCTATAGCTGTATCTAACCGTTTTCCCCTTGAGGCACTTGAAGAACTCTATCAAGGAATTCACCTTGCTTGTAAAACTTACGGTGTAGATTTAATAGGTGGTGACACCACATCATCCACCAGCGGTCTAATAATTTCTGTAACTGCGATAGGTCATCAAGAGGAAAGTAAAATTGTAAAACGCAGCGGCGCACATGATGGTGATTTACTCGTACTCACTGGAGATATAGGTGCGGCCTATATGGGATTACAGATTCTTGAAAGAGAAAAAGCTGTTTTCAAGGCAAATCCAAATAATCAACCCGATATGGAGCCTTATAGTTATCTTCTGGAAAGACAATTAAAGCCTGAAGCCCGAAAAGATATTCCGCTACTATTAGAACAGTTAGACGTAGTTCCTACCTCAATGATTGATTTGAGTGATGGTTTAAGTTCAGAAATTTTACACCTTAGTAAAAATAGCGATGTTGGTATCAAACTTTATGAAGAAAAAATACCGTTAGATCCAACTGTAATTAATGTTTGTGAAGAGTTCAACCTAGACAGCACTACTATCGCCTTAAGTGGTGGCGAAGACTATGAATTGTTATTCACTATTAGTCAAGAAGATTATCCAAAGATCAAGGCAAACCCTAATCTAACGGTGATTGGACATGTAGTTGATAAAAGCTTTGGCAATCATCTAATCACAAGAGGTGGAGAACAAATTGAGATTAAGGCAATGGGCTGGAACAGCTTTCAAGAATAGCTTTCTTTTAATACTTTGGCTTGTTGTAGTGAGCTAAGCGCTCTATTCAATCTAGAGTACTGATCATTAAGAGGTAGTAGTTGACCATAAATGGTCGATGTCATTTTCTTGTTGCACTTACAACACGTATACTCCTTAACGTGCTCGGTTATTTCTTTACTCACTCGGTATTTATGTCCGGTGATGGAACAAAGCAAGGATTTAGAGGGAAACTTCTTACTCATAATTGACAAATGATTAATTACGAGGATGAATTTATGCTTTATTTAAGGAAAAAACCTATTAACTGATGTTTTTATTCGATGAAATGCATGTTTCTTGCAATTTCTTCTGGATGAGTTACCAGGCTCATATGTCCACACGCTATTACAAAAAGATCTCCTCGAGTTAATTTAATCTCTTCTTTAATCCTATTTAAAGGAACAACCTCATCCTCTTCTCCTGCTATATAGATTAAATTTTTCACCTTACTTAGCTCATTTGAATAAGAAGGTCTATCACGCATTGCTACTATAGCATGACGTACGCTAGTAATATCCATTTCTTTTGCTTTATTGATCATATCACGGATAATTCCCTTATGAACCGACTTCTCTTGGACAGTGAATAAATTCCCAATAGCCATTTTCATATAGGTTTCTTGGTATTTATCAATAAAGTTTAATGAATGATTACGTACTTCTTTACGCTGGTCGGTATCACGAGTGCCCACACTGTTAATTAATGTGAGCGACAGTAGTTTGTTAGATTGCGCTTTCGCGAAAGCGGACCACACATAGCCACCCATACTATGACCTACCGCATGAAATTTAGATACTCCAATTGATTCAATAAGCGTGTTTATTTCATTTGCCAGATCTTCAATTGAATAGGGCTCATCTTGACTAGCACTGTTTCCATGACCAGGTAATTCTATAAAAATTAGATTAAATCCTTTTAGAAAAGGCAATAATCCACTCCACTGTTGTTTGTATCCTAAAAAACCGTGTAACAAAACGATGCTTTCTTTATTACCTGGCACTAATTCGTAACTTAATTTCATACTTGTATGTTATGATACCATTTGGTATTTTTGAGTATGCGCAATCCAGAAAAAACAAAATCACATATTCTCAATACAAGTGCAAATTTATTCAATAAGCATGGATATAAAGCCACTTCACTAAGTGATATTACCAACGCTACAGGCTTTACTAAAGGAGCCATTTACAAACATTTCAAGAATAAAGAAGACCTAGAACAACAGGCGTTACGCAGCTTAAATAAAAGAATGTTCTCCACTTTAACTACAAACATCAAACAAGCCACAGATTTTATATCTAGAATGAATGTGGTATTTGATTTTTTTGAGAATTATCTAGTAGATCCACCATTTGAAGGAGGATGCCCATTGCTTAATAGCGCTATTGAAAGTGATGACGCAAATCTTGTTCTCAGACAACAATCTTTTGGAATGCTTGTAAACTTAAAAAGCTCCATAAAACGGATTATTGAACAAGGAATAAAACATAAACAAATTAAAGCTGATATAAATACCGAGCAGTTAATAAACGTTTATATCGCAACATTGGAAGGCGCCGTAATGATGAGTAAATTAGAGAGAGATACGGTGGCAATTACCAATTGTATTGACTTTTTAAAAAAATACAATCTATCCATTTCCATATAAATTAAATTTTGTTGGATACTGTTTGGTATTTTAAACCACTACTCTGTAAAAACAAGGATCTTACTTTTAAAAATTAAATCAACAACATATGTCAGCAGCGATACCTAGTCATGCTTTTGAACAATACACCATCGCATTTTATAACCTCGAGAACTTTTTTGATGTAATAAACGACCCTAATATTTTAGATGATGATTTTACTGAGTTTGGAAGAAATGAGTGGACTCCACATAGGTATCAAAAAAAACTTAATAGAATAAGTGATTGCATAAGTAAAATTGGTTTTGAAGAAACCGGAAAATTGCCAGTAATAATAGGTATAGCTGAAGTTGAGAATAAAAAAGTGATTAAAGAGTTACTTAGTCAACCCAAACTGTCTCATCAAAACTATAACTTTATTCATTACAACAGTCCGGATGAACGAGGAATCGATGTTGCCCTTATTTACAACGAGGATCTTTTTACCGTACATCATAGTGCTCCTATATGCGTAGAACTTATAGAAGAGAACGGAACTAAAGATTATACCAGAGATATTTTATATGTCAAAGGAAAGCTAGCTGGCATGCCTTTAGATATTTATGTAAATCACTGGCCGTCGAGAAGAGATGGCGCCGAAGAGACTAATCATAAAAGAGTTGAAGTTGCTAAAAAATTAATAGCTCATATCAATAAAAATGACCCTGAAAAGAAGAGATATAGCAACACTCACGAAACACATGATAGTCATAACGTAATTATTCTAGGTGATTTTAATGACGATCCTGAGAATGATAGTATTAAAAATGTGATTATACCACAAGGCTTTAACAATGTAACAGCTCCACTTAAAACTTTTTATAGAGGTACCCTAAATCATCAATTTAAGTGGAATTTATTTGATCAAATCATTATAAGTCAAAGTCTTGAAAATGATATCCCTAAATCATTATACTTTTCAAAAGCCAATATTTTTGACGACATCATGTTAAGACAATGGAAAGGTAAATATAGAGGCCAACCTTCAAGAACTTTTGTGGGAAGAAGATACAAAGGTGGATATAGTGATCATTTTCCCGTTTATAGTGTTTTTAGACGAAACTAACATCCATTAGTCCTCAAAACGATGCTCTTAATCTATTAAGGAAATCTTATAGGCTTCCAGAAAATCAATTTTCATATATTCGAACATTATGAAGTGTTGTATTAAAACAATTATACTACATTTGATAATTAAACAAACGGAAAACTTAATTTACATAATTAAACCAACTTGTAAGAATGAGAAAATTACTTGCAATGGGGATACTCTTAACACTAGCCTGTACAAGCGTTGTGCATGCGCAACAAGATCCTCAGTACACCCAGTACATGTACAACCAAAACATTATTAATCCAGCATATGCTGGTACTAAAGAAGGCCTATCAGTTACCTCACTTTACAGACAGCAATGGTCCGGTGTAGTAGGAGCCCCAGAAACCATCACCTTTTCAGGTAGCGCACCAATAGGTGATCGTGTAGGACTAGGATTATCCTTTATTAATGACGTTATTGGTCCAGTAAATGAAAAAAACATTTATGCTGATTTTAGTTATAAATTACAAGTAGGACAAAAAACTACTTTGGCACTAGGTCTTAAAGCTGGTGTTACCTTTCATAACGTAGACCTAGCAACGGTAGGCACTACACAACCAGGAGACCCTTTATTTAGTGAAAGATTAAATGAACTTTATCCAAATATTGGAGCTGGAGCTTTTCTATATGGGGAAAATTGGTATACTGGTTTCTCAGTACCTAATATGTTAAGTGCTACTCACCTTGATGAAAATGGCCTTGAATTTGGGAGTGAAACACAACACTTTTTCTTAACTGCAGGTTATGTATTTGATCTAAGCGACACAGTAAAGTTTAAACCTCATACTTTAATTAAAGGTGCCTTTGACGCTCCTATAAGTTTTGATGTGAATACTAATTTCTTATTTAATAATCGCTTTGAATTAGGTGTAGGTTACCGTTATGAGGATTCCTTTACAGGTCTTTTTGGTGTTAATCTTACAGACACTTTAAAAGTGGGTTATGCTTATGATCGAGTTGTCTCTGACATCTCTGTTGCTTCTGATAGTTCTCATGAAGTTTTTGTGACTTTTGACCTATCATTCCCACGTAGAGTAATGCAATCACCTCGTTTCTTCTAAAATAATCACCAAAGAATCATGAAAAAATTTACCTTCATATTTATTGTATTGTTTGCTGGAGTTTATGCTTTCGCGCAAAGCGATGCTACTAAAAAAGCAGACAAACTATATGACCAATTACGTTATGTGGATGCTGCCAAGGCTTATGAAAAAGTCCTTAAAAATGGTGAGCGTTCTGAGTATGTATACACTCAATTAGCTAATGCATACTACTTTAACTCTGACTTTACTAATGCGGAGCGCAATTATGCTCGTGCGGTTAAAAAAGGAGGAGACGCAGAAACTCTTTATCGATACGCACAAACCTTAAAAGCAAATGGTAAGACTGATATGTCTAACACTATAATGAAACAATTTGCTAGTGCTGCTCCAAACGATGATAGAGCAAAAATGTTTAAAGCGAATCCTAATTACCTTAATGATATCATGGCGATGGAGCCTGGATTTACCAGTGAAGCTTTTAAAGCTAACGGTGAGTCTAGTGACTTTGCGGCCGTTCAGGTAGGTAATAAAGTTTATTTCTCAAGTTCACGTAATGAAAAAAGAGGTAATTACTCTTGGAATAAAGAACCTTACCTTGACATATACGAAGCAACTGTTGATGAAGCTGGTGTGGTAGGTGAAGCAAATCTTGTAAAAGGAGACGTTAACACTAAATATCACGAAGGTACACTAGCCGTTACTCCTGATGGAAAGTACATGTTCTTTACAAGAGTAGATTACTACAATGGTGATTATGAAAAAGCTGAAGATGGTGAAAGTAAACTTAACATCTATCGAGCTACAAATGTAGGCGGTGAGTGGAAAGATGTTCAAACTACTTCTTTAGAAGCAAGAGACTATGGTGTAGGTCATCCTAGCATCACTGCAGATGGTAAAACTATTTATTTTGCAAGTGAAGCTCCAGGTGGACAAGGTGGAACTGATATTTACAAAGCCGATCTTAATAATGGTAAAATCTCTAACCCAGTAAACCTAGGTTCTAAGGTTAATACAGCTGGTGACGATTCGTTCCCATACATTGCAGAGGATGGTACATTATATTTTTCAAGTAATGGACATCTAGGACTAGGTGCTCTTGATATCTTCAAATATAAAGATGGAGAAGTTTCTAACATGGGCGCTCCTATCAACTCATCATTAGACGATTTTGCTTTTTCATATTCTGAAAATACTGGAAAAGGATTCTTCTCATCTAACCGCAAAGGCGGTAAAGGTGGTGATGATATTTATAGTGCTACACGAATTGAAATTTGCGAAGTTGCTGTAACTGTTAAAGCAATTGATGAACAAACGAATCAACCTATTCCAGGTGCTATCGTTTCCTTACAAGATGCTGATGGTATGACTATGCCAGGCCAAACTACTGATAATAATGGAGAAGCCGTGTTTATGGTTGAATGTAATAAAGAGCTTACTGCTCGTGGCGCAAAAGACAAGTATGAAAGTGGTGAAGCATCATTAACTATTGCAGAAGAGGAAACCGCAATTGTTGAAGTTACTATGATGCCAGAACCAGAAATAGTTGAAGAAAAGATTATTCTAAATAAAATATACTTTGACTTAGATAAGTCAAATATTAGACCTGATGCTGCGCTTGAACTTGATCGCTTAGTTAACTTAATGAAGAAATATCCAACTCTAGAAGTACTAGCTGAAACTTATGCAGATATCAGAGGTTCTGACTCATACAACCTAGCTCTTACACAACGACGCGCTCAATCTATTGTTGATTATGTGGTATCACAAGGTATTGACTCATCAAGATTAGAAGCCAAAGGTCGTGGTGAAGAAAACCCTATCGTTGATTGTACAGCTAAAAAATGTACCAAAGATGAATACGAATTATCTCGTCGATCAGAATTCACGATCACGAAGAGATAAACTTTTAACAATCAAAAAACGAAAAGCCCATTCTTGAAAAAGAGTGGGTTTTTTAATTGATAAACATTACACTTCTTAGTACTTTTCACTTATGCAAACTTTCCTTGAACACATAATTGACGACCTTAAAAGAAAAGGTGAAAACCTCCTAGAACTTACTTATATAGTACCATCAAGAAGAGTTGGAGTTTTCCTTACCAGGTATATAGCTAGCCGTTATGATCAACCTATTATTCAACCTGAAATTTTAAGTATTGAGGAATTCGTTTCTAGAGAATCAGGGCTTGAAATAAAGCCTGATCTTGAAATCATTCCTCATTTTTATAAAGCATATAAATCTGTTGAAGGAGTTCAGGCAGAAAGTTTTGAAAGCTTTTTATCTTGGGCAATGACGGTATTACAAGATTTCAATGAAATAGATCGCTATATCATACCAACTGACAGATTCTTTACCTACTTAGGCAACATTAAAGAGTTGAGCGATCCACACTGGAGCTTAGAGGCAAATCCTACTAAAATGGTCTCTGATTATTTAAAATTTTGGAAGCGACTACACTTATATTATGAAGCCCTAGTAGATGAGTGTAAAAAAATTGGTATATCCTATCAGGGATTAGCTTATCGACAAGCTCACGAGCTTATAATGAACAATGCTTCCAATCTAAAAGATAATTATGTATTTCTAGGTCTCAATGCTCTTAACACAGCAGAAGAAAATATTATAAAGGAATTATTAGATACTGGAAAGGCAAAAATTTATTGGGATACAGACCAATATTTTTTGTCTAGACCGTACCATGAAGCTGGTAACTTTTTAAATAAACACTTTAATACTTGGAAGTATTTTGAAAGGAACAGTCCACAGTTTATTGGTGACAATTACTCAAAAAACAAACAAATCCATATTACCGGCGCTACTGGAAATCTTACTCAAGTTCAAATAGCTATAAAAAAATTACTTGAGTTACCAAACAATGAACTCAGTGAGACTGCCATCATTTTAGCCGATGAAAAATTACTTATACCCTTAATTAATGCTCTCCCAAGTGAAATAGAACACTATAATATTACCATGGGCTTACCTCTAGAAACGGTAGGATACAGTTCTTTTTTTAAACAGCTTGTGACTTTGTATACAAGCATGACAAACAATGGGTTTTATTATAAAGATGTTCAAGCCTTGTGCAATACACTGTTATTTAAAACAGTACTTTCAAAATCTTCAAATACCCTACAAAATAAAATCCATCAAGAAAATTTAGTCGTTCTAAATAAACAAATCATTGCTGACGTCGTAGACGAGCCATGGTCTAAATTATTTGAACCTTTAAATAAACCTACTGATTTAGTAAAGTATGCCTTAGAGTTTATTACTGATGCAAAAAACGTTTTGATTGATCAAAAAAACAAACGTTTTGAGCTTGAACAATTGGTTGGTATTTATGAAGTAATCACACAAATACAGAATCTTTTAAGCGACTACCCAGAAATAAGTGACTATCGTACAGTTGAATTTCTTTATGATAAACTAATAAGTTCAAAGACGCTTGATTTTATAGGCGAACCAGTACAAGGCCTACAGATCATGGGGCTTTTAGAAACGAGAGGTTTGGATTATAAGAATGTAATTATGTTATCGGTTAATGAAGGTACGTTACCAGCAGGAAAATCAACTAACTCCTACATTCCCTTTGATGTAAAAAAAGAATTTGAACTACCTACCTATTCTGATAAAGACAGTGTATACGCATACCACTTTTATAGACTATTACATAGAGTACAAAAAGCAAGTTTTATATTTAATTCAGACACTAAGTCTAGTATAGGTCAAAAAGAACAAAGTCGATTTCTGGTTCAACTTATAAACGATCAAGAAAATGACCATCAACTTATGATTGAAAGCTATGAGGTGCCTAATGAAATTCACTCTAGGGAACTCATTTCTATTGATAAAAATGATCATTTGATCAACCGATTAAAAGAGATTGCTCAAAGCGGCTTTAGCCCTAGTGCATTAACTAGCTTTGTGCGCAATCCTTTAGACTTTTACCGTCAAAAAGTTTTGCGTGTAGATCAATTAGAAGAAGTAGAAGAGAATATTGAAGCAAATACGATGGGTACCATTATCCATTCTGCTCTAGAAGAATTATACAAACCCTATATCAATCAAGTACTCAAAAAAGAACACTTTAAATTATTATTTAAGCAGGTCGATGAACAACTACAAATAGCCTATTATAAAACCTATAATACCAACCAAATTCCTACAGGCAAAAACAAAATAATTTTTGAGGTGTGCCGTAAATATATTAATAAACTATTGCAAATAGATTTAGAATCTATTGAAGCAGGTAGTGAGCTCATCATTAAATCTTTAGAAAAAGATATAAGAGCACATATTGACCATCCTGAATTAGGGGTTATTCGTTTACGTGGAAATGTAGATCGTATTGATTTGTATAACAATCAAATACGCATTATTGATTATAAAACAGGACAAGTTAAGTCCAATCAACTCAAAATTAAGGATGCTAATTATCAAGATATCATATTAAATTATGAGTATAGTAAGGCCTTTCAAGTACTCATGTATGCATATTTATATGAAAAAGAATACGGCGTGCTTCCAGATCAAGCTGGTATCATTAGCTTTAAAAATTTTAAAGAGAAGTTCATTAAATTTTCTGATGAGCAATTGGATAACAAACATCAAATCACTGTAGAAATTTTAGACCAATTTGAAAAACAACTTTTTCTATTGTTAAGTGACATCATGGATCCTAACCAACCTATAATTGAAAAAGCTGTTTAATATGAAAGTCACAAGAAATCTTTCCGTTTTAGGGGAAAATGATCGTCCTCTAGTATATGACGTTTTTGATCCACAAGTATCTGATAAACATCCGGTCATCATGTTTTGTCATGGATTTAAAGGTTTTAAAGATTGGGGTGCGTGGGATTTGATGTGTTCCGCTTTCGCGAAAGCGGGATATCTTACAATCAAGTTCAATTATTCCCACAATGGCGGCACCTTAAAACAACCTATAGATTTTCCAGATTTAGAGGCCTTTGGTAATAATAATTACAGTATTGAACTACGTGATACAACCAGAATGCTAGATTTAATAACCTCTAGTAATTTACCTATTGATCATGATCATATAACAATTATGGGACATTCTAGGGCTGGTGGAATCACTACAATAACCGCTGCTAAAGATAAAAGAATAAAAAAGCTAATCACACTTGCTGGTGTCGCAGACTATAAATCAAGGTTTCCTAGTGGAACAGAATTAAAAGATTGGGAGAATAAGGGAGTTATGTACATTAAAAATGGCCGCACCCAACAGGAAATGCCTCTTTATTATCAATTCTATCAAGACTTTATCGCTCATGAAAACGAGCTTACAATTTTAGACCAAGCCACACGGTTAAATTGTCCGCATCTTATTATTCATGGAACATTAGACCCAACAGTTTCTATCAACGAAGCATATAGATTAAAACAAGCTAATTCTCTCGCAGAAATGGCTTTAATAAATGGCACAAATCATGTTTTTGGTGCCGTACATCCCTGGAATAGAAGTAATTTGCCTGATGACCTACAACGTGTGGTACAATGTAGTTTAAACTTCTTAAATAAGTAAAGTGGAGAATACCGGGC
This sequence comes from Nonlabens tegetincola, assembly GCF_002117085.1. Classification (GTDB taxonomy): domain Bacteria; phylum Bacteroidota; class Bacteroidia; order Flavobacteriales; family Flavobacteriaceae; genus Nonlabens; species Nonlabens tegetincola. The sequence goes on along the minus strand of NZ_CP019342.1, from coordinate 2,555,766 downwards.
TCGAACCGGTGACCTTTTGACTGCCAGTCAAACGCTCTAGCCAACTGAGCTAATTCCCCTTTTATTTTGAAATATTAAGTTTGCAGTGTGCAAAATAAACCAAACATTACAACCTCTCAAATTTTGTCACTCGCTATTCCTGCAATTTTTGCAGGAATAGCAGAGCCGCTTATAAGCTTAACTGATCTCGCAATCATTGGACAAATACCAGAAAACTCTGCTACTGCGCTAGCTGCTGTGGGAACTGTAGGATCCTTTTTAAGTGCCATTATTTGGACAATCGCACAAACAAAAACAAGTATCTCTAGTATTGTATCAAGAGCACTAGGTGCTGGTGAATTAACTAAAGCATCCGTTTTAATACCCCAAGCTATATGGTTGAATATAAGTTTGGGATTACTTATTTATGTGATTACTTATTTCCTTGCGCCAACTATTTTTCACTTTTATACCAATGAGAAACCAGTTTTAGACATTGCTGTTTCATATTATAAAATAAGAGCTTTTGGGTTTCCATTTACTCTATGTGCATTTGCGATTTTTGGAATCTTTAGAGGAATTCAAAATACAAGTTGGGCTATGATAGCTAGCTTAACAGGTGCAACGGTAAACATTATTCTTACCTATATTTTAGTACTAGGAAGTCCTTTTTCCGAATCCTATGGGATAGAAGGAGCTGCAATTGCTAGTGTAATTGCACAAGCCACGTTGCTCCTGGTAGCTCTGTTTTTTCTTTATAAAAAAACTAGTTATAGGATCACCCTACCAGATTTTAAAAATCTATACTTACTTAAAAAGCACGTTCAACTTACTGCAAATTTCTTTTTACGCACCCTTGCCATCAATGTGGCTATTTACTTATCGTATCGATATGCAAACAATTACGGTATAGAACAAGCGGCCACACACGCCATTCTCATGAATATCTGGCTGTTTTTCTCCTTTTTAATTGATGGATTTGCTAATGCTGGAAATGCACTAGGTGGAAAACTTCTGGGCTCCAAAGATCCAGATTCGTTACTGTACCTATCAAAAAAGACAAACGGTTATGGAATTGCGATTGCGTTAATTTTGGCTATACTCTGCGGTGTAGCCTATCCCTTTCTAGGACATTTGTTTACAGATAATAGCGAGGTTTTAAAGCTTTTATCCATTACATTTTGGCTTGTGCTTGTTATGCAACCCATCAACGCGGTAGCTTTTGTCTATGACGGCATTTTTAAAGGTTGGGGCGAGGCTAGTTACCTGCGTAATTTATTATGGATTCTTACAGGGTTTGTTTTCATACCCGTATTGCTAATTTTAGACTACTTTAATCTTGAGTTATTTGCTATCTGGCTCGCTTTTTTTGCATGGATGCTAGGACGATCGATTTTACTTCATTTGAAGTTTAAACAAAAAATAAAAGAACTTCTATAAACACAAAGGATAGGTAGACAACCCAAGTAAAAACTTATCTTTGCGACAAAATTATACGAATCATGACGTGGTCAGATGCTTTAGGCTTTCTAGGTGGTAATGGACTTTTCCTAATTTTAGGAATCGTTCTTATTGTAGTGGTGTTATATAATAAATGGAAAAGAAAACGTCGATGAAAAAGGTACGTATTACTAAAGAATTTACATTTGAAACTGGTCATGCATTATACGGTTATGACGGTAAATGTCGTAACGTACATGGACACAGTTATAAACTTGCGGTAACCGTAATTGGCACACCAAAAGATGAGCTAGGACATGTAAAGCATGGTATGGTAATCGACTTTGGAGACTTAAAGAAAATTGTTAAAGAGGAAATTGTAGACCCATTTGATCATGCAACTGTATTTAACAAAAACACACCACACGTAGAACTGGCAAAAGAACTATCAGATCGTGGTCACGAGGTTATACTTGTAGATTACCAGCCTACTAGCGAGATGATGATCCTAGATTTTGCTGATAAAATTAAGGCACGATTACCACAGGAAATACAGCTACATTCTCTTAGATTAAGAGAAACTGAAACCAGTTATGCAGAGTGGCACGCTGCCGATCAATAGTAAAAAAATATCACGTTTAATCCTTACATTTATAACGTGTTACCAGATAAACTTTATCGTAAAATTGGACTCAGGCATTTTTCAGGAAGTCTAAGGAAATTAAGCGAGGTTAATGAGAAAATTGATTTTGCCTCAAATGACTATCTCGGCTTTTCCAACTCTCTTAAAATAGAACATAAACATTTTCCATCAGGATCGACAGGCTCTAGGTTGATAACGGGTCACAGTCAATTCCACACACAAGTAGAACAACAAATTGCAGCCTTTCACGATGTTGAGGCAGCATTGCTTTTCAACTCAGGTTATGATGCAAATCTAGGAGTAATTTCATCACTTACAGATCGTATGGATCTTATTCTTTACGATGAAAAAGTTCATGCTAGTATAAGAGATGGAATACAGCTTTCTAAAGCCAAGGCACTTAAATTCAAACATAACGATCTAGATCATCTTAAAATTTTACTTGAGAAGTTTCATGATGGACTAGATAGAGAGGTTTACATCCTTACCGAATCCGTGTTTTCTATGGATGGTAATTCACCCGATCTTGCCAGATTAATAGAAATTACTGCCTCTTTTAAAAATGCTCACCTCATCCTAGATGAGGCTCATAGTCTAGGAGTTCATGGAAATCAAGGAGAAGGACTTGCGCAGTCTTTAAACTTGCATAAAGCGATTTTTGCACGTATCATCACCTATGGAAAAGCTATGGGCGCACATGGCGCAGCAGTTCTAGGTAGTGAGGATCTCAAAGAATATTTGATAAACTATTCTCGACCTTTCATTTATACTACGGCTATTCCACCGCACGCGATTGCTTATATACAATCGGCCTATAAAAAATTACAAGACCAACCTGAAATCGTTAAACAACTGCAAGAAAACATTGCGTTTTTCAACAAATGTATAGTTAGAATGGGATTGAGATTACGCTTTCGCGAAAGCGTAACACCTATACAAATATGTATTATACCAGATAACCATAAAGTAAAACAACTCTCTAGTGTATTACAAGCAAAAGGTTTTGATGTAAGAGCCATACTATCACCTACAGTTCCTAAAGGAGAAGAGAGGTTGCGTATTTGCCTGCACTCCTTTAACACTAAATACGAAATGCAAGATTTGTTACAACTACTTGCCAAAAACATTTGAGTAGATGAGTAAATTTAAAACAGTTGCTATCTTCTCATATCCAGCCGATGCCGCTGTGATCAAAAGCAAGCTGGAGAGTGAAGGCGTTACTGTAATTCTAAGAGATGAATTTACCATCGCCACCGATCCATTTGCTACAAATGCTATAGGAGGAATTAAAATGGATGTTTACCGCGAGGAATATCTTAAAGCCATTAATATAATTGAAACAGTAAATCCTGAAATTTTATCTACTGTAACGCAACTAATAAAGTGCCCAAACTGTAAAAAAAGACAAGTTAGGGAACAGCATGATGTGCACACCGCAACTAATTTTAAGGAAACAATAACAGCAATATACCTGAGCATTTTTCCCTTTACGGGCAGCGAGCACTATGTTTGCAAAAATTGCAATCATAAATTTGATATAAATGGGTAGCTATTTTATTACCGGAATAGGAACAGATGTAGGAAAGACAGTAGTTGCAGCTATAGTTACACAAGCCTTAAAAGCCGATTATTGGAAACCAGTACAAAGCGGTCTAGACACAACAGATAAAGGAACCGTTGCCTCGCTTGTAGACAACGACCAAAGTTATTTTCATGAAGAATCATACCGTTTAAATACACCTATGAGTCCTCATAAATCTGCCGAAATAGATAATGTACTTATAGATTTACAACAAATCCAACGACCACACACTATCAATCATTTAGTCATTGAAGGTGCTGGTGGATTACTAGTTCCTCTTAATCAAGATAAAACCATCGCCGACTTAATTTTGCCAGATGACAAAATCATAGTAGTGAGCTCAGGATATTTAGGAAGTATCAATCACACCTTACTTACTGTTGAAAGTTTAAAATCACGAGGATTAACATGTTCTGGAATCATATATAACCACGTGGATTTGGATGGCACAATCGAGGTTATTGAAAAAATGACTGGTGTGCCTACTTTGGGCCATTTGAAAAAAGAAAATGAGATTAATAAGCAAATTATTAATCAATACGCACAAGAATTTAAAGAGACGTTACACTCTTTATGAGAGAAGAACAAATAAAAGCCCTCGATCAGGCACACGTTTGGCATCCACTTACACAGCATAAGACAGCAGGTAATCCACTTCCTATTGAACGGGCGCAAGGAAATTATTTGTATGATTTTGAGAACAAGGCTTATTTTGATGCTATTTCAAGTTGGTATACCTGTAGTTATGGACATGTAAATCCAGAATTAACAAAGGCATTAAAAGACCAAGTTGATAAACTACACCATGTGGTCTTTGCAGGTATGACACATGAACCGGTTGCTAGATTAAGCAAAAGCTTAATAAATATCTTACCTGATAACCAAGAGAAACTTTTTTTCTCAGAAAACGGATCGACCAGCGTTGAAATAGCTCTAAAAATGGCTTTTCAACTTCACTTCAACCAAGGAGAAAAACGCAATGTAGTCATCGCGCTAGAGAATGGTTTTCATGGAGACACCTTTGGTGCCATGAGCGCCTCAGGTTTATCGGTATACAACGGACCATTTGAAGATTTCTTTATTGAGGTAATTCGCATTCCTGCTCCCACGGAAAACAATGTCGAGCAAATTCTTAATTCATTAGAAAGCCTTATAGAGAATAACCGCATTTCAAGCTTCATTTATGAACCACTTGTCCAAGGTGCCGCTGCAATGCAACTTAACGATGCAGCTGCTTTGTCTCAGGTAATAGAATTGTGCAAGCAACAAGGAATCATTACAATAGCCGATGAAGTAATGACAGGTTTTGGTAAAACAGGAACTTATTTTGCAAGCGATCAAATAGATCAAAAGCCTGATATCATGTGTTTATCAAAAGCTTTAACTGGTGGAATTATGCCAATGGCAATAACAACATGCACGCAGCAAGTGTTTGACGCTTTTTATGATGATGAAATGGCTCGTGGTCTTTTTCACGGCCACACTTACAGTGGTAATCCATTAGGCTGTGCAGTTGCTGCGGCAGCAATCGATCAATTGACCAGTAATTCCATTCAACAGAATATAGATTATATTACAAATAAAAACCTAGAATTTAAACATGTTTTATCCAGCCATCCACGAGTGAGTAATGCGCGCAGTAAAGGAGTAATACTAGCAATGGACCTTGCAATTAAAATGGAGCGTTACGGAAATCAAAGGGATAAAATGTTTAAATGGTTTTGGGATCACGGTGTGTTTTTGAGACCATTAGGCAATACTATTTATATTGTTCCGCCTTTTACGACATCGCCCGAGCAGTTAAAATCCTTACATGAAACTATGCTGCAATTCCTAAACGAATTCTAGAATTCAACAGCAATGTCGGGTTTATTACCGATTTTTGCCCTTAAACAAATTTACATTGTTGAAATCACCCATTTTCATACAGAAATCTGCATTTATTGCTGCAGTTGATAGTTTTACTATACAACCGCAACACGCTCAATTTACTGTAGAGAATAACGCATTGGTAAGCCGTATTAATCCTAAAGACGAAGAGCGGTTACAAAGCTTTCTAGAAACTCATTCTTCTTACAAGAATTTAGATCGTAGTGTTCAATTAGCATTACTCTGCGCGCAGGATTTAGGAGTTAATAATACACAAACTGCTGTGAATATAGGCAGTAGTCGTGGCGCTACAGGACTATGGGAAAATTTTTATTCTCGCTTTCGCGAAAGCGGAACTGTTCCTACTCCTACCTCACCACTCACTACATTGGGTAATATTTCTAGCTGGGTGGCACAGGATTTAGATCTTAAGGGAATGGCAATGTCACACAGTATTACCTGCGCTACCGCATCGCATGCTATTGTCAATGGTATCGCGTGGTTAGAAAGCGGAATGGCACAACAAGTTATTGCTGGTGGTAGCGAGGCTCCATTAACGGAGTTCACCATAGCACAAATGAAAGCATTGCGCATCTATAGTGAAGCTATTAATGATGAATATCCATGTAAAGCACTGGACGTTGATAAAAAAGAAAATAGTATGATTTTAGGTGAAGCTGCTGCCCTATTACTACTTTCAAAAAAGCAAGAGAATACTAACATTGCAATCACTGGATATGGTACTGCTATAGAGCCCTTAACCAGCGCTACATCCGTATCAGACACAGGCACATGTTTGCAAGAATCAATGAAGCAGGCTATAGGAAAAACTCCATTAAGTGATATCGACGCAGTGATCACACATGCTCCTGGTACGATAAAAGGTGACCGTGCAGAACTTAATGCTATTAAAAAACTCTTTGGTAGTACGACTCCGATACTGTGCAACAATAAATGGCAAGTTGGACATTCGCTAGGAGCAAGCGGTGCATTAAGCGTGTGTATGGCAATTGAAATGCTAGAAAAGCAATGTATTGTATCACCACCATACTTGAACAATCATAAGATTAATACTGCACAAAAAATTCTGGTAAATGCAACTGGTTTTGGTGGTAATGCAGTAAGTTTATTAATTGAAAAACTAAAGTAAACAAGCCTGTCAAGGCTGTTCAACTGATAAAGTGTATTTTTACCCTTGATAAATGAAGACCATGAAACATAATTGGACTAAGGAAGAGATTCTAGAAATATATAACAAACCTATGATGGAGTTGCTTTATGAAGCAGCAAGTGTTCATAGGCAACATCACAATCCTAATCAAGTACAAGTATCTACATTACTATCCATCAAAACAGGTGGTTGCCCTGAAGATTGTGGATATTGTCCACAAGCAGCAAGATATCACACTGACATTGAAGGAAACGACCTAATGAGTGTGCAGCAAGTAAAGGCACAAGCCCTACGTGCAAAATCTGGAGGAAGTTCTCGAGTTTGTATGGGAGCTGCATGGCGTAATGTTAAGGATGGACCAGAATTTGATCAAGTTCTAGAGATGGTGCGCACCATCAATAAACTAGATATGGAAGTTTGTTGTACTCTAGGAATGATTACGGAAAATCAAGCCAAACGTCTCGCTGAGGCTGGATTGTATGCCTATAACCACAATCTTGATAGTAGTGAAGAATATTATGAAGAGGTAATAAGTACAAGAGGTTACCAAGATCGACTGGACACTATTGACAACGTGCGTAAAACTAACGTAACTGTTTGTAGTGGTGGAATTATAGGAATGGGTGAATCCATAGAAGATCGAGCAGGAATGCTTGTAGCACTTGCAACGTTAAGTCCGCAACCAGAAAGTGTACCTATCAATGCCCTTGTAGCTGTTGAAGGAACACCTCTTGAAGAGCAGGAACCTGTTTCTATCTGGGAAATGATTCGAATGGTTGCCACTACTCGTATAGTTATGCCACAAACACAAGTAAGATTGAGTGCTGGTAGAACAAGTATGAGCCGTGAAGGACAAGCTATGTGTTTCTTTGCTGGTGCTAATTCAATTTTTGCTGGTGATAAACTGTTAACCACGCCTAATCCAGATGTGAATGAAGACATGAAAATGTTTGAAATGCTAGGATTACAACCTATGAAACCTTTTGTGAAAAAAGCACAACCTGAAACAGTTGAGGCTCAATATTCACAATATAAAGATTTAGGTGAAAAGCCTAAATGGTCTCGTCCTGGTCACAAGATCGACCGAAATGAACAAGCAAAAGCAGCTGCCAAGGTAGCCAAGTAAAATATAGATATAATTTTAAAACCCCATGCTATTACTTTCAATAGCATGGGGTTTTTAATTATGTAAATAAAGAAAAGGCCTTACTGAAAAAGTAAGACCTTTTGAAAACACCTCATTCCCTGACGGTGCTCCATATAACGGCTAGTTCTTACTTCCTAAAAGCAATACCTCGTTACAAACAACCTCAGTTGTATATCGTTTAATACCGTCTTTGTCTTCCCAAGCACGAGTAGTCAGCTTACCTTCTATTCCTATTCGATTTCCTTTTTTTACGTATTCATTAATAATTTTGGCAGTTCCGTTATAAGCTACAATGCGATGCCATTGTGTATCAGTTACTTTCTCGCCTATTTTGTTAGTGTAGCGATCTGTAGTTGCCAAAGAGAATTTTGCGATTTGCGAACCACTTTCTAAGTTAATGATTTCTGGATCTTGACCTAGGTTTCCGATAAGTTGTACTTTGTTTGATAAATTACTCATAATAAATTAGTTTGTATGGTTTAAAAAAATCTTGTTGTCATTGCAGTAACATTGTGAACTGTTGACGATGCAAATATGAGATGATAACCAAAAGCTATAAGTATTTTAAATGATTGCTTTCGTTTATTTACGTTTGTAAACGTTTAATTAGAAGATTTCACCTTGCAGAATACACAGACCATTCAATCTTTTAATGAATTCTAAATGACTTTACAGCTGTAATTATCTAGCCTATCTTTGCAATGACTTTAAACGTTTTGTATGTACCCATTAAGAAGAAACAGGAGATTACGCTTTAATCATGCAGTACGATCCTTAGTTCGCGAGACTCTCATTTCACCAAACGATTTTATTGTGCCTCTTTTCGTTGTAGAAGGTAGTGGTGTTAAAGAGGAAATTGCATCAATGCCAGATTATTACCGTTATAGTCTTGATTTACTAGAACATGAAGTAAAATCTTTGTGGGAAATGGGATTAAAATCGGTACTTCTTTTTGTAAAAGTACCCGACAATCTCAAAGACAATAAAGGTACCGAGGCCATAAATAAGGATGGGTTAATGCAGCGAGCTATCAAAACCGTTAAAAACGCTGTTCCTGATATGTACGTAATGACAGATGTAGCTCTTGATCCTTATTCTAGTTACGGGCATGATGGTATTGTAAAGGATCAGTACGTGATAAATGATGAGACCTGTGATGTTCTTGCTCAAATGGCTGTTTCACATGCCGCAGCTGGTGCCGATATGGTTGCTCCTAGCGACATGATGGATGGTCGTATTCTCTATTTGCGTGAAGCACTGGAAGAAGAAGGTTATAAAAACACAGGTATAATGAGTTATTCTGCAAAATATGCTAGTGCATTTTATGGTCCTTTTAGAGATGCTCTTGATAGTGCTCCTGGTTTTGGTGATAAAAAAACCTATCAAATGGATCCAGCTAACAGAACCGAAGCGATTAGAGAAACACTAATGGATATTGATGAAGGAGCAGATATCGTTATGGTTAAACCAGGTTTGTGCTATTTAGATATCGTACGTGACCTGAAAAATGAAATAGAAGTACCTATAAGTGTCTATCAAGTGAGTGGTGAATATTCAATGCTCAAAGCTGCTGCAGCACAAGGCTGGTTAGATCATGATGCTGTTATGATGGAACAAGTTACCGCAATCAAAAGAGCAGGTGCAGATTTAATCGCAAGTTACTTTGCAAAAGATGTAGTGCGTTTATTATCTTAACATCTAGAGTAAAACCAAATAAAAAAAGCCGCTATCTAAACAGATAGCGGCTTTCCTATTTTACGATTAAAGAATCTAGTTCTTTGACTTTAATACATCACGTATCTCAGCAAGTAATTCTTCTTGCGTAGGACCTGCTGGAGCAGCTGGAGCCTCTTCTTTCGGCTTTTTAGTTTTGTTATAAGCTTTTACGATTAGGAAAAGAACAAAACCTACAGTAATCAAATTAATGATAGCGTTGATCCACTTTCCATATAGGATAGCGTTTTCTGGTTTTTCAACAGTTCCATCGGCTGCTACAACCGCATCTGCAAGAACTACTTTGAACTCTGAAAAATCTTGACCACCAGCAAAGTGACCTACAACTGGCATCATAATATCACTTACAAAACCATTGATTACTAGCCCCATTGCACCAGCTAAAATTACCGCTACTGCAAGATCTATGACATTACCTGTCATAATAAAATCTCTAAACTCTTTAAGCATTGTTTTATATTTTTAAGGTTAACTACCGCAAAATTAGCATTAGTCTTAGAATTAAGGTTTTTTTAAGAAAAAAAAGTAACCAATGTTACATTTTATCGATAAAATACAATATATATCGCCTAAACACCTTCCTCAATGTAGACTCTAGGAACACGTGCCTGAATACCTGTTATTAATTCATAAGAAATAATACCTACTTCTTCGGCCATTTCTTGGGCATTGTGTTCGTTATCATAGATAACAACCTCATCACCTCGTTTACAAGGAATATTCGTTACATCTACCATGAACATGTCCATACAAATAATACCTAGAGTGCGTGCTGGCTTTCCATTTATGTAAACAAAGGCACCACCATAGCCGTAAACTCTTTTCATACCATCACCGTGACCTAGAGGTATTACGGCGTATGTCATGTCCTTTGAAGCATGGTGGGATCTATTATAACTTATACTCTCGCCTTTTTTTATAGACCGCACCTGTGAGACCACCGATTTAAGCGTTCCTACAGGTTTAAAATTGTCTTGATACTTCTTGTCGTTACCGTAACCATACAAACCTATTCCAGATCGCACCATATCAAAATGGGCATTTGGAAAATTTAATATGCCACTAGTATTACATTGATGTTTTATACAATCATACCCCAATACTGATTCAGCCTTTTTAGCTAATTCAGTAAATGTATCTATTTGCTTTTGAGTGAAGGTAATTTCCTCTAAATCTTCACTAGCTGCTAGATGAGACATCAATCCTTTAACCTTTAAGTGATCCTGCTTATTAAGCATTTCTAGAATAGCGTCAAGTTCCTCACCATCAATTCCTATACGATTTAGACCCGTATTAAATTCAAGGTGAACAGGATAGTTGGTCTGGTGTTTCGCTTTCGCGAAAGCGTAAAAATCCTCCAACATTTCCTTGCTGTAAATCACAGGTTCTATACACCTATCTATACAATCTGGTAGGTTGTGTTGCTGTGCGTGTAATACTAAAATAGGTGTTGTGATTCCGTTGTTGCGCAATTCAACTGCCTCATCAACATAGGCAACAGCAAAATAATCCACACCACATTCTTGTAATTTTTGAGCCACTGGGACTAGACCGTGACCATAGGCTTGTGCTTTTACAACAGCCATAAACAAGGTGCTGTCACTTGTTTTACTACGTAAGAACTTGTAGTTGTGCTCAAGTGCAGCAAGGTTTACAACAAGTCTTGTTCCTCTATGAATCATTGGTTGATTTTGAGGAGATTGATTCTGGATCTTTGACCGGTATGCGTTTTACTTTATCCTCGAGCATTGCTTTGTAATAAGCCGCGCGACTTAAAGGCTCATATTCTTGATGTTCCCCTAAAAGGACTACGTCATCATCGGCAGTTTTACGATAACTGTATTGAGCAAGATTACCCGTGCGAGTACAAACTGCGTGTACTTTAGTCACGTATTCGGCGGTTGCCATAAGAGCTGGCATAGGACCAAATGGATTGCCTTTGAAATCCATGTCTAATCCTGCAACGATAACTCTTATACCACTATTAGCTAGATCATTGCATACTTTTACAATCTCGTTATCAAAGAATTGCGCTTCATCGATCCCTACCACATCGCAATTCATAGCTAGTAAAGGAATATTTGCGGCAGCAGGAACCGGTGTGCTTTGAATTTCATTGGCATCATGTGAAACGACCATTTCTTCATCATAGCGTACATCAACTGCCGGTTTAAAGATTTCTACTTTCTGTTTAGCAAATTGAGCCCTTTTAAGTCTTCTAATAAGCTCTTCTGTTTTTCCAGAAAACATTGAGCCACAAATGACTTCAATCCAGCCAAACTGTTCTTTATGATTTACCGTATTTTCTAGAAACATTTTGTAATTTACAGGCGTTAAAAAAGTGAGCTTGTCAAGATACTTGCTCATGCCCAAAAATACAAATAAACTACAGGCAGACGATAGCATGGAAAAGAAAATAGTAGCACAACTTACAAGTATTGCGCACCGCATTTTACAAATGAAGAATAAAGAAGATGTGCTCCAGCTTAAAAGTGAAGCGAGAGAATTGTATGAAAAATTAAGTGTACTAGCATTTGTACAAGAGAATTTAGATGCTGGTTTTTTATCTGGTAATGATTCTTCTGAAAAAATCAAAGCTGTCTCAACTACAGATAGTGTTGCTACAGATGAAGAGACTGTAAACCTATCTAGTAATAGTGAAAATATTGTTGAAGAAAATACAGCCGCTGTTATTAATGATCAGGATTCTACAGCTAACCTAAAAAATGATGTTGAAGATGATGCTGTTATCGATAACTATGCCGATGAGAATGAAGATCATGTATTTGCCAGTAATGATTTGAGTGATTTATTTGTTCCTGTTGATGAAGACACCCGTGAAGAGATGGATTTACCTGGTATTAAAACTATCCATAAAATGGTAGAAGAAATGCCCGATGAAGTTCCTGAAGTAGAAATAGAGCTGCCAGACACTCAAAAATACATGAAGAATGATTTTGAAGAAATCACTGCAGACTTTAAAGAGATGCCAGTATTTGAGCGTAAGGTCAACGACACTAATGAAGATAAACCCAAATCATTAAATGAGCGATTAAATGCTGGAATGAAAATAGGGATGAATGATAGGTTAGGATTTGTTAAACACTTATTTGGTGGTAGTGATCAAGATTTTAATCGTGTGGTCTCTCAATTAAATACGATTCCTAGTTATGATCAAGCCTTACAATTTATTAATACTATGGTTAAACCAGATTATAACAATTGGTCAGGTAAGGAACCTTATGAACAGCGTTTTCTTGAAATAGTTGAACGCAGTTTCTAAAAAATCATATTTTGCCGTTACCCTTATTCTCTAAAACCTTAAGCTTACAAGGATATGATATAGAACAAGCTAAGCTAGAGTATGCTCTATTATCACAAAGTACAGTTCAAGAAATTGAGGATAGAAAAGCAGCAATAGTAGCCCACCATATTACACATAATCCATTTTATTCTTCTATAACTCAAAGTAATGAATGGGATTCATTACCCATTCTCACTAAAAGAGATCTACAACAACCGCTAGAAAAAAGAATAACACCTGGATACAAAAAACTATTTAAAGGAAAAACTAGCGGTAGCAGTGGTCATCCTTTTTATTTTGCCAAGGACAAATATGCACATGCCATCACTTGGGCAGCTTTTTTTAATGCTTATAATGAACATGATATAAACCTAGATAAAGATTATCAAGCTAGGTTTTATGGGATACCTTTAAGTGGCAAGTCTAGGTATATTGAACTATTAAAAGATTATGTAAGCCAGCGCAAGCGATTTCCTATTTTCAATCTTAATGAAGAGGTCCTTGAGTATTTTATAGATAGATTTAAAAAATCTCCCTTTCAATACATCAATGGTTATACGAGTAGCATTTTATTACTTGCACAATATTGTATCAATAACAAACAGGTATTAAAAAATCTATGCCCTACTCTAAAAGCGTGTATTGTTACTAGTGAAATGTTGTTTCCTGATGATCGAATAACGCTAGAAAAGGGTTTAGGTATTCCTATTATTAATGAGTATGGCGCTAGTGAAGTTGGTTTGATTGCTATGGAGAATTCAAACAACCTGTTTGTACTTAATAATAACAATCTATTTATTGAAGTAGTTGATGATAACAACAAATCAGTTCTACCAGGTCAAACTGGACGTATATTAATCACCGATTTATATAACAAGGCACATCCTATGATACGCTATGAAATAGGTGATATAGGTAGTATTGAAACCCATTCTAGTGGCAAGTTAATTTTAAAACAATTACAAGGTAGAACAAGCGACGTAGCTAGGTTACCAAGTGGCAAAGTTGTGCCAGGCCTTACCTTTTACTACGTTACAAAAAGTATTATTAATACAGATTCTGACATTCTAGAATTTATTGTAATTCAAACAACTCCTAGTGAATTTGAGATACAATATGTAAGTAAAAACGAATTGTCTGATTCATTGAAAAGTAACATTCAGCGCTCTATGGATGAATATTTAGAACCTGGTTTATCTGTAATTTTTACAAAAAAAGAATTTCTAGATCGTAGCACACGAGGAAAATTAAAACAATTTATAAGCAACGTTCACAGTATTTAGCCTGTCCTTTTTATTCAATGTTATTTCTTACTTTTGTCCGTTGCTATGGGACTTAATCTAGAACAAATACCGAGAGTAAAAACACTTAGTAAAGCAGATTTTATAAAGTATTATTTAAAACCTCAAAAACCAGTTGTAATTGAACAACTTACAGAGGACTGGCCTGCATATGAAAAGTGGAATCTAGAATATATACGTAAAATGGCTGGCGATCAGACTGTACCACTTTACGATGACAGACCTGTACGACATGATGAAGGTTTTAATCAAGCTCATGCAGAAATGAAAATGACAGATTATATAGATCTGTTACTTGAGAAACCTACCAATTTCAGAATATTTCTTTATAACATTCTTAAAGAAGTACCTGCCTTACAAAAAGACTTTAAATTTCCAGACATTGGCTTAAAGTTGATTAAAGGTCTACCTATGATGTTCTTTGGTGGGACCGATTCAAAAGTGTTTATGCATTTTGATATAGACTTTACAAACATTTTACACTTTCATTTTCACGGTAAAAAACGTTGTATAATTCTACCACCTGATCAATCAAAGTATTTATATAGAGTTCCTCATTCCTTAATTTCTAGAGAAGATATCGATTTTACAAATCCTGATTTTGATAAGTGGCCAGCGCTTAAGCAAGCACAAGGGTATGTATGTGAGCTCAATCATGGTGAAATGTTATATATGCCAGAAGGTTACTGGCATTACATGCACTATTTAACACCAGGGTTTTCAATAAGCTTGCGCAGTTACCCTAGAAAAATTAAAAATCTAGGAAAAGCTCTTTATAACTTACTTATCATGAGACACTATGACAACTTCATGCGCAGGCGTAAAGGTCAAGAATGGATAGATTATAAAAACGAGCAAGCTATCGTACGTACTCATAAAAAATTAGGAATCAAGGTATAAGTTCTTGAATTTTCTCATATACCAAATTACTTTCCCATCCTCGGTAAAGTAGGTAATCAGCAAGTTTTTTACGTCTTTTATACTTATCCTTCTCTTTAAGTTGATTATTACGCTTTCGCGAAAGCGTATCAAATACATGATAATAATCCTCTGGTTCAATCTCTTGGAGTCCAACCTTTATGGTTCTATCATTTAGACCTCGCATTTTGAG
Source organism: Nonlabens tegetincola (assembly GCF_002117085.1). Lineage (GTDB taxonomy): Bacteria > Bacteroidota > Bacteroidia > Flavobacteriales > Flavobacteriaceae > Nonlabens > Nonlabens tegetincola. The sequence goes on along the minus strand of NZ_CP019342.1, from coordinate 2,540,485 downwards.
CTCTCTGATAATTCGTTGTTTTCCCCAACTTTTAATTCTGAACTTGCCTCTGGCAAAAGCACCTGCAAACCTAGTTTCATTCAAAAAGTCGTGTTCTATCAAATGACCAACAACCTCATCGATTGCGAGTTGAATCATGTTCATTTTTCTTAACTTTTCAACTACTTCCTTGTGACAACGTTCCTGATAAGCGCAGTATCGTTCTAGGGTGCGTTTTGCCTCCTCAACAGTAAAAGAACCGTGTGTAGGGTTCATAAAACTATATTTCTTTTTTCACTATGGTACTGCTGGCCTGCGCTGTGCACATCATGGTAAGATCGGCAATATTTACATGTGGTGGTCTTGTGATTGCAAATAAAATAGCATCTGCCACGTCTTCTGGTTGTAAAGGCATGTAACCTTTATAAACCTGATCGGCTCGATTAGTATCTCCTTTAAACCTCACCTTGCTAAAATTTGTTTCTACTAATCCTGGGTTTACAGCTCCTACTCTAATACCGTAGGGATTTAAATCCAATCTCATTCCTGTTGTAATTGCATCAACCGCATGTTTACTACCACAGTAAACATTTCCTTTTGGATAAACCTCTTTACCAGCGGTAGATCCTATGTTTATTATATGACCACGGCCTGCGTCTCTCATTTGTGGTATAATAGCCTTGCTTACATAGAGCAATCCCTTAACATTAATATCCAGCATGGCGTCCCAATCTTCAGTTGAACCTTGATCAATCGCATCAAGACCATGAGCGTTACCAGCGTTATTGATTAAAATATCAATAAAATCAAATGGCTCGTTTGTCAAACTAGCTATTGCCTTGTTGACAGCCACCTGATCTCGTACGTCAAAACTTAATGTTGTAACTGGAACGAGATCTCCTAATTCCTTCTCTAGTTCATTTAATTTTTGGGTGTTACGTCCACATAGAACAAGTGAAAAACCATTTTCTGCTAGCGTAATGGCGGTTGCTAATCCTATTCCACTAGTGGCACCGGTAATTAAAGCTGTCTTCATTTAATTTGTTTTAAACTTCCTTTTTCAAATTCTTTATAATGGATAATTAAAGCTATTATCCTACTAAATAAGGATATGGTAAAGATAAAGTTTTGCCATTCCCGATAAAAAGGTTTAGAAAAGATCTTCCCTTTCATCTAGTTAAAATAGAAAATGACAGTTGAGGTATGTGATTTCACATTTCAGGTAACTCAATTCTTTGTACACATAAGGTAATCACACTTTTGTATCAGAATAAAAACTGAAACCATGAAAATCCTTAATTACCTTATTTTCTTTATAAGTATATCATCAATAGCCCAAACCAGCATTACAGGAACAGTTGTAGAACCAGATGGTACACCAGTTCTAGGTGCCAATGTTTATTTAGAAGGCACCTATGATGGAACGACTACAAACATGGATGGAGTATTTAACTTTACCACTACCCAAACAGGTGCTCATACCCTTGTAATTACTTTTATAGGATATGATGAGTTTAGGCATAACGCAAGCGTAGGCCAAATGCAAGAAATCAAAGTACGCTTGCGCGAAAGCATGAATTCACTTAACACGGTTGTGATTAGTGCAGGTAGCTTTAGTGCTGGAGATAATTCAAAAACTAACGCTTTAAAACCCTTAGACATTGTTACTACTGCAGGTGCGCTAGGAGATGTTATAGGCGCTTTTCAAACACTTCCTGGAACCAGCGCAAATCCAGATGACGGACGCTTATTCATAAGAGGTGGTCAGGCAGATGAAACACAAATTTTCATCGATGGTAGTAGAGTTTTTCAACCTTTCTTACCCGTTACAGGAAACATTCCTACTCGTGGTAGGTTTTCTCCTTTCTTATTTGATGGCATTTCTTTTTCCACTGGTGGTTACAGCGCAGAATATGGTAATGCACTGAGCGGAGTTTTACTTCTAAACTCAACCGATCTACCGCTCGAGGAACGTACAGATTTATCTGTCATGACCGTAGGAGCATCAGCTAGTAGAACAGAAATTTGGGATAACGAAAGTATTACTGTAAACGCATCCTACTTTAACCTAGGCCCTTACAACGAGCTCATCCCTCAAAACAATCAGTTTGAAGACCCATATCAATCTCTCGCAGGTGAAGCTGTATATCGTAAAAAAACTAACAAAGGCCTGTTCAAAGCCTATGGAGCCTATTCCTATTCCGATTTTAGTCTCATTCAAGAAGACATTAATTTACCAGATGGAATTTTCTTTGGACTTAATAACAACAATCTTTATGGTAATTTAAATTACGAAGTTGAATTAGGTAACGAGTGGTCATTAGAATCAGGAGCAAGTTTTTCCCATGACCGCAACCAATTAAAGATATCAGAAACTAGAATTAGAACACAGCAAAATGCTACCCATTTAAAAGTAAAAACAAATAAACGGTATAGCAATTATTTTAATATGAGTTATGGTGTAGAACAGTTCTCTATTAACACCAATCAAGACGTTGCATTAACTAATGAAAGCTTTAAATCAGGGATCACTTTTTCCAATACTGCTGCCTATGCTGAATCTGAAATATTTGCCAATAAAAGCCTGGCCTTTAAGATAGGCGTACGTGCCGATTATTATGATCACCTACAAAAAGTTAATGTCTCACCTAGATTGAGCGCAGCACTCAGTTTAACTGATCACAGTCAGGTCTCTCTCGCCTATGGAGATTTTTACCAACCGCAAACAGATCAAGCTCTGCAATATGAGTCAAGGCTAGATAATCAAAGAGCAACCCATTTTATAGCTAATTATTTATATAAGAAAAATGGCCGCATGCTACGTATTGAAGCTTATCGAAAAAACTATAACCAATTATTACGATATGATACGAGTATGCCAGAGATAAATAGTTCATTTAATACAACTGGTGATGGATATGCGCAAGGGTTAGACGTATTTTGGAGAGATGACAAAAGCTTGAAAAACCTTGAATACTGGGTAAGTTATAGTTATTTAGACACTGAAAGACAATTTAGAAACTTTCCTGAACAGGCAACTCCTAATTTTGCTACCGATCATAATTTGAGTATCGTAACTAAGTATTGGGTAGAAGATTGGAAGTCTCAATTAGGTCTTACTTACAATCTAGCAAGTGGTAGACCTTATACCGATCCCAACAGTAGCGGATTTCAAAACAGCAAGGCAAAATCATTCCAATCTTTAGATATGAGCTGGGCTTACCTCATCGATGATCAAAAAATCTTGTATCTATCTGTAAGCAACGTTTTAGGTCGTGATAATGTATTTGGTTATCAATATAGTAATACACAAAACTCAAATGCGCAATTTGACCGTAGAACCATAGGGCAAGCTGCAGATAGGTTTATTTTCCTTGGATTTTTCTGGACGATAGGTGGTAACGATAATCAATTGGATAATTTATAAGACCAACAACTCAGTACTATTAAATAACAGTTGGGTTAATTACGCTTTCGCGAAAGCGTACTCACACATAAACTTGTATCATATTTAAAACAAAACATTATGAAAACTCTTTATTTACTACTAGTAATATGTATCAGTCAACAAGTCATTGCTCAATCACCTTATGAAAAAGCCATGAACAAAGCATTCACCTCGATGAAAACAGACTTGATTGAAGCCGCACCCCAATTTGAACAAATCGCGAGAGTAGAAAAAGAAAATTGGTTGCCAACTTATTATGCTGCGTTTTGTTATCTAAATAGTTCTTGGGGACAAAACCCAAAAGATCAAACTGCACTGTACTTGAAAAAAGCGCAAGAACAAATTGATAATGCCTTACTAATTTCACCGGATAATACAGAGGTTATGGTTTTACAAGCACTACTTTATACTGCTTATATAACCATGGATAGTAGCGCTTATGGTATGAAGTTATCACCTAAAGTAACAGCGATCTATGAGAAAGCTATGAAGTTAACACCTAATAATCCACGAGTAGTGACTAGCAGGGCACAATGGTTAATAGGTAGTGCCAAGTTTTTTGGTAAAGACATAACACCTTACTGCAGTCAACTTGATACCGCACTTGAGTTATTTGAAAAAGAAACTCCAGATGGTTATGCACCTAGATGGGGAAAAGAAGGGACTATTGAACAGCTTAAAAATTGTCAATAATACTTATGTAGTATTTTTGAAAAAAACTTTTATGCTAGGTAAAATTGAACATTTAGGTATAGCCGTAAAGGATCTCGATAAAGCAAACGAAACCTATACCAAGTTATTAGGAAGAAAACCTTATAAACAAGAAGAAGTAGCTAGTGAGCACGTTATGACTAGCTTTTTCATGAGCGGCGAGAATAAAATTGAACTTTTGGCCGCTACGCATGAAGACAGCGCTATTTCAAAATACATCGCAAAACGAGGAGAAGGAATACATCATGTGGCTTTTGCTGTTGAAAACATCTATGAAGAACTAGAAAGGCTGAAAAAAGAAGGGTTCACTATTTTAAATGCAGAACCTAAGAAAGGTGCTGATAATAAGCTTATTGCGTTTGTACATCCAAAAGACAGTAATGGTGTCCTAGTAGAATTATGTCAAGAAATAACAGAATAATTTGCTACAACCGACAAATAGATTAAATTTGCAGTCCTTTTAAAGGAAGAAAGAAATAAAACAACTTCTTTCGGGCCTATAACTCAGTTGGTTAGAGTATCTGACTCATAATCAGAAAGTCCCTGGTTCGAGCCCAGGTGGGCCCACAACTTGAAAAGCCATTCAGTTTACTGAGTGGCTTTTTTGTTTTTACAATACTTTATGTAATTAATTTATAACTCGTTACTTCTTTACTATTACGTAAAAGACAAAAGGTGACTTAATGCATTGCGCAAAGAGAAAAACCATTCGTCGACACTTAACTGCCATCCGTCGACACTTAAAAGTGTAGTCATCGATAATGGAGCTGAGATTTTGAGCATACATGCTAATTTGCTGCACAATTTTACCGTTATGAAAGGTCGTTCCCTTAAAATTTTACTTTTAGAAGATGATACTATTGAAGTGATGAAAGTCAATCGTGTTATTAACTCTCAAGAAATAAAACATCAACTTATAGAAGCCAGTAATGGTGAAGAGGCTTTAGATATTCTAAATAAAAAAGATAGTTTACCGGACATTATTTTGTTAGACCTAAATATGCCAAAAATTAATGGTATTGAGTTTTTAGAAAAGTTAAAGAACGATGACAGATTGCGCTACATTCCTGTAATTGTTCTTACAACATCGGGTAATCATCGTGATCTATTGGAATGTTATAAAATAGGTGTGGCAGGATATGTTCTTAAACCTTTAAAATATGAAGATTACGTTTTTAAAATGGAAAAACTCTTATCTTACTGGAGTATAAATGAACTAATCACCTTATAAGAATGAAAGGAATCATATTCACAGAATTTTTAGAACTAGTAGAAGAAAAATTCGGACTCTCGATGGTTGATACCATTATCAATGAATCTGAATTGGAATCTCAAGGGATATATACCTCGGTTGGAACCTACGAATTTTCAGAAATGTTACAACTCATTACCCATTTAAGTAAGAACACTAATATTTCTGTGGATGATTTATTACTCGTTTATGCAGAACATTTGTTTGCTGCTTTAATCAATATGCATCCCAATATCGTGGAGCATTATAAAGATCCCATGGATCTCGTAGCCTCTATCGAAAATCACATTCATGTTGAAGTAAAAAAAATATATCCCGAAGCTCAACTACCAACTTTTGAAATACAAGAGAAAAATTCTGATTCAATGAAGATAATTTACAAATCAGATAAGGCTCTCTATATGCTTTGTAAAGGATTGATGACAGAAACATTCAAGCTGTTTAAAACTCCTGTAAATATCGAGTTCTATAAACTCAATGAATTAGGAACTGAAGTAAGATTTGATATAAGCTATGCTTAAATGTCACAAAACGAAATAGACATATTAAAAAGGGCTTTATCTAGAGAAAAAATGGCTCGTAAACAAGCTGAAAAAATTCTAGAAGAAAAGTCTGCAGATTTATATAAGTTAACTCAAGAACTTAAGAGTAGTAACCAACAGCTTGAAAAGCTTATTTATGAAAAAAACTCGCAATTACAAGGCGTTTTTGAAAACATAGTAGATGCTTATGTTATTATGGACCTACAAGGTAAAGTCCTTAAAATGAATGATTCTGCGATAGAGTTATTGGAACAGAATAATGAAGAAAAAGAATTTAGTTTATTAGAGTTAGTAAAAGACAATGATCTTGACCATGTTGCTAATGGCTTTAACAAATTAATCACCAAAGGTTCTATTACTAATTTTCAAATTCACATCCACACTAAATCGGGAAAAACTAGGTTAGTCCATATCAATGCTAGTATTATCAAAAACGAAGAAGGTAAACCTGTTGCAGCACAAGGTATAGTACGCGATATTACGTTAGATGCGGCCTATCAAAAGGCTGTTGAGGCTGAAAGAATAAAGTATAGGTCTATCATTGATAATATGAATATCGGTCTAGTTGAAGTAAACTCAAAAGACGAAATTCAACTAGTAAATAGGAGATTCATTGAAATGACTGGCTATCAAGAAGAAGAGCTTATCGGAAGAAATGGAAAAGACTTTCTTTTAATTGAAGCAGAAAAGAAAATTTTTAATCCCGATGAAACAGAACTTATTGATGACGGATCTTATACTTATGAACTAAAAATTAAAAACAAGAATCAAGAAACTAAATATTGGTTATCTAGTGGTATTAAAAACGTTGATGTAAAAGGAAATCAATTAGGATCAATAAGAATTCATCTTGATATTACAGATTTTAAGAACCTTCAATTACAAAAGGAAGATCTAGTTAAAAGTCTAGAAAAAAGTAATAATGAGTTAAAAGAATATGCTCACATAGTTTCTCATGACTTAAAATCACCATTGCGTAGTATTAACGCATTGGTATCTTGGTTAAGAGAAGACAATAAAGGTATTTTAAACGATTCCAGTATTCAAAATATTGAGTTGATTGAGTCTACTCTAGAAAAAATGGAATCATTAATTAGTGGAATTCTCGAGTATAGCGTTTTAGACAAAAACGTAGAAGCTTTCAAAAAAGTGAATCTGGAAAGCTTAATAAGCGAGGTAATCGAAATGATCTACGTTCCAGATCACATTCAATTCAAGATAAATAATAAATTCCCTATTATAAATGGTGATAAAATTAAACTACAGCAATTATTCCAAAATTTAATTGCTAATGCCATTAAATACAATGATAAAGACCTTGGTATTATTACCCTTAGCTGTAAAGATCAAGGTAGTTTTTACGAGTTTGCGATTGAGGATAATGGGATAGGAATTGAAGAGCAATATCATCAAAAAATCTTTAAAATTTTTCATGCCCTTCATCACTCTAAAGACTCGTCAGGAATTGGTCTTTCAATTGTAAAAAAAATAGTCAATTTACATGGTGGAGAAATATGGCTAGATAGTACTCCTAATCAAGGAACCACTTTTTATTTTACCTTAAAGAAATAACTATGTTAATCACGTCTAACACTAGCAAAGAAATTGCTCTGGATATTAAAGATCACGTAGGTGCTCACGGTGCTTTAATTGCTGTTGCAGAACATACAGAATTGGATATTCCAGCATTAGTTGATGATCTCAATGAGATTGGAGTCACTTTTATGGGTGGGATCTTCCCAAAAGTCATTCATAACAATCAGGTTATTGAACAAGGTATAGTAATCAACACCCTACAAAATTTAGAAAAGATTTGTTTGATAAAAGAATTAAGTTCAACCAATTACACTATTCCAAAATTTGAATTTCAAGATGGTTCCTACAGTATAATCACCTACGTTGACGGTTTGACTTCCAATATTTCTCATTACATGAGTACATTGTATGAAAATTATGGAATGCAAACGAATTATTTTGGCGGTGGCGCAGGTAGTTTGTCACTTCAACAAAAACCATGTGTATTTACTAATGAAGGATTTTTTGAGGACGCAGCGGTCTACAGTATTGTTAAAATGTCATCCCATATTGGAGTAAAACATGGATGGAGTAAAGTTGACGGCCCTTATATCGTTACCAAAGCTGATGGTGATGTTATTCAAGAGATAAACTGGCAAAACCCGTTCGAAATCTATAAAACTGTTGTAGAAAAGCACTCTAACAAAAAATTCAGTGATGATAACTTTTTTGATATTGCAAAGGGTTACCCTTTTGGTATTGTTAAAAACGATGGTGAGTGCATTGTAAGAGATCCTTTAATGACTAATGAGAAAGGAGAGATAATTTGTATCGCCGAATTAGAGGACAACTCACTGGTTGATATTTTGAATGGAGACAATAATTCACTAATAAAAGCAGCTGAACAAGCTGCACAAGAAAGTCTGTTACACGCTAGCAAACCGAGAAAGGCAATAATAATTGACTGTATTTCTAGGGTACTGTTTCTAGAAACTGATTTTGATAAAGAACTTCGCTCAATAACGGGAACACTAAAAGAAAAATATCCACATATTTCAATAAGTGGTGCGCTCACGTTGGGTGAAATATCGTCATACGGTGAAGGGTTTCTTGAATTCTATAATAAAACAGTTGTAGTAGGATTATTTGAATAATGCAAATACAAAATCACATACTTGAGGTCTTACAGTTATATGAATACGCAATGGCTATTGGGAAATCTTTGGATTTCAAAAATAATTGCGAGTCATTTATAAAGTTGCTGCTCAAGCGTCAAAACTTGAATGCAGCTTGGGTACTTAAAGGAAAAGAAAATTATTTTGAAACTGTTTATTCTTTACCAAAAGGAACAAGTTTAAGAGTCCAAGGATCAGAACTGCCATTGTCTATAATTGATAATGAATACATACTGCTCGATGTTGAAAAACATGAGATTCTAAATCAACTATCTCCGATTACTTTAAAACAAGGTCATGTTGCTGTATATAATTTAAAAACTATTGGGTTTTTATTTCTGTATACCAAAAAAAATAATTTAAATCAAAAAGAATTAGCTCAATTAAAACCGGTAATTGACAAGTTTACAACTAGCTTGCGTGCGAGTACAGCATTTGAAGAACAGCAAAATTTATTAAATAATTTAGAAGCCAGAAATCAAGAGTTAAGTGATTATGCTCATATGGTTTCCCATGACTTAAAATCTCCTTTACGCAGTATTGACACATTATCTTCCTGGCTTCAAGAAGATTATAAAAACTCACTAGATGCTACTGGGCAACAACATCTTGAAACAGTAAGAGAAAATGTTCTCAAAATGGATAACCTTATTGATGGTATTCTACAATATTCTAGTATCGACAAACACAATTCCGATTTTTATGATGTTCATCCTAACAAGATAATTTCTGAAATCATAAACTCCATAGTTGTTCCTGAAAATATAAAACTTGTAGTTAATGAATTACCAGTTATTAAAGGTGATACCTACAGAGTACGACAACTATTCCAAAACCTGATTACCAATGCTATAACCTATAATGACAAAGAACAAGGTTATATTGAAATAGGTTACAACAATAGTGAAAAAGGTATCTTTTACATAAAAGATAACGGTATAGGAATCGATAAAAAATACCATCAAAAAATATTCAAAACATTTGAAAAACTCGAGAATAAAAAAGGTTCTTCGGGAATAGGCCTTTCAATAGTAAATAAAATTATCGAGTATTATAACGGACAAATTTGGATAGAATCTGAGCCTGGAATAGGAACCACATTCTATTTTACACTACCTAAAACATGACAGAACAACCCAACCGCTCCTATATAGATGCGCTTTGTCGAGGCGATAAAGTATTTGAAGAAAAATTAATCAAGGTCATCAAATTGGAATTTCCCGATGAGGTAAAGGTCTATCATGAAGCCTTTAATGAAAAAAAACAAACCAAAACTGCAGAGGCTGTTCATAAACTCAAACATAAAATAAGTATCTTAGGGCTAGAAAACGGTTATCAAACAGCCGTTAAATATGAGGATGAAATAAGAGAAGGTAATTACGACTTGCATAAAGAGTTTGAAGCTATTCTTAACAGCATGTCTACCTACTTAAAAACACTAGAATAGCCAGCAAAATGAAATGTATTATCATAGATGATGAAGCTACGGCAAGATTAATCATTGAAAATTACTGTAGTGATATAAAAGGTTTACAAATTATCGAGCAGTTTTCAAATGCTATCGACGCCATGAAATACCTCAATCAACACACTGTTGATTTAATCTTTCTGGATATTCACATGCCCAATTTTAATGGTATGGACTTTATTCAAACCATTAAAAATCCACCTAATGTAATACTCACCACGTCAGACCCTAATTTTGCTATTGAAGCTTTTGAATATGAGTGTATTGTAGGTTATCTAATTAAACCCATTGACCTTAATAAGTTTAATAAAGCTGTTCAAAAAGCCGTTACACAGTTTAAATCTAAAAAAGTCGAAAAGCAAAAAGCCGATGTAAGCCTTAACGAAGATGATATTCTATATGTAAACATTGACAGAAGACTCATTAAAATCGATATGCCTTCCATTTATTTAGTTGAAGCCAAAGGCGATTACATTATGATTAAAACTGAAACAAAGAACTATATCGTACACAGCACATTAAAGAAAATTGAGGAAAAATTACCTGATAATACCTTTCTTAAGGTCCACCGTTCTTACATCATTAACGTTCAAAAGATCATTGATATTGAGGACAATTGTGTATTGATTAAAAAGGACATCGTTCCAGTAAGTAGGTCCAATCGCCCTATCTTAATGAAAAGATTAAATTTATTGTAGTAGATGCGACATATTACGCTTTCGCGAAAGCGTGTTAACCACCTATAAAAGAATCCAGTAATCTAACTGATCAAACCATTCAACTACACTTAACGCCTGTCTAGCGAAAATACACCTAACAAGGTCGTTTATACTTCTAATTTTGACACATATAAACAAAGTCAAGATGAAGAAAATACTACTCCTTTTGTTATTCGTATCTCAAGTAATATGGGCTCAAGGTTATCAATATCTAGGAGCCTATGATTCCATGGGCACACCTTTATATTTAGAAAACCCAGGTGATGTGGTAGGTAGCGACACTATGGATATGGTGGGCTATTCTTTGCCAGAAGGTTATCCCGTTCCCATCTACAATCCTCACTATATAACAGCTGGATACGATACCGATCTTATTATTGATAGTCTAGCAGACGTTTGGGTAACCTTCGTAAGTGAAGGTGCAGGTTATAAGAATGTTTTAGGTTTTTATACCTATGATATTAATAATCCTCCAGTTACAGCTCCTACTCCATCAGACATAACAATTATTTTTCCTAACGTATCTGCTCTATACAGCGGTGGCGGATTATTAGCTGGTGATAAAGTTAAAATAGGAACTTTTCCTGCAGGAACGGGAATTGGATGGGTTCTTCTGGCAAATGCATGGAATAGTTCTACATCTTCTATAGGTAATCCGCTTTGGGCTGTACACTCAAACCCAGACTTTAACCCAGAAGCCCTACCCGAACTACAGCATCATAGTGTCTTGCTACAAGATGCTGAAAACGAAAGAATCATACTAGGATTTGAAGATGTAAGAAGAGATTACGGCTCGTGCGATAATGATTTTAATGATGCTGTATTTTACGTTTCTGCAAATCCATACACTGCATTGAGAACAACAAATTATGCCGATGTAAGCAAATCGGCAACTGTAACATCGGGAAATACGGGTGGTTTAGAAAGTGATGGTAAGCTAGCTAGCTTAGTTGCAGTTAGAAATTTTAAACGATCTAAAGAAAACCATCAATCAAATAAGAAAAATCAAGAGAGTTTTACCTCGTACATTTCAAAAAACGGCGGAACTCAAACGACTCTAGACGCCTACATTCCTAATACAGGAATGTATGGAACTGAAGTGGCACAAGTGTCTACACCGCAAGATCTTATAGGAATTACCAATGCAAATGAAGTTTTATCAGTAGATTATTATGAACAAAGTAATCGCGTAGCGGCTGTTCTAGCAACTAGTACAACAGGATCTATATACGATCATTCCAAAGTTATTTGCGATCGATTAAATAATTCCTCACTGGACGACGTACGTGTAGTAACCGTAAATGGGTATCCCATGATAAGTTCAAAAATAACTCGAGCCAATGGTGAGGTAGAGTACGCATTGGGGTTTTCCATTAAACACGACGGTGCTCAAAATGAACTATATAGTTTGTGGGAAATAGGCCAGTATCCTACAGGAGATTATTATAATTTTCAAGTATGGGGAAGTTCTTTTTCACAGGTTTTTGCAATTACTAATGGTATCCTAAGCAACTTTAATCAATCACAATCTGTAGTTAATACTACCATGACAGCTACAGTACCAGAGGTGTTCGTAAATTCTGGTTACTATAAAAATGGAGCGCTACACCTTACTATCACAAATAAAACTGGTGTTTTAACTATGAATTTTTCTGGGAATTTGTCTGTAACAGAACAATCTGGAAGACAAAACATCACGCAATCCATTAATCTTTCAGGCGCCTATCAAGAAGATATAATAATTCCAACTGGTGGCTTATTTGATATTGGATTTTCTATCAATACAGGATCTTCACAGCCCGACACTCTATATCTAGCTGATGGACCATGGGGACTGGACTATCTAGACACCTATGCAACTGTATCACAGTTTGATATTAATGCGAGTAATACTTCGGTTTCACCAAATGTTTATCATGTGGAACGTAATCCTATTGTAACTGGTAATGTAAAGGGTAATATCAACCTTTTTAGACACCTATTACCTGGTGATCAAAGTCTGGATATAACAAATTATGACACCATTCAATTTGATTTAAACAACGACCAAGATGTAGAGGTTGTTCTGGTTCCAAATGCAGATGTCGCCTGGACTGACAGGTATACCTTTACCATTCCGGCTAATCAGGGAAACACTACTACTCATACGATAAGAATAAATGAATTTGAAAATAGATCAGGAGTTTCATTCTCTTATCCAGACATTAAAACTATTGTTTTTTCAGTTATAAGTGATTATTCCACAACTATTCCATTTTCAATAAATATCAATGATTTAAAAATCGGTCAATTCTCAACGTTGTCGGTGAACCAAAATTACGATGCTATTGCACAGGTTATGGTGTATCCAAATCCGGCTAATACAACTGCCTACTTTAAGTTGCCAGTATCTACAAGTTCAATTGAACTACACATATATGATATGAATGGAAGATTGATAGATCATAAAACTGAATCTTTGTTAGAAACTGAGAATAGCTTTAAATATGATGTGACTTCGCTTAAAAAAGGCTATTATGTTTATAAAATTCTTACATCAAACAACGAATCTTTTATGGGGAAACTCGTGAAACAATAGGTATAAGGAATTGTGGTTAGTTATGTTTTCGCGACCGAGCAAAGCGAGGGAAGACAGAAAAAAGGCTTGGAGTAATCTGAGTCTTTTTTTATTCCATTTTTTTTGCTTCTGAAAAATTAAATAGCGGTCTTTTTGTAATGTACCATCTAAGGTTCAAACCGAATTCAGTAAACGTAAAACCAGCGGTAGTTGTTGACGCAATATTACTTTGCAATCCATATAAATCAATATAAGCTCGATCTGACAATTTGTAACCCAACTTGGCCTGTACACGATAGGTAGATTGACTAGGATTGTCCTCTATGACTTGTAAACCTGTAGCAAGATTAATATCGTAATACCATTGATTAATCTTAATCGAATTAAGATCTCTATTAAGGTTTAAGAAAATTTCTACAGCATTAAAACTGCTAGGGCTAAAATATGTGGTAGGCACTTGATTTTTAAAGCTTATATATTGGTAGTTTACACCTGCTTTAAGAACAGGTTTTTTGAAAATGTTATAATATAATGAGGTAAAAAGCAAATTACGAGTATTATTATCGTTCTGCGAGGTATAATAATATTGAGTAAACCATCCTAAGTTGAAATTGGTACTTAGATTATAGTTTACATAATAGTTGTTTTGAATCAATTGTCTATCTAGTAAAGCTGCATTGAAACTCTCTAGAGTGCGTTGATAACCTAGTGATAAGGATTGTAATTTGAGAGCGTTAATATTGAGTGAGAGGTTTGTGACAACCTGACTTTGGTTAGTATTCTCACTATTAGTGTTAATGACACCCAACAACCCTTTTAAATCAATTTTTGGAATTATCGTGTATTTAGATCCTAATTGGAATGAGTGTGCGGTTGCTGTAGTAGATAACAAATCATTACTTGTATTTCTATAAGTATAATCTGCTAGTAATTCCCATTTTGCACTCATAGGAACTTTTAGTGTGAGTTGTGAACTATACGCCTCATTTTCACCATTATCAAAGCTATAGCTAGGTTTGATATTTAAGTATGGAGTAAAACTTTGATCTATATTTTTTAGAAACTTAGTAACGTCTTTTTGTTGATTAAAAATGTCTAATGTTTGAATTCCTTTAAGGTAGGCTTGTTGGTAAAGGCCTAATGCTTTTAATGAGTTTGCTTTACCTAAATTACCGTCAAAGGATAATGAATCATTATTTAAAATTTTATCGTAGTCTTTGATACTTGATTTAAAATTACTTTTATAAACATTGTTAGTAGCTCTTAATGCTAGTATCCAGTTTTCATTACCATAATCGTTTAAAAGCATTTCAATTTTATCACTTGCTTTTTTATACTTGGAGTTCCATATAAGAGCTTGCACATACCGTTCATGTGTTCTTGCAACCGCATTGGGTTCAATATTTGAAGTTATCAGGCTTAACGATTTTGAAGCTGTTTTTAAAGCTTTTTTATCCTGATTCTTTAAATGTTGTACCAAGGCAATACCGTTTAATGAAATAATACTGTCAGTTCTTGTTTTATTTATTCTCTTATAAGTAATAAATGCACTATCTATTTTTTCTGAGATCAAGTAGGTATTAGCTAGCACCTGAAGTAATTCAGTATCCTCCTTTATTAATTTATTTACTTCATTCAAGGTATTTATAGCTGCTTGAGTTTTTTGGTTTTTTACTAGAGAATCTGAATATCCTAAATGTATGTACTTTTTAGAGGTAAGAGCATTGGCATTGTTAGGTTCTAATTCAAGAGCTTTATTGATATAAATAATAGCTTGATCATATAATTTTAGATTTGAAAGAGTATTTGAATATCCTAATACAGCTGGAAAACTATTCGGTTGGGATCCTAGTAATTTCTCGTAGTATTCTTTAGCTTTTTGAAACTCTTTGTTCCAAAGAAGGGACTCGGCATAATTAAGTTTAATTTCAAAATCATTGGGATATTCATCCAGTAAATCAACAAACATATTCTTTGCTAACCTAGGGTTATCATTGAGGCCGGTCGCCCTAGCGTAACAAAGCTTTGCTGTTTTGTTGTTAGGAAAACCCTGTAAAACCTGATTAAAAAAAACTTGGGCTTCTCTAAATTGACCTTTCTCTAGCATTTTAAACCCTTCTGACATTTCCTGTGAATAAAGTCTATTACAACAAAACAATGTTATTATAAAGGAAATTAAAACATACGTTTTCATAAAATCATAGGTAAATCGGGTTAGACTAAAGATAATTACCACTGGTCTACAGTAAAATGCGATTAAACGAAAATAACCAATCTAAGCCTTTAAGCTAGAGCATCTTTGTAGAGAATAAAAAATAAAAATCATTTAAATATCAATATTATGTCTTTACAAATTAACAAATTAAACGGGATTTATGAATTAACTGGAGTGCTTGATTTAACCACTGCAAAACCATTATTAAATCATATAAAATTATTGCAAGGGTTTGAGAACTCTATTGATATCAATATAGATAACCTATCACTGATTGATAGAACAGGTGTTGCTGCACTACTTACTATACTTTCTTTATCTCTAAGAACTGATTGCAATATTACTATCTCTGGTAGAGGTTACAAAGATATTTATAACGAGTATAGAGATAATCAAGCTGCTTAAAACAATAATTTAAAAAAGTTAAAATGTTAGCCAGTACCTTCCTTAAATCAAAAAAATTACCTCAGAACAATTATTTATGTTAAGTGTTCTATTGGTGAACGGTGGTAATTATTTTTATAATTTAATTCTGGGAAGGCTATTGGGGCCATCGCAATTTGCAGATGCAGCAGTACTCGTTACTTTTTTATTAGTACTTTCATTTTTAGCCATGACATTTCAGCTGGTTACTACAAAATTTAGCGCCTTATTAGAATATTTTGATTTATCCTCATTCATCAATTCAATATTTAAACTGTCTGTGATTACCGGTATTATCATCGGTGCAATAATTATTGCCTTATCAAAGTGGCTTCAACAAGCATTACAAACTCAAAATTCTATCATGTTTGTGATTTTTGGAACAGCGGTTCCTGTTTACTTTATATTGAGTGTAAATAGGGGTTTTCTTCAAGGAAATAATCAATTCAAACCTTTATCCATTACCTATCAATTGGAAATGGTAACTAGGTTAATTTTAACTGTCAGTTTTCTTTTATTCATACCAAAATTAGAACCCATAATAAGTGTTTCCATAGGTATCGTGATTTCATTAATCGCAGGTTTCTTCCCCTTCAAATTGATGCCTTTCATTGAGAGAATGTCAATTAAATCCAGTCTGATTTTAAGTCGACCTGTGAAACACTTTTTTATTGTTACCCTATTCTATGAACTTACTCAAATCATTATAAATAATAGCGACATTTTATTAGTGAAGCATTTTTTCAACAGTTATGATGCAGGATTATATGCTTCTCTTGCTTTAATAGGTCGAGTAGTTTACTTCATGGCATGGATGTTTGTAATGCTCTTACTTCCTAAAGTAATCGAACTGAAAAAAAACAATAAAAACACAACTCAGATTTTGTTTAAATATGTAAGTTATATCACCTTATTGTGTATGGTAATTGTTATTGGAACTATCCTTTTACCAGAAACCATAGTAAGCTTACTGTTTGGTGATGAGTATTTAGAAATAGCACCATTGTTGTGGAAATACGCTGTGGCAACCTCATTGTTTGCAATCGCAAATATATTCTCGTATTATTTCTTATCATTAGGAAATTATATTCCTGTAATTATTTCTGGGATTATGGGAATGATGCAGGTGGCAATGATTTACTGGTTTCATGATTCTCTTCACACAGTTGTACTAGTTCAAATAATAGCTATGGTTGTGCTTCTTACTGGACAAGTATTATACTTCTATCAATCAAAAACAGATCAAAACCATTCATCTACACCAACTGGCATTTAGTCTACACATATAGGTGTGCAATCGTTTTTGACTGATTAACACGTTTAAAACTAGGCATATTTGTATAGACATTAAAAACAAAGATCAATGAAAATCGCAGTCGTAACATCGTTTCCTCCTAGTAAAATCACACTAAATGAGTATGCTTTCCATTTGGTAAAAAGCTTAAGTGATCATGAAAAAATTTCAGAGATTGTATTATTAACTGATCACACAGTTGAAGAAAAAGATTTAAGTTTTAAAAATGATGATTGCATCATAACTGTCAAAGAATGTTGGTCCTTCAATAGCTACTGGAACTTAAAATCGGTTACTAAAGCAATTAACGAGACTAATCCAGATCGGGTTTTATTCAACCTACAATTTATGAAATTCGGAGACAAAAAAGTAGCTGCTGCATTAGGTTTAATGTTACCCTTAATGTGTAAACTAAAAAAAATACCAACAGTTGTCTTGCTGCATAACATTCTTGAGGAAGTAGACTTATCTAGTGCCGGTTTTACAAATAACATTATCCTTAAGAAAGCTTATAACTTAATAGGCTCTTTACTTACTAGACTCATATTACAAGCAGATGTTGTAGCCGTTACTATGCAGAAATATGTAACCATTTTACAAGAGAAATACAACGCAAGTAATGTAAGGCTTATACCTCATGGAACTTTTGAAACTCCTCAACAAGAACCTAGCTACGATGCAAATACTGGCGCGTTGAAGGTGATGACCTTTGGCAAATTTGGAACTTATAAAAAGGTTGAGAATATGATCGAGGCTGTAGAATTAGTACGTGAAAGAACTCACTTAGATATTGAGATAATAGTTGCAGGAACTGATAACCCAAACGTTCCTGGATATTTAGAAGGTGTTAAAAAGAAATACAGTAGCGTTGAAAAGGTAACGTTTACTGGATATGTAGAAGAGGATGAGGTGCCTGTAATCTTTCGCGAAAGCGATATCGTTATATTCCCATATACATCTACTACTGGTAGTTCTGGAGTACTGCATCAAGCAGGAAGTTATGGTAAGGCTGTAGTAATGCCTGATCTAGGAGACCTAGCTCTACTTACTAAAGAAGAAGGTTATAGAGGTGAGTTTTTTGAGCCTACTAGTATTACTAGTTTGGCAGATGCCATTGAAGTATTACTTACAAACGACGCTCACCGTCGCGCTATAGCTCGTTCAAATTTTGAGGCTGCAACTGCTTATCCTATGAGTAAGATTGCACAATTATATGTCGATGTTTTTGATGAATTACAGACTGAATATAAGTCTGTTAACCATTTACAGGTTGTTAATTAGATAAATGTTTAAAGGTTGGTTTCTTATTGCCATGGACGTCGATAAATCCATAGAATTTTTGAGGATTTCGGCGCCATGGCAATATTCCTGTTACCTTATCAGGAACTTGATTAAAATCATATAAAGTCCAGGACATAGCAGGAATTTTCTTCTCTTTGAGGATTGAGTTGGCTTTTTTATGATACTCTGCTTGTTCTTTTTCACTAGAACTCAAACCCAGTATTCCTGTGTAAGAACTCCATCCATATTCGGTAATAACAATTTCTTTTTCAGGGATTTGAGAACGAAGTTTTTCCCACTTATTTGATAATTCATCTAGGTCTTCATAATAATGAAAAGATACAAAGTCTACATGTTCATTTAATCCTGTCGCAGCTTGTGCATTTGACCAACCTATAGTGACTGGATGATCCTGGTCTAGTAATTTTAAACGATAAATCATTTGTTCAAGCCACGAATCTACCATGGAACGACTTCGGTTTTCGTAATCGAGATCTGGCTCGTTTTTTAAGTCATAACCTAATAAAGCTGGGTGATTCATTATTTGTGGAATCAATTGATTTAAATGCTGTGTGGTCATTGTCCAGTCTTCGATATCATAATTACCATAAAAGTCAAATAGAGTTACCAATACGTCTAGATCATTGGAATGAGCGCTATCTAATAGCTCGAGCAGTTTATTAACTTTCTTACTTTGTACGTATTCCTTTCCAAAATCCTCATACCCAATAAAAATTCTAATCGTATTGATGCCTTGATTTTTAAGCAGCTTAAAATCTGAATCAAAAGTGGCCTTTGTAATACTATCATTAAAGGTATCCCAAGGAAATTTTTGAGGGTAATAATTAATTCCTCTTACTTTACTGTGCAGTGGTAAGGTTTCAAAATTTGAGGTTATAGAACGCACGCCTGTTGAAACTAAATGCCTTATGTGCCAATGACCATCCTGTAATAGTAATACAACCTTATAGTCATTTGATGTGTTTTGTTCATCGATTATCTGATTATCTTGATACGTTTTTTGATATTGAAGTACTTCGGTATCTGATATAACCACAATTTGACCATCCTCGCTCATAAACTCTATTTTAGGATGATGCTCTAGCGTGGTCATCTCAACGGTTGTTCCGTTTTTAATATTATAGTCGATAATAGATTTTAGTTTTCCCAATGAGCGCTTTGTGTAAAAATCTGAAACACCGTTAATGTCGTTATTTTTAAGAGCATTTGCTTTTACACGCCATGCGTTTAAATAATCTTTCTCTATTGTAGCA